>NZ_LN831051.1:603133-904700 GCF_001457635.1 Streptococcus pneumoniae
TGGATATTCGCTAAGGGGCTCGCTTTAGCTCAACCGATTCTTATCAGAATCACAAGTTTACATTTAAAACGTTAAAATTTAAATTTAGAATGAGGTTTTACTTCATGGAAAATGTTGTTGTACATATTATCTCACATAGTCACTGGGACCGTGAGTGGTACTTGCCTTTTGAAAGCCATCGTATGCAGTTGGTGGAATTGTTTGACAATCTCTTTGATCTCTTTGAAAATGACCCTGAGTTCAAGAGTTTCCACTTGGATGGACAAACTATTGTCCTTGATGACTACTTACAAATTCGCCCTGAAAATCGCGACAAGGTCCAACGCTACATTGACGAGGGCAAACTTAAAATTGGTCCCTTTTACATCTTGCAGGATGACTACTTGATCTCCAGTGAAGCCAATGTCCGCAATACCTTGATTGGTCAACAAGAAGCTGCCAAATGGGGTAAATCAACCCAGATTGGCTACTTTCCAGATACCTTTGGAAATATGGGACAAGCGCCTCAAATTCTTCAAAAATCAGGCATTCACGTGGCGGCCTTTGGTCGTGGTGTGAAGCCGATTGGATTTGACAACCAAGTCCTTGAAGATGAGCAGTTTACATCCCAGTTTTCAGAAATGTACTGGCAGGGTGTGGATGGTAGTCGTGTTTTAGGTATTCTCTTTGCTAACTGGTACAGTAATGGGAATGAAATCCCAGTTGACAAAGATGAGGCCTTGACCTTCTGGAAACAAAAATTGTCAGATGTGCGTGCCTACGCTTCGACCAACCAATGGTTGATGATGAACGGCTGTGACCACCAGCCTGTACAGAAAAATCTGAGCGAAGCCATTCGTGTGGCAAATGAACTCTTCCCAGATGTAATCTTTGTTCATAGTTCTTTTGATGAATATGTTCAAGCTGTAGAAGGTGCGCTTCCTGAACACTTATCAACTGTTACAGGCGAGTTGACCAGTCAGGAAACAGATGGCTGGTACACACTTGCCAACACTTCTTCATCCCGCATTTACCTAAAACAAGCCTTCCAAGAAAATAGCAACCTCCTAGAGCAAGTGGTAGAACCCTTGACTATTATCACTGGTGGACACAACCACAAGGACCAGTTGACCTATGCTTGGAAAACACTTTTGCAGAATGCGCCACATGATAGTATCTGTGGCTGTAGCGTGGACGAAGTTCACCGCGAGATGGAAACGCGTTTTGCCAAGGTCAACCAAGTAGGAAACTTTGTTAAAAGTAATTTGCTCAACGAGTGGAAGGGTAAAATTGCTACGGATAAGGCTCAAAGTGACTATCTCTTTACTGTCATTAACACAGGCTTGCATGATAAGGTCGATACTGTCAGCACAGTGATTGATGTGGCGACTTGTGATTTCAAGGAATTGCACCCAACAGAAGGCTACAAAAAGATGGCTGCTCTTATCTTGCCAAGTTACCGTGTGGAGGACTTGGATGGTCATCCTGTAGAGGCTACAATCGAAGACCTCGGAGCTAATTTTGAGTACGATTTACCAAAAGACAAGTTCCGCCAAGCTCGTATTGCTCGACAAGTGCGCGTGACCATTCCAGTTCACCTAGCGCCGCTTTCTTGGACAACCTTCCAATTGCTGGAAGGAAAACAAGAACACCGTGAGGGTATTTACCAAAACGGAGTGATTGATACACCATTCGTAACGGTGAGTGTGGATGACAACATCACAGTATATGACAAGACAACTCACGAAGCCTATGAAGACTTTATCCGCTTCGAAGACCGTGGGGACATCGGAAACGAGTATATCTATTTCCAACCAAAAGGAACAGAGCCAATCTTTGCAGAGCTTAAGGGCCACGAGGTCTTGGAAAACACAGATCGCTATGCTAAAATCTTGCTCAAACATGAATTGACCGTGCCTGTCAGTGCGGATGAAAAGCTAGAAGAAGAGCAACAAGGTATCATCGAGTTTATGAAGCGTGAGGCTGGACGGTCAGAAGAATTGACAAACATTCCTCTGGAAACTGAGTTGACTGTCTTCGTTGACAATCCACAAATCCGCTTCAAGACTCGCTTTACTAACACTGCCAAGGATCACCGTATCCGTCTCTTGGTCAAGACTCATAACACGCGTCCAAGCAATGATTCTGAAAGTATCTATGAGGTGGTGACACGACCAAACAAACCAGCTGCTTCATGGGAAAATCCTGAAAATCCTCAACACCAACAAGCTTTTGTCAGTCTGTATGACGATGAAAAAGGGGTGACTGTATCCAATAAGGGATTGAATGAATACGAAATCCTTGGGGATAACACCATTGCCGTGACCATTTTGCGTGCATCAGGTGAGCTAGGTGACTGGGGCTACTTCCCAACGCCAGAAGCACAATGCTTGCGTGAGTTTGAAGTCGAGTTTGCACTTGAATGCCACCAAGCCCAAGAACGCTTTTCAGCTTTCCGTCGTGCCAAAGCCTTGCAGACACCGTTTACCAGCCTTCAGCTTGCTAGACAGGAAGGAAGCGTGGTTGCGACTGGTAGCCTCTTGAGCCATTCTGTTCTCAGCATACCGCAAGTTTGTCCAACAGCCTTTAAAGTGGCGGAAAATGAAGAAGGCTATGTCTTCCGTTACTATAATATGAGTCAAGAAAATGTGCGCATATCAGAACATCAACAAACCATTCTTGACTTACTTGAGCGACCATATCCAGTTCATTCAGGACCATTGGATCCACAAGAGATTCGTACAGAATTCATCAAAAAAGAAGAAATTTAATTTCAAAAAGTAAACATCAAAAGAAAGGAGGGGCGAAAAAGTAAGAACTAACTGCTGATTCGCCCCTTTTTATGGTAAAAACAATGACCATTGCAACGATTGATATCGGAGGGACTGGGATTAAGTTTGCCAGTCTGACTCCTGATGGGAAAATACTGTATAAGACAAGTATTTCAACGCCTGAAAACTTGGAGGATTTACTAGCGTGGCTAGATCAACGCTTGTCAGAACAGGATTACAGTGGGATTGCTATGAGCGTTCCAGGTGCGGTCAATCAAGAGACAGGTGTGATTGATGGCTTCAGTGCGGTGCCCTACATCCATGGCTTTTCTTGGTATGAGGCGCTTAGCTCTTATCAGCTACCTGTCCATTTAGAAAATGATGCCAACTGCGTTGGACTCAGTGAACTACTAGCTCATCCAGAGCTTGAAAATGCAGCCTGTGTCGTGATTGGGACAGGGATTGGCGGAGCCATGATTATCAATGGTAGACTTCATCGAGGTCGCCACGGTCTGGGTGGAGAATTTGGCTACATGACAACCCTTGCCCCTGCTGAAAAACTTAATAACTGGTCGCAACTAGCATCAACTGGGAATATGGTACGATACGTGATTGAAAAATCTGGTCATACTGATTGGGACGGTCGCAAGATTTACCAAGAGGCCGCAGCTGGTAATGCTCTTTGTCAAGAAGCCATTGAGCGCATGAACCGCAATCTGGCGCAAGGCTTGCTCAATATCCAGTATCTCATCGATCCAGATGTCATCAGTCTGGGTGGCTCTATCAGTCAAAATCCAGATTTTATCCAAGATGTCAAGAAGGCTGTTGATAACTTTGTCGATACCTACGAAGAATACACGGTCGCACCAGTTATCCAGGCCTGCACCTATCACGCAGATGCCAATCTCTACGGTGCTCTTGTCAACTGGCTACAGGAGGAAAAGCAATGGTAAGATTTACAGGACTTAGTCCCAAACAAACGCAAGCTATTGAGGTTTTAAAAGGTCACATTTCTCTACCAGATGTGGAAGTGGCTGTCACTCAGTCTGACCAAGCCTCTATCTCTATCGAGGGTGAGGAAGGTCACTATCAATTGACCTACCGCAAACCTCACCAACTTTATCGTGCCTTATCCTTGTTGGTAACAGTTCTAGCAGAAGCTGATAAAGTAGAGATTGAGGAACAAGCAGCTTACGAAGATTTGGCTTACATGGTTGACTGTTCTCGAAATGCGGTGCTGAATGTGGCTTCTGCCAAGCAGATGATTGAGGTCTTGGCTCTCATGGGCTACTCAACCTTTGAGCTTTACATGGAAGACACTTACCAGATTGAAGGGCAGCCTTACTTTGGCTATTTCCGTGGAGCTTATTCAGCAGAGGAGTTGCAGGAAATCGAAGCCTATGCCCAACAGTTTGACATGACCTTTGTACCATGCATCCAGACCTTGGCCCACTTGTCGGCCTTTGTCAAATGGGGTGTCAAGGAAGTGCAGGAGCTCCGTGATGTAGAGGACATTCTTCTCATTGGCGAAGAAAAGGTTTATGACCTGATTGATGGCATGTTTGCCACGTTGTCTAAACTGAAGACTCGCAAGGTCAATATCGGGATGGACGAAGCCCACTTGGTTGGTTTGGGACGCTACCTGATTTTGAACGGTGTTGTGGATCGTAGTCTCCTCATGTGCCAACACTTGGAGCGCGTGCTGGATATTGCTGACAAATATGGTTTCCACTGCCAGATGTGGAGTGATATGTTCTTCAAACTCATGTCAGCGGATGGCCAGTACGACCGTGATGTGGAAATTCCAGAGGAAACTCGTGTCTACCTAGACCGTCTCAAAGACCGTGTGACTCTGGTTTACTGGGATTATTATCAGGATAGCGAGGAAAAATACAACCGTAATTTCCGCAATCATCACAAGATTAGCCATGACCTTGCATTTGCAGGGGGAGCTTGGAAGTGGATTGGCTTTACACCTCACAACCATTTTAGCCGTCTAGTGGCTATCGAGGCTGATAAAGCCTGCCGTGCCAATCAGATTAAAGAAGTCATCGTAACGGGTTGGGGAGACAATGGTGGTGAAACTGCCCAGTTCTCTATCCTACCAAGCTTGCAAATCTGGGCAGAACTCAGCTATCGCAATGACCTAGATAGTTTGTCTGCGCATTTCAAGACCAATACTGGTCTAACGGTTGAGGATTTTATGCAGATTGATCTTGCCAACCTCTTACCAGACCTACCAGGTAATCTCAGTGGCATCAATCCCAACCGCTATGTCTTTTATCAGGATGTTCTCTGTCCGATACTTGACCGACACATGACACCTGAACAGGACAAGCCACACTTCGCTCAGGCTGCTGAGACGCTTGCTAACATTAAAGAAAAAGCTGGAAACTATGCTTATCTCTTTGAAACTCAGGCCCAGTTGAATGCTATTTTAAGTAGCAAAGTAGATGTGGGACGACGCATTCGTCAGGCCTACCAAGCGGATGATAAAGAAAGTTTACAACAAATCGCCAGACAAGAATTACCAGAACTTAGAAGCCAAATTGAAGACTTCCATGCCCTCTTTAGTCACCAATGGCTGAAAGAAAACAAGGTCTTTGGTTTGGATACAGTTGACATCCGTATGGGCGGACTCTTGCAACGCATCAAACGAGCAGAAAGCCGTATCGAGGTTTATCTGGCTGGCCAGCTTGACCGCATCGACGAGCTGGAAGTTGAAATCCTACCATTTACTGACTTCTACGCAGACAAGGATTTCGCAGCAACTACAGCTAACCAGTGGCATACCATTGCGACAGCTTCGATGATTTATACGACTTAATACTCTTCGAAAATCTCTTCAAACCACGTCAGCTTCCATCTACAACCTCAAAACAGTGTTTTGAGCAGCCTGCAGCTAGCTTCCTAGTTTGCTCTTTGATTTTCATTGAGTATAAAAACAAGAACACCTTGCTTGGCGCAGGGTGTTTCGCGTGAAACAGAAGAATTATCTGGTTTCAAATGCTACAGTTAGACAAACTTATGATAAAGTCGGGATTATAACACAGAGATAAGAAGAAATAGATAGTGGGACGAGTTTAAATAGGATTACTCGCTATGAAATGTTAATTACTTTTGATGGCTTAACAAATATTATCAATAATGTAGTCATTCGAATGATTTCCCTTGCAATATAGTGAAATTAACAAAAAGAAAAAACGCTGATCAAGCGTTTTTCTTCTGTATTGATTCGTATTGAATGCTTACTTAACTTCTGTAAACACAACGTGTTTGCGAAGTTTTGGTGAGTATTTCTTCAATTGAAGGCGGTCTGGAGTGTTACGTTTGTTTTTAGAAGTAAGGTACAAGCGTTCACCAGATTCTTTGTGTTCAAGTGTAATATTTACGCGCATGGTATCTCCCTTCTATTATTCAGCTGATGCAGCTTTAGCGATTTTACGTCCTTTGTAGTATCCTTTAAGTGATACACGGTGAGAACGTGAGTAATCTCCAGTAGTTTCGTCAAAGTTTACAGATGGAGCTGTTACTTTGTAGTGTGTACGACGTTTGTTTTTCTTCGATTTTGAAGTGCGACGTGCAGGTACTGCCATTTTGATTTCTCCTTTAGGTATTTATATTCGATTCAATCTACTGATTTTCATCAACCATACTAGGATAACACATTTTTTTTGTAAAGTAAAGTTACTTGACAAAAAAAGATGAAAAAATTCTCCTATCCGACACGGCAGACAGGAGAAGGTGTTAAATATCAATCTCAAATGGTTCGTCAATGGTTTCTGATACGTATTTTCCGTCTTTCTTCCGTTGCTTGACACACTCTGTGAGGAGATATTCGATTTGCCCATTGACTGAACGAAAGTCGTCTTCTGCCCATGATGCGAGTGCAGCGTATAACTTTGTTGAGAGTCGAAGGGGGATCTGCTTTTTTTTAGCTTCAGCCATCTTTAGTAAAGACTTCCTGTGTTGACAATTGGTTGTGCATCATGATTGCCACAAAGAACGACAAGGAGATTTGAAACCATGGCAGCTTTTCGTTCTTCGTCAAGTTCTACCAATTCCCCTTCATTGAGCCGTTCTAGTGCCATTTCAACCATTCCTACAGCACCATCTACAATCATCTTCCGTGCATCAATAATGGCAGATGCTTGTTGGCGTTGAAGCATAACGGCAGCAATTTCTGGAGCATAAGCTAGGTAAGTGATACGTGCTTCAAGGATTTCCAAGCCAGCATCTTCTACGCGACTTTGAATTTCCTCACGAATACGGTTAGCAACAATTTCGCTAGAGCCACGGAGACTACCTTCATCTGCTTGCCCGTCACCCGTAGTATCCACATTAGGAGACACATCGTAAGGATAGATGCGGACAATATTACGGAGGGCGCTATCACATTGCAATGAAAGATATTCTTTGTAGTTATCAACGTTGAAGACTGCCTTAGCGGTATCGACAACTCTCCAAGTTACCGCGATACCGATTTCTACAGGGTTTCCTAAGCAATCATTGATTTTTTGACGAGAATTGCTCAAGGTCATGACTTTGAGGGAAATGTGTTTCTTGCCAATTTCAAGATTTACATCATTGTCATTTGATGATTTAGCTCCTAAAAAAGGAGATTTTGTGCTAACATCACCACTTTGTCCAAGTCGAGTGTGGTTTGCAGGGTTGACTGCTACGCTGAAGGGATTGACAAAGTAAAAACCAGGTTCTTTGATGGTACCTGTATAATTACCAAAGAGTGTCAGAACCAGAGCTTCCTGAGGTTTGACAACTTTTAAACCAGCATGAGCTAGACCTGCAATTACGATTAGTAAAGGTCCGATAATAATTCCAAAAATGTTTTCCGAACCAACACCCATTATAAATATAAAGATACCAAGTACGATTGTCAACTCAATGAGAATCAATGCGAATACACCATTTGGTTTTGAATTGATTAGTTTTTCAGTCATAAGAATGACCTCCCATTATTTGATATCTAAATGATATCACTTTGTTTTTAAAAGTCAATAGAAAGTTGAAAATAATCACTAAAAACTTTCAGCCCAATAATTTCTTTTAAAAGGTGAGATTATATTGTGCTCAAATACTCTTTTATTCTTATAACTTTTACACTATAATTGTAGTTAGAAAGGAAGAGAAATGTTTGATTATAGAGCACTAGTTATTTTGATGACTTTGATGGATCATTGTGAGCTATCATTATATGAATTATCTGTTAAGGTGAGCTTACCTATAAAGGAAGTCAAAGAAGGAATAGATTATTTAGTGCCTTATCTAGCTAATAAAGGGATAGTGCTGGATAAAAAGCAAGGTCGCTATAGTTTATCAAATCGTACGAAGCAGTCTTTGACAGATATTATTAAGTCGGATGAATTGGTTTTACCAAAGTCGACTCGCTTAGCTTTAATCTATCTTTACACTTTTTGCCGATTAGATTTTATATCGAATAATCATTACCAAGACTTTTTGAAAGTAAGTAAGAATACAACCTTATCTGATATTCAATCATTAAGAAAGATTATGTTAGATAATGATTTGGAGCTAGGGTACAGTAGAGCAAAAGGTTATACTTTACACGGTTCAGAGTGGAATAAGCACCGCTTAGCTTTTCAAATGGTTAGTGAGTTGCTGGAATCCTCCATAGGGATTTGGGGTTTGGATTATGTTTTATCCAGTTGGGGGTATTCATTAACTTATGATTTGATAAATCAGGTAGTTAAAGATTATTATGAGAAGCTACAGCTAGTACCTATTGTTAATCAATTAAAAGTTTGCCTTTTCGGTTTAGTATTCATTCTGTGTAGGTATCAAAGGGATGTTGAAAGAGTATGTCTTTCAGAGACATTAGTATCTCCTGTTATTCAAGATATAACCACTATTTTATTGGATACAGTGGTTGATTTGGGAATTATAGATACGGTGTTTTCTGAGGATGATTATCGCTATATCACAGTTTTATTATCAAGTTGCTTTGAAGGTGAAGTAGATGTTGCTCCGGTTTACTTTAATCAATTAACAGAGGCTATTATAAGTAGAATGGAAGATATTTCTTTGTTACATTTTAAACAAAGGGAAGGATTGAGAGAAAATCTTCGCCGCCACCTTATACCGGCTTACTATAGATTAAAGTTCGGCCTACCTAGTTCAAATGAATATGTATTGCATGTTAAAGAACATTATCCTGATTTATTTGAATTAGTCAAAGATTCTTTGATGCCCTTGATGGACGCTATTGACAATCCCATACCTGATAGTGAAACAGCATATTTTGTTATCCATTTCGGAGGTTATTTAAAGAAAGCAGATACTTTGCCTCAAAAATGCTATAAAGCAGCAATCATTTGTCCTAATGGTGTTAGTTCTTCATTGATGTTAAAAGAGAATCTATTAGCATTATTTCCTCAAATTGAGTTTATAGGAACCTCAAAGATTGATGATTTACAGGTGAAAGCTAGTAGTGACTATGATATGGTTTTTTCTACCATAAAGGTGGAGACAGAAAAGCCAAATTATCTAGTTTCGGTTATGATGACTGAAGAGCAAGCAATACAACTAGTAGAACTAGTGTTAAAAGATTTTCCGAATTTAGAGTATGGAGATTTTGAGATTGAACAAATCCTGAATATTGTCAAAAGATATGGAATTATTACACAAGAATTGGAATTAAGATTGGCGTTAAAGAATTATCTTTATCAAAAAAATGATAGAAAGGAAATTGTACCAGTGCTAGAACAACTTATTACCAAAGAAACCTATCAGGTTAGTTCGCAAAAATTAGGATGGAAGGAGGCGATTCGTTTAGCAGCTAAACCGCTTTTGGATCAAGATAAGATAACTGAGAACTACCCTGAGGCAATGATTCAAAAAGTAGAAGAGTTTGGACCTTTTATTAATTTAGGGAAGGGAGTAGCAATTCCTCACGCTCGGCCAGATGAAGGTGTGAATGAAATAGGAATGTCAATGTTAGTTTTGGAAGAACCGATTTATTTATTGGATAATCCAGAACAAGAGGTAAGATTGTTGATTTGTATTGCAGCCATTGATAATGAGAGTCATTTAAAGGCTTTGTCACATTTAACAACAATTTTAAGAGATAAAAATCATGTTCAAACTTTAATATCATCAAAAAACTATGATGACATTAAAATGATAATTAAACAGGAGGATTAGATAATGTTAAAAATTGGTACAGCTTGTGGTTCAGGATTAGGTTCAAGTTTTATGGTACAGATGAATATTGAATCTGTATTGAGTGATTTGAATGTTTCGGATGTAGAAGTTGAACATTATGATTTAGGTGGAGCAGATCCAAATGCAGCTGATATTTGGATTGTTGGTCGTGATCTAGCTGATTCAGCTAGTCATCTTGGAGATGTTCGTATCTTAAATAGTATTATTGATATGGATGAACTACGAGAATTAATTACTAAACTTTGTGAAGAAAAAGGACTTATATAGGAGGCTAGCGTCATGATGAAGTTCATATTGGATATTGTTAGTACACCAGCTATTTTAGTAGCTTTAATTGCAATTTTAGGATTAGTTCTTCAGAAGAAGAAATTACCTGATATTATTAAAGGTGGAATTAAGACCTTTGTTGGTTTCTTAGTTGTATCTGGTGGTGCAGGAATTGTACAAAATTCTTTAAATCCATTTGGTACCATGTTTGAGCATGCTTTTCATTTATCTGGCGTTGTGCCGAATAATGAAGCAATTGTAGCTGTAGCTTTAACAACATATGGCTCAGCTACTGCAATGATTATGTTTGCAGGCATGGTGTTCAATATCTTAATCGCTCGTTTTACTCGATTTAAATATATTTTTTTAACAGGGCACCACACTCTATATATGGCATGTATGATTGCGGTCATTTTATCAGTTGCTGGCTTTACTAGCTTGCCTCTTATCTTACTAGGAGGATTAGCACTCGGTATTATTATGAGTATTTCCCCAGCATTTGTGCAAAAATATATGGTTCAATTAACTGGAAATGACAAGGTAGCTTTAGGTCATTTCAGTTCTTTGGGATATTGGTTGAGTGGTTTTACTGGTAGCCTTATCGGTGACAAATCAAAATCAACAGAGGACATTAAATTTCCAAAGAGTTTAGCTTTTTTACGTGATAGTACTGTTAGTATCACTTTATCCATGGCAGTTATTTACATTATTGTAGCTATCTTTGCAGGGTCAGAATATATAGAAAAAGAAATCAGTAGTGGTACAAGTGGTCTAGTTTATGCTTTACAATTAGCAGGTCAATTTGCAGCAGGGGTATTTGTTATTTTAGCAGGTGTTCGCCTTATTTTGGGCGAAATTGTTCCAGCCTTTAAAGGTATTTCAGAGCGTCTTGTACCTAATTCAAAACCTGCTTTGGATTGTCCGATTGTTTATACTTATGCACCCAATGCAGTTCTAATTGGATTTATCTCTAGTTTTGTTGGTGGTTTAGTAAGTATGGCAATTATGATTGCTTCAGGAACGGTTGTTATCTTACCAGGCGTTGTGCCTCATTTCTTCTGTGGAGCGACTGCAGGTGTCATTGGGAATGCATCTGGTGGTGTTCGTGGAGCCACTATTGGAGCATTTTTACAAGGTATTTTAATCAGTTTTCTTCCAGTCTTTTTAATGCCAGTTTTGGGAGGACTTGGTTTCCAAGGATCAACTTTCTCAGATGCAGATTTTGGTCTATCAGGAATTATTTTAGGAATGTTAAATCAATTTGGCTCACAAGCAGGCATTGTGATTGGTCTTGTTCTTATTTTAGCAGTTATGTTTGGAGTATCCTTTATTAAAAAGCCATCTGCAAAGGAGGAATAAGGGATGATTTTAAGTAAAAATAGAGAAGATGGGTTAAGAAAATTTGCGACTAACATCCGATTAAATACTCTTAGAACATTGAATCATCTTGGATTCGGACATTACGGAGGAAGTTTGTCTATCGTAGAAGTGTTAGCAGTGCTTTATGGTGAAATAATGCCAATGACTCCAGAAATATTTGCAGCACGAGATAGAGATTATTTCATATTATCAAAAGGTCATGGAGGACCAGCTCTATACAGTACACTCTATTTGAATGGTTTCTTTGACAAAGAATTCTTATATTCTTTAAATACAAATGGAACCAAATTACCGTCTCATCCTGATAGAAATCTAACGCCAGGCATAGATATGACAACGGGCTCTTTAGGACAAGGAATTAGTGTTGCAACTGGACTTGCATATGGTCAGAGAATAAGAAAGAGTCCCTTTTATACTTACGCTATTGTTGGAGATGGTGAGTTAAATGAGGGACAATGTTGGGAGGCTATACAGTTTGCTTCTCATCAACAGTTATCCAACTTAATTGTATTTGTTGATGATAACAAAAAACAATTAGATGGTTTTACAAAGGATATTTGTAATTCAGGTGATTTCGTAGAAAAATTTTCAGCATTTGGATTTGAATCCATTAGGGTCAAAGGTTCAGATATTAGAGAAATTTATGAAGGGATTGTCCAATTAAAACAGTCAAATAATTCATCACCTAAGTGCATTGTATTAGATACTATTAAAGGTCAAGGGGTTCAAGAGCTGGAAGAAATGAAATCCAATCATCATCTTCGCCCTACTGTAGAGGAGAAACAAATGTTAACTTCAGTTGTAGAAAGATTAAGTCAGGAATTGGAGGAAACAGAATGATGAGAAGTACGAAAGAATTACGGCATGTATATAGAGACTTCCTTTTAGAGGCTAATCAAAGTGATTCTGATATAGTAGTCTTAGAAGCCGATTTGTCAAGTTCGATGGCTACTCATAATCTTGAAAAGGACTTTGGAGACCGTTATGTGAATGTTGGGATTATGGAAGCAGAAATGGTCGGCCTTGCAGCAGGCTTGTCTATTCAGGGGTTTAGACCTTATCTTCATACATTTGGTCCTTTTGCTTCACGAAGAGTATTTGATCAATTATTTATTTCTCTTGGATACGCACAATTGGATGCCACTGTGATTGGATCAGATGCAGGAGTAACTGCAGAAATGAATGGTGGGACACATATGCCATTTGAAGAAATTGGATTGTTACGTTTAATTCCTAAATCGATCATTTTTGAAGCAACTGATGATATCCAATTTCGTGAAATATTGAACCAGACATTAGACTTAAAAGGACTAAAATATATTCGAACAATTAGAAAAGCTCCAGTTCCTGTGTATCAAGGTGGAGAAGATTTTTCTAAAGGCTACATTGAGTTAAGGCATGGTGAAGATGTTGTAATCGTTGCTTCTGGCATAATGGTTGCTCCAAGTATTCGAGTTGCAGATGAACTGTCTAAATTAGGTTATTCAGTAGGTGTGATAGATTTATTTAGAATCAAACCGATACCAGAACAGATAAAAACAATGTTAAGTGGAAAAACTATATTTACTGTAGAAAACCACAATCAGATAGGTGGAATTGGCAGTGCTGTATGTGAATTATTCTCTGATGATGGAATAACAAAAATTCATCGGATGGGTGTTCAAGAAAGATTTGGTCAAGTAGGGAAAATGGATTATCTTCTTAATGAGTATGGTTTGAGTGAATCGAATATAAAAGAGAAGGTTCTAGAAATTTATAATGCAAGATAGATGTTAAATACACTTATTTGAAAGAATTTCTGTAAAAATTACAGTACGTTATTTAAAGAAAGCGGATTAAAAAGCATATTCTGGTCATCAGAAAGTGCACTAATCCGCTTTGTTGTTTTTAATTTTAAATATTTCACATGCGTATAGAATTTTCTGAAAATTCAAGAATTTTATTCTGTTCATTGCCTTTAAATTGTGCTATAATAGTAAAAACTGAAATGGGAGGGATAAGATGACTGAATTAGATAAACGTCACCGCAGTAGCATTTATGACAGCATGGTTAAATCACCTAACCGTGCTATGCTTCGTGCGACTGGTATGACAGATAAGGACTTTGAAACACCGATTGTGGGAGTGATTTCGACTTGGGCAGAAAATACACCATGTAACATTCACTTGCATGATTTCGGGAAACTGGCTAAAGAAGGTGTCAAATCTGCAGGCGCTTGGCCTGTACAGTTTGGAACCATTACCGTAGCAGACGGGATCGCTATGGGAACGCCTGGTATGCGTTTCTCTCTAACATCTCGTGACATTATCGCGGACTCCATCGAGGCGGCTATGAGTGGTCACAACGTCGATGCCTTTGTCGCTATCGGTGGCTGTGACAAGAACATGCCTGGATCTATGATTGCTATTGCCAACATGGATATCCCAGCCATTTTCGCCTATGGTGGAACTATTGCACCGGGAAATCTTGATGGTAAAGATATCGACTTGGTTTCTGTCTTTGAAGGTATCGGAAAATGGAACCACGGTGACATGACAGCTGAGGACGTGAAACGTCTTGAATGTAATGCCTGCCCTGGCCCTGGTGGTTGTGGTGGTATGTATACTGCTAATACCATGGCAACTGCTATCGAAGTTCTAGGGATGAGTTTGCCAGGGTCATCCTCTCACCCAGCTGAATCAGCTGATAAGAAAGAAGATATCGAAGCAGCAGGACGTGCTGTTGTTAAGATGTTGGAACTTGGTCTCAAACCATCAGATATCTTGACTCGTGAAGCCTTTGAAGATGCTATCACTGTAACGATGGCTCTCGGTGGTTCTACAAACGCCACTCTTCACTTGCTCGCCATTGCCCATGCCGCAAATGTTGACTTGTCACTTGAGGACTTCAATACGATTCAAGAACGTGTGCCTCACTTGGCCGACTTGAAACCATCTGGTCAGTATGTCTTCCAAGACCTCTACGAAGTCGGTGGTGTCCCTGCGGTTATGAAGTACTTGTTGGCAAATGGTTTCCTTCACGGAGATCGCATCACATGTACTGGTAAGACTGTAGCTGAAAACTTGGCTGACTTTGCAGACTTGACTCCAGGCCAAAAAGTTATCATGCCACTTGAAAATCCAAAACGTGCGGATGGTCCGCTTATCATCTTGAACGGGAACCTTGCTCCTGACGGTGCAGTTGCCAAGGTATCAGGTGTTAAAGTGCGTCGTCACGTTGGGCCAGCTAAGGTCTTTGACTCAGAAGAAGATGCGATTCAGGCCGTTCTGACAGATGAAATCGTTGATGGCGATGTAGTCGTTGTTCGTTTTGTTGGACCTAAAGGTGGTCCTGGTATGCCTGAGATGCTGTCACTTTCTTCAATGATTGTTGGTAAAGGTCAGGGAGATAAGGTGGCCCTCTTGACGGACGGACGTTTCTCTGGTGGTACTTATGGTCTGGTTGTTGGACATATCGCTCCTGAAGCTCAGGATGGTGGACCAATTGCCTATCTCCGTACCGGCGATATCGTTACGGTTGACCAAGATACCAAAGAAATTTCCATGGCCGTATCCGAAGAAGAACTTGAAAAACGCAAGGCAGAAACAACCTTGCCACCACTTTACAGCCGTGGTGTCCTCGGTAAATATGCCCACATCGTATCATCTGCTTCACGCGGAGCCGTGACAGACTTCTGGAATATGGACAAGTCAGGTAAAAAATAAACTCATACTCGAAAATCTCTTCAAATCACGTCAACGTCGCCTTGCCGTAGGTATGGTTACTGACTTCGTCAGTTCTATCTACAACCTCAAAACAGTGTTTTGAGCTGACTTCGTCAGTTCTATCTACAACCTCAAAACAGTGTTTTGAGCTGACTTCGTCAGTTCTATCTACAACCTCAAAACAGTGTTTTGAGCTGACTTCGTCAGTTCTATCTACAACCTCAAAACAGTGTTTTGAGCTGACTTCGTCAGTTCTATCCACAACCTCAAAACAGTGTTTTGAGCTGACTTCGTCAGTTCTATCTACAACCTCAAAACAGTGTTTTGAGCTGACTTCGTCAGTTCTATCTACAACCTCAAAACAGTGTTTTGAGCTGACTTCGTCAGTTCTATCCACAACCTCAAAACAGTGTTTTGAGCTGACTTCGTCAGTTCTATCCACAACCTCAAAACAGTGTTTTGAGCTGACTTCGTCAGTTCTATCCACAACCTCAAAACAGTGTTTTGAGCTGACTTCGTCAGTTCTATCCACAACCTCAAAACAGTGTTTTGAGCTGACTTCGTCAGTTCTATCCACAACCTCAAAACAGTGTTTTGAGCTGACTTCGTCAGTTCTATCCACAACCTCAAAACAGTGTTTTGAGCTGACTTCGTCAGTTCTATCCACAACCTCAAAACAGTGTTTTGAGCTGACTTCGTCAGTTCTATCCACAACCTCAAAACAGTGTTTTGAGCTGACTTCGTCAGTTCTATCCACAACCTCAAAACAGTGTTTTGAGCAACCTGCGGCTAGTTTTCTAGTTTGCCCTTTGATTTTCATTGAGTATCAAAAAGCAAGCCATTTTCGGCTTGCTTTTTTCATCTTTAAAAGTGATTGGCCTGCTTAACGAGGTGGTAGTCCAAGGGCAATACGGCCATAGCGACTGATTCGTGTGATTTTCCAAGCAGGCGACCAGGTAACTTCAACCTTGATATCTTTGATACCCTCGATTTGTTTCAGACCTGCCACAATTTCAATAGGCAGGCTTTCGGCGCAATCACAGGCAGTATCGGTGAAGGTCATGACAATCTTGCAGAGCCCCGTTTCATCCAGATTGATTTCATAAATCAGACCTAGATTGTAAACATCCAATTCCACATCTGTATCAAAAACTTTCTCTAGTTTTTCGATAATTTGGTCTTGCAAGGCCAAAGCACGGTCATTGATTTTGATATCGTCTCTCATAGCAGTCCCTCCATGTGATAAATATCCTCTATTTTCTCATAATTCTGACAATTTGGCAAGCTTTTGATGAATTTTCTGAAAAATATGATAAAATGAAGAAAATACGGAATCAAGGGGAAGTCTATGGAGCAGATTGGAAAAGTCTTTAGACAATTACGAGAGTCAAGAAATATCTCACTGAGACAAGCAACCGGAGGACAATTTTCGCCGTCTATGTTGTCCCGTTTTGAAACAGGTCAGAGTGAGCTTTCGGTGGAAAAGTTTCTATTTGCTCTGGAAAATATATCTGCCAGTGTGGAGGAGATCCTCTTTCTGGCGAGAGGTTTCCAGTATGATACAGATTCTGAGTTGAGAAAAGAAATTACAGATGTCTTGGAACCAAAGAATATAGCACCTCTTGAGGACTTATATCGCAGGGAGTATCAAAAGCATGCCCATTCTCACAACAAACAGAAACATATTCTAAATGCCATTATTATCAAGTCTTATATGAAGAGCATAGATGAAAGGGTAGACTTAACAGCAGAGGAAGGAAAAGTCCTTCATGATTATTTGTTTTCTACCGAGATCTGGGGAATCTATGAACTCAATTTATTTTCAGTCAGTTCTCCATTTTTATCTGTTTCTCTTTTTACTAGATATGTACGAGAAATGGTACGTAAATCTGATTTTCTAATGGAAATGTCTGGCAATCGAAACCTTTTTCATACTATACTATTGAACGGCTTTTTAGCTAGTATTGAGTGTGAAGAATTTACCAATGCCTATTATTTTAAACGTGTTATCGAAGAGCATTTCTACAAGGAAAATGAGACCTATTTCCGAATTGTTTATCTGTGGGCAGAAGGTCTCCTTGATAGCAAGCAAGGTAGAGTCAAGGAAGGCCAGAAAAAGATGGAGGATGCTGTCCGTATTTTTGAGATGCTTGGCTGTAATAAATCTGCCGAATACTATAGAAATACGACCGAATGTTGAATATCTGCAAACCAAGAAAAAATTTGAAGCGATAGAACTATTGCCCTCTCTCAGGTCATTACAAAAGTTCTATCGTTTCTTTTTGCTCATTTTATTTGTTGCATATATTCAAGAGTTCTCCCTCTCAAATTTCTAAGTGCTATACTATAGTCATACTTCATATAGAGGTTCGAACAAGAAGGGAGATTATCTATGAAACTATTGTTTAGAAATCCAGCTTATAGAATTTTGACTTTATCACGCTTCTTCAATGCTTTTGGTGCTTCGATTTTCAACCTGGTCTTTATCGTCTATGCATCGACCTTGTCACAAGCATCTTTTGCTGTTGCTATGGCGAATATTGTCATGATTCTTCCGACCCTCTTTACAGTTTTTGCAGGGATTCGGGCAGATTACACGAGGGACAAGGTCAAATGGATGGTCTATAGCGGTTTGTTTCAGGCGGTTCTATTTTTTCTAGCAGCCCTAGTTGTTCAGCAAGCTAGTCTCTTTGCCTTTTCTAGCCTGTGTTTGATCAATGTCATTAGTGATATCATCAGTGATTTTGCAGGTGGCCTGCGTATGCCTCTTATTAAGGAAAAAGTAGCTGAAGATGATCTGATGGAGGCTTATTCTTTTTCACAGTTCATCACCTATATTTCAGCTATTGGTGGTCAAGCTTTCGGAGTCTGGCTCTTAGCTCTATCGGTCAACAATTTTTCTCTCGTTGCGGGAATCAATGCCTGCTTTTTCCTAGTATCAGCCACTATCCTCTTTTTAGGAAAAAGCAAATTGAGCCTGTCAATGTCATCTGCTGATGGTGAAAACTTAAAAAATGAGAAGCTTTCTATCAAAGACCAGTTCCTAACAATTTACCGAAATTTACGTCTCGTTTTTCTTAAAAGTGGACAGAAAAACTTTGGTTTTATGCTCTTTGCTGTCTTGCTTATTAATTCCTTGGGTGGCGCTTTGGGTGGAATTTATAATATCTTCTTTTTGAGCCATTCTCTCTTGAATTTTTCTTATACAGAGGCACTATTTATCAATCAATTCTGTGTTTTAGTAGCAGTCATCATCAGTAGCCTTACGGGCAATGATTATTTTGGGAAGCAGTCCTTGCCTAGATTGATGATGTGGGCGACCGTAGGGCTTAGTCTAGTTGGTTTGGCTAATTTATTCAATCAAGTCGTGCTTGGTTTGCTATTTCTCTTCTTTACTCTGTATGTGTCTGGTAAAGTTCAACCAAAGATTAGTGCCATGCTCATGAAAAATCTAGCTCCAGAGGTTCTAGCTCGTACTAGTAATTTTTTAGGTCTATTGTTTACCTTATCCATACCTGTGGGAACAGCTTGTTTTTCACTAGTAGCCGTATGGAATATACAGTTGACTTGGATGCTATTTGTTGGTCTTTCCTTGCTAGCTATTTTTTTTGACAATTCTTAATCTCAAAAATGATATCTAAATCCTAATTTTTTTCTTACTGTTTTAATCCCTCTATTTATGGTAAAATAAGACTATTAAGTTTAAAGAGGATTCCCTATGAAATTACAAAAACCAAAAGGAACGCAGGATATTTTACCTGCTGAGTCTGCTAAGTGGCAGTACGTTGAGGGCTTTGCCCGTGAAATTTTCAAGCGCTACAACTACGCAGAAGTGCGTACGCCTATTTTCGAGCATTACGAGGTTATCAGCCGCTCTGTCGGAGATACAACAGATATTGTAACCAAGGAAATGTACGATTTCTATGACAAGGGTGACCGCCATATTACCCTCCGTCCAGAAGGAACTGCGCCCGTTGTCCGTGCCTATGTGGAAAATAAACTCTTCGCCCCAGAAGTGCAAAAGCCAAGCAAGTTCTACTACATGGGACCTATGTTCCGTTATGAGCGTCCACAGGCAGGGCGCTTGCGCCAATTCCACCAGATTGGTGTTGAGTGTTTTGGTTCTAGCAATCCAGCTACCGATGTGGAAACAATCGTTATGGCAGCCCATTTTTTGAAGGAAATCGGTATTCAAGGTGTCAAATTGCACCTCAACACTCTTGGAAATCCTGAGAGCCGTGCAGCCTACCGCCAAGCCTTGATTGACTATTTGACACCGCTCAAGGAGACCTTGTCTAAGGATAGCCAACGTCGCTTGGAGGAAAATCCTCTTCGTGTCTTGGACTCTAAGGAAAAAGAAGACAAGGTGGCAGTAGAGAATGCGCCGTCTATCTTGGACTTTCTTGATGAAGAAAGCCAAACTCATTTTGATGCTGTGAGTCAGATGTTGGAAAATCTTGGAGTAGATTACATCATCGATACCAATATGGTGCGTGGTCTGGACTACTACAACCACACCATTTTCGAGTTTATCACAGAGATTGAGGGCAATGACTTGACAGTCTGTGCGGGTGGTCGCTACGATGGTTTGGTTGCTTACTTTGGAGGCCCTGAAACTGCTGGATTTGGTTTTGGGCTTGGTGTAGAGCGCCTGCTTCTCATCCTTGAAAAACAAGGCGTGGCCCTCCCTATCGAAAATGCCCTAGATGTCTATATCGCAGTCTTGGGTGATGGAGCAAATGTCAAAGCCCTAGAACTAGTCCAAGCTCTTCGCCAACAAGGTTTCAAAGCAGAGCGTGATTACCTCAACCGTAAGCTCAAAGCTCAGTTCAAGTCAGCCGATGTCTTTGCGGCTAAGACCCTCATCACCCTAGGAGAGAGCGAAGTCGAAAGCAGACAAGTGACAGTCAAGAACAACCAAACCCGAGAAGAAGTGCAAGTGTCACTTGAGACAATCAGCCAAAACTTCTCAGAAATCTTTGAAAAACTAGGATTTTATACTCAATGAAAATCAAAGAGCAAACTAGGAAGCTAGCCGCAGGTTGCTCAAAACATGGTTTTGAGGTTGTAGATGAAACTGACGTGGTTTGAAGAGATTTTAGAAGAGTATTAATGATAGATAAAGTGGTCAGGAACTTACTCCTGACCTTTTTCTTTTGCAAAATGACAAAAATCATAAACTTTTTGACAGCTATACTTGTCAAAAAGAAAAAGATGTGTTACAATGTAAGCAAGTTAAGAGAAAAGAAGAAAGGAGCTATGATGTGGGTACTAGTATTTATACTATTTATTATTTTCTTTTATTCTAATAATTCTAAAAAAATCAAGAAACTAGAGAATAAAATCAAAAAACTTGAGCGAAAAGAGAAAGGAAACGCAGAAATGTCGAGATTATTGCAAGAAATGATTGGAAAGAAACCAATTATAACGGGAGTGTATATTGGGCCAGATAACTGGGAAGTTGTGGATGTTGATGAGGAATGGGTAAAGCTACGACGTGTAGATAATACGGGAAAAGAAAAATTCAAGTTGCAACGTATTGAAGATATCCAAACCGTTGAATTTGACGGAGAGTAGGTGTGTAACGTGCAACTAAAAAATCGTCTAAAAGAGCTTCGAGCTCGCGATGGTCTCAATCAAACCGACCTAGCCAAACTGGCAGGGGTTTCCAGACAGACCATTAGCCTACTAGAACGGGATGAGTACACCCCATCCATTATCATTGCCCTGAAAATATCTCAAATTTTCAACGAAACAGTCGAATCGGTATTTCGTTTGGAGGAGGACGAGTGATGAACAAGTATAAAGTGATTTATTATGTAGTGGTCATAGCTTTATTAGTCAGCGTATTTCTACTGATTGGGATGGACCTAAGCTGGTTTAATCCCTATCAAAGCGACCAATTTGTTTGGGTCTACTTTGCTCTCATCCCAGTAATTGAATGGATTGAAAAGAAATCCAAAAATCTAGCAAGTGAAAAAGGAGAATGAATATGAAAAAGAAACGTAGATTGTTATTTTTGATGTCTATTGTCTTTGGGGGGGTCTTGGGCATGTTTGTAGGGATGTTTAAGGCACGTGTCGAATCCCACGAAATTATTTTAGATGTAAAAGCCTTGATGCCATGGATATCAGCTATTTGTTTACTGATAGGTTTCATTAGTATGTTTTTGACTTTCAATTTCTTAAAGAAAAGCAGAAAATTTCATTCCTTGTATCAAGAGGAAATGGATGACGATCTGAATGAAACCTATTATGTGCAAATGTATCGGAATCTTGAGTTTGGAACCATTGCTTTTAATATTACAGGTGTAGCGATTCCATTGGCTATTTTTATTTCATTAAGTGAGGTGATTATATTGCATACAAACCCTCAAACATTTTTCCTTTCTTTCTTACTCTTTGTGGTATTCTTAGTCGCTCAAAAATCTCTTTTTAAAACCATTGCGATTGTTCGTCAGTTTGATTTGGAATTTTTCGCTACACCAAAGGATGTCTTGAACTATATAAATTCTTATGATGAAGGGGAGCGTCAGGCTAATTTGGAACAGAGTTTTCGAATTTTATTCCAATTACACCAATATGTCTTACCAGCCTTATATATTTTTCTTATTATCATTTCTTTCTTGACAGGAGAGATTCAGTTACTAGCTTTCTTGCTTGTAGGAGCCATCCATGTTTATATCAATGTGATGCAGTTACCTATGGTAAAACGTTATTTCAAATAAAGGAGTTATCTATGAAACTACTTAAAAACCTTGGCTGGTTTCTTCTAGCCCTTCTATCCTTTTTCTTTATCTATGGCTTTATTCAGGGGCTCGCGACTGCGTCGCTTGCTTTAGGCGCTTCACCCTATGCTGTTACTCTACTCTATGTGGTCTTGGCTGGAGTATATGTGTACGGCATTTACAAATGGTATCAGAAAGCTCCTGTTTATATTGAGAAGAGCGGCTTTAACCGATTTATTTGGCTTCCTGCCTTGGTTTGGTTCTTATCTCTGGTCGTTCAATTTTTCTTGCCAGATGATCCTTCAGTAAATCAACAAATAGCGACAGACTTGACCTTGTCTCAATCACTTTTCTCATTCTTTGCTGTGGTTATTTTTGCTCCTTTGACGGAAGAGATTGTTTTTAGAGGGATGTTAGCACGCTATCTCTTTCCTAAGCAGGACAATAGTAAACGAACCCTGATTTTTCTTCTGGTATCTAGTCTTCTATTTGCCTTGATTCATTTTCCAGGTGATGTGCAACAATTTTTTGTCTATTTTAGCCTTGGTTTTAGTTTGGGTTTGGCTTACATTAGCAGAAAAGGTCTGGTCTACAGTATTTCTCTTCACGCTTTGAATAATTTAGTCGGCTTTTTGATGATTCTCATGCTATAATAGAGTCAGGAGGTCACATGAAACGAGTAATTTTATTAGCAGTGATTCAGGCAGTCGTTCTATTTTTCATCATTGGAGCGCTAGCTTATGCCTTCAAAGGCGATTTCTTCTATAACTATCTAGCAGTTGTCTTTGCTCCTATTGCAGGTGTACTGCGTTTTGGGACGGCTTACATAACGGAAATTGTCTTGCCTCGAAAGGCAGCCGAAATCGCTGAAAAGCGTAAAGCAGGCAAAAATTCAAAATAAAAGAGTCCGGTGAAGTTCATCGGATTTTTGTATTATACTCAATGAAAATCAAAGAGCAAACTAGGAAGCTAACCGCAGGTTGCTCAAAACACTGTTTTGAGGTTGTGGATGAAACTGACGAAGTCAGCTCAAAACATGGTTTTGAGATTGTAGATGAAACTGACGAAGTCAGTAACCATACATACGGTAAGGCGACGCTGACGTGGTTTGAAGAGATTTTCGAAGAGCATTAGCGCTAATTTTTAGGGCTTTCACTTGACTTTTAAAGACTGGCAAACTTTTCTGATGATTTTCATGAAGAGCCTGCGCTTTTATGGTAAAATAGTAACAGAATAAAAGAGGAGAGAAATAATGAAACGTAGTATGTATGCTGGTCGTGTTCGTGAGGAACACATCGGACAAGAAATAACCTTGAAAGGATGGGTTGGCCGTCGTCGTGACCTTGGTGGTTTGATCTTTATCGATCTTCGTGACCGTGAAGGAATCATGCAGTTGGTTATCAACCCTGAAAAAGTATCTGCAGAGGTTATGGCAACAGCTGAAAGCCTTCGTAGCGAATTTGTTATTGAGGTGACTGGTCAGGTCGCTGCGCGTGAGCAAGCCAATGATAAGTTGCCAACTGGTGCAGTTGAGTTAAACGTGACAGCTCTTATTGTGCTTAACATAGCTAAGACAACACCATTTGAGATTAAGGATGGCATTGAGGCAAATGACGATACACGTTTGCGTTACCGTTACCTTGACCTTCGTCGTCCAGAAATGTTGGAAAATCTTAAACTTCGTGCCAAGGTGACCCACTCTATCCGCAACTACTTGGATGAGTTGGAGTTTATCGACGTGGAGACACCATTCCTTTCTAAGTCAACGCCTGAAGGGGCGCGTGATTATTTAGTGCCGTCTCGTGTTAATAAGGGGCATTTTTACGCTCTTCCTCAAAGTCCACAAATCACGAAACAGCTCTTGATGAATGCTGGTTTTGACCGTTACTACCAAATCGTTAAATGTTTCCGTGACGAAGACTTGCGTGGAGACCGCCAGCCTGAATTTACTCAGGTCGACTTGGAAACGTCCTTCCTTACTGAGCAAGAAATCCAAGATATTACAGAAGGCTTGATCGCGCGCGTGATGAAGGAAACAAAAGGCATCGAAGTAACGCTACCGTTCCCTCGTATGAAATACGATGATGCTATGGCTCTTTACGGTTCTGACAAGCCAGATACTCGTTTTGACATGTTGCTTCAGGACTTGACAGAAGTGGTCAAAGGTGTAGACTTTAAAGTCTTTTCAGAAGCACCTGCTGTAAAAGCGATTGTGGTCAAAGGAGCTGCGGACAACTATTCACGTAAAGACATCGACAAGATGACGGAAGTAGCCAAACAGTATGGTGCCAAAGGTCTTGCTTGGGTCAAGGTGGTTGATGGAGAATTAAACGGACCAGTTGCCAAGTTCTTGACTGGTATCCAAGAAGAATTGACAACAGCGCTTGCTCTTGAAGATAAGGACTTGGTTCTCTTTGTGGCGGATACGCTTGAAGTGGCTAATGCAACACTGGGTGCCCTTCGTGGACGTATTGCTAAAGAGCTTGGCTTGATTGATAATGATAAGTTCAACTTCCTTTGGGTGGTTGACTGGCCGATGTTTGAATGGTCTGAAGAAGAAGGCCGCTACATGAGCGCCCACCATCCTTTCACCCTTCCACAGGAAGAAACTGCTCACGAATTAGAAGGTGATTTGGCTAAGGTTCGTGCCATTGCTTACGATATCGTCTTGAACGGTTATGAGCTTGGTGGTGGTAGCCTTCGTATCAACCAAAAAGACCTTCAAGAACGCATGTTCAAGGCTCTTGGTTTCTCAGCTGAAGAAGCCAATGACCAGTTTGGTTTCCTTCTTGAAGCCATGGACTATGGTTTCCCACCACACGGTGGTTTGGCTATCGGGCTTGACCGTTTTGTCATGTTGCTTGCTGGAGAAGAAAATATCCGTGAAGTCATTGCCTTTCCTAAGAACAACAAGGCAACTGACCCAATGACACAAGCTCCATCAACAGTCGCTCTCAAACAACTAGAGGAACTCAGCTTACAAGTAGAAGAAGATGAAACAAACAAAACGAATTAAGCGGTGGCGCTATTATCTGCGCCGCTTTGCTTATCAGATAAAAATTTTACGTGTCTTACAAAGTATCTCTCGAGAAAAGTATGATGAGAAGATTTCGGCCTCTCTGGTCTATGGTTTTTTATCAGCAGTAGCAGTTAATTTCTTTTTCCAACCAGGGCATGTGTATTCGAGTGGTGCAACAGGTCTGGCACAGATTATCTCTGCCTTGAGTAATCACTGGTTTGGTTTTCATATTCCGATTTCGCTAAGCTTCTACGCCATTAACTTCCCTTTGATGGTCTTAGCTTGGTATCAGATTGGCCATAAGTTCACCGTCTTTACCTTTATCACGGTATCTATGAGTTCCTTCTTTATCCAGTTTGTCCCTGTGGCAACCTTGACGGAGGATCCCATTATCAATGCCCTTTTTGGGGGTGTTGTTATGGGTTTGGGGATTGGTTTTGCTCTTCGAAACAATATCTCCAGTGGTGGGACGGATATCGTCAGCCTGACTATTCGCAAGAAAACGGGTAAGAATGTCGGTAGTATTTCTTTCTTGGTAAATGGAACTATCATGCTGATAGCAGGTTTGACCTTTGGTTGGAAATACGCTCTTTATTCTATGATTACCATCTTTGTCTCTAGTCGTGTGACAGACGCAGTCTTTACTAAGCAAAAGCGTATGCAGGCCATGATTGTGACAAATCATCCAGAGAAGGTAATTGAAAAAATCCATAAAAAATTGCACCGCGGAGCAACCATGATCCATGATGCAGAAGGAACCTATAATCACGAGAGAAAGGCAGTTTTAATCACTGTCATTACACGTGCAGAGTTTAATGAATTTAAACAGATTATGACACAAGTGGATCCAAGCTCCTTTGTCTCTGTCTCGGAAAATGTTCATATTCTAGGAAGATTTGTTGAGATAGATAATTAGTGATTAATACTCTTCGAAAATCTCTTCAAACCACGTCAGCGTCGCCTTACCGTATATATGGTTACTGACTCCGTCAGTTTCATCTACAACCTCAAAACCATGTTTTGAGCTGACTCCGTCAGTTTCATCTACAACCTCAAAACCATGTTTTGAGCTGACTCCGTCAGTTTCATCTACAACCTCAAAACCATGTTTTGAGTTGACTTCGTCAGTTCTATCCACAACCTCAAAACAGTGTTTTGAGCAACCTGCGGCTAGCTTCCTAGTTTGCACTTTGATTTTCATTGAGTATAAAAAGATCTTGGGAAAAGACTCAATTTCAGTAGAAAAGGAAGTAAATCTTCCCACATTAAAACGCATAGTATCAAGTTTTTTCAATACCTGATAGTATGCGTTTTTGCTTTTAACGACTTTTTGTCCAGTCTCTTATTTTTCGATAATTTTGTGGGCGATCAATTGACGGTAACAAATTTGTTTATTGTTTTTATTATCATTAATAATCTGGAGAATAGTTTCAAGGGAAACACGACCAAGCTCTAAACTATTGATATCGACATAGGCTGCCAAGTTGAGCTTGGGATTAACCGAGTCAAAGCTGAGAACAGGGACATCCAGCTGGTGTTTGGCAATATAGTTACAAACACCTTCAGCTAGGAGGCTATCGGTTGTGATGATAGCATCAATTTGTGGATCGTGCTTGAATAATCGCTTGCTAAATTTATAGCCCTTTTCTTCCAGAAACTCGTCGGCAAAGTAGATGCGATTGTTGTCAGTGGTAAGTTTGTAATGTTTAAGCGCCTGTTCATAGCCTGTTAAACGGTCTTTGGTCACGAAGAGCTTTTTACTTCCTCCGATAAAGGCAATGCGTTTGCAGCCTTTTTTGATGAAATATTCAGTCGCATCAAAACCAGCTTGAACATTGTCGTTGTCGACAAGTGGGATGAAAGGAGATAGAGATTTACCTAAGATAAGGAAGGGGAACTGTTCTTCTGCGACGAGTTTTACGAGAGGGTCTTCTTCTTGGGCATAGAGAAAGATTAGCCCATCTACACGCTTGCCGTAGACCATTTGTGAAATAGCGTTGAGACGCTCCTTCTCATCTTTCCCTGTTGCTATCTGAATGGCATAGTGGTTTTCAGATGCGACTTGAGAGATGCCACGTAGAACCGATGGAAAGAAAGGATTCTGGTAGAAGGCGTCTGAGTCATCAGGAAGAACTAATCCGATAACCTGAGTATAGCTGCTTACCAAGCTACGAGCGTTGAGGTTTGGGTGGTAGTTGAGTTCCTTCATAGCTTTGCGAACGCGTTTTTTTGTTTCGTCGCTAATGGTTGATTTATTTTGAATAACACGGGTTACGGTTGAAGGCGAAACACCAGCAGCCTTGGCCACGTCTTTAATCGTAACGGGCATAAAAATCTCCTATTTATGGTAATTTGGATCACGGAAATGTGTTTTATAAAAGATAGTGACCAGATACAGAACAAAAAGAATATTTTGTACAGTAATCAGGGTTGTCATATTTTGGCCAAATAATCCCAAAATAAGTGTAATCAGAGTCGGCAATCCTAAACAGTTCAAGATAAAGTGATAGCACTCTTTAAAGGTTCTAAATGAAAAGAGGCGTGATTTCTTAGTGATATAAAGGAGAAGACTAGCTCCTAGAGAGACGATAAAGAAATTCAAACCAAAGAGGAAGCTCGCACCGAGAACTAGGAAGAGGCTGATATAGACACGATTTTGTTGGTACCAGTCTTTAGAAATTGCTTGGGTCAAGCTGTCTTTGCTTTTGAAACTCTCAGTCTGAATGGCTCGGTAAGAGATGCGGGTCAGTTCCTTGCTTTCCTTGCTGATGACTAGCTCATTTGTATCGAAATGCAGTTGCAAGTTCTTAGGTAATTCCTTGATTTGACTTGGACCAATCACAACAGAAGAGGCTTGACTAACTGTTCCAGTATAAGTTAATGTGCCATCGACAATTGTAGCATGTTCAGAGAGATCCTGGACAACCTCATTTGTCAGAGGTTCATAGACATTATCGATAAAAGTTTCTAGCGGATAGGTCTCCTGGGAGCTGTTTTGGATAGCAATGGGTACCATAGACAAGCTGATAAGGAAGATACTGGTAAAGAGAAGTTGAAACCAGTTGAGCCCGAAACGTTTGGACAGGGGCTTACGAAACCCCAAAATACTTGAAAAAAAGGAAAATGGATATGGAAGCATAGGTATCTTTCTAAAAGGTGTTTTCTATATAAGTATTATTATATAGAGAAATGCGCTTTATTTCAAGTCTAGGAGAAAAATTGCTTGCTACAAGGATATTATTTACAGTGACAATCGCTAATAGTCAATGAAAATCAAAGTGCAAACCAGGAAGCTAGCTGCAGGTTGCTCAAAGCACAACTTTGAGGTTGGAGATAAAGCTGACGTGGTTTGAAGAGATTTTCGAAGAGTATAAAATGAAAAAGGGTGGCGGGGATAAATTATCCCTTGTCGCCACCACTTGTAAGTCCTGAAACAAAGTTCTTTTGTAGGAAGAAGAAGAGAATACAGATTGGAAGGGCGATGAGGATAGCACCTGCTGAGAAGTAGGCAATCTTCAAGTTTTTCGCATTGTTAACGAAGGTTTGGAGACCTACGGCAACAGTAAAGTATTCTTTCTCACGAAGCAAGAAACTAGAGAGGATGTAGTCCCCGAAAGGTCCCATGAAGGCCCAGAGAGCTTGTACGGCAACCATTGGGCGAACAAGTGGAAGAACAATTTGCCAGAAGCGGCGGAAGTGTCCTGCACCGTCTAGTTTTGCAGATTCGTCTAAAGACATTGGCACTGTATCGAAGTAGCCTTTCATGAGCCAAGCATTCATCGGGATACCACCACCAACGTAGAGGAAGATGAGGAACCAGTTGTGGTTAAGGGCGTTCAACATAAGCGCCATAACGAAGAAGGCTGTCAAAGCGGCCATAGTTGGCACCATTTGGATGATCAAGAAGAAGACCAAACTTTGTTTACGAGCCAAGAAGTTGTAACGGCTGTAAGCATAACCAGCAAGTACGATGATACTTGTTTGAACAGCCATGGTAATTAAGGCGATAATCAAAGTGTTGAGGTACCAAGTACCGTACAAGGTTTCAGTGAAGAGGCCTTTAAAGTTATCAAAATTGAGGTCGATATTAGTATCTAGTTTAAAGGCTGAGACGTTACCTGCTTTAAAGGCTGACATAATGGTAATCAACAGTGGATAGATAATTACAATTGATAGACCAATCAGGTAAAGGTAAGTAAGGCTTTGAGTCAGTCTACGTTTGAGTTTAATTGAGTTATTCATCTTAGACGTCCTCCATATCAAATGCGTGTAGTTTCTTGAATGCGATCATAGAGATTGAGATGACAATGATAGAGATAATCAAGGTAACAGCTGCCGCCATTGAGTATTGAGGAGATGTACCTGTTGTCAAACGGTAGATCCATGAGATCAAGATATCGGTTGAACCAGCTCCACCTCCGACACTACCAGGTCCTCCACCATTGAAGAGGTACATGATAGAGAAGTTGTTAAAGTTGAAGGTGTATTGGCTAATCAAAGTAGGTGCCGCAACAGCCAAAATCATTGGGAAAGTGATGTTGCGGAATTTTTGCCAAGCGTTGGCACCGTCAATATAAGCTGCTTCGTAAAGGTCGTTAGGAATAGATTGCAAGATACCCAAAGTCAAAACGTAGATGTATGGGAATCCGAGCCAACCTTGCATCATAATCAAGGCAATCTTAGTCCAAGTTGGGTCTGTTTTCCAAGGAATAAGAGCTCCATCAAGAAAAGGAAGGAATTTAGCCAAGATTGGCAATACTTGAGTGTTGATAGCACCGACACTATCGTTAAACATGTTTGAGAATGTCAAGATAGTGATGAAGGCTGGGACAGCCCAAGGAAGAAGGAAAATAACACCAAAGATACGTTTTCCTTTGATAAATGGTTGGTTGGCAATGATAGCTGTGAAGATACCAATTACGATTTGTAAAGTAGAAGCTGCCAAAGCCCAAATGATAGTCCAAGAAAGAACAGAACCAAAGGCAGAACGGAAGGTACTCAAGCTCCAAATGTTTGTAAAGTTGGTCAAACCAACCCAGTCCAACAACTTGTTTGGTGGCAAGTGTTGGAAGTCGTAGTTGGTAAAGGCGATCATCAAGGTTACGATAACTGGGAAGATAATCGCGAAGGTCATGGCAACATAAGATGGAATGATCAAGAGGTAAGGGAAGCCATTTTCATAAATCCCTTTGATCATGTCTTTGAGTGTGCGTGGAACTGGAATTCCATTGTTAATGCGTTTTGCAATCGTATGTGCATCTTTGATATTTGAGAAATAAAAGAGTACATAAACGATTACAAAGATTAGATGGAAGGCACCACGAATCAGCATAAAGAGGGAATTATCACGACCTGGTTTGTCACCAAGAGTGATGAGGTTGCTCAATTCAGGGGTTGCAAGTGCTAGGAAGTAAAGGACAAATACGATGGTTACACCAAGGAAGATAAAACCTTTGGCTTTTTGTTTATTGTAAATCTGTCCTAACCCAGGAATGATAGACAGCAGGGCTGCTTTACTAGGTTGTTGCTTTTCCATATTAACTCCTTTCATAGGATACTACTTTTTTATAAGAAAGCTAAATTATTTGTGTCTCTATTGATAAATTCAAAGGGGGATTTGATTTCCACCCCCCTTGAACAAATTTTTTATTCACCAAATTTTTGTTTGATTGTTTCTTTGATCAATGTTACAGCATCGTTAGCAGCTGTTTTAGCATCTTTTTGACCACTTACAGCATCAAAGAGCATATTTTTCGCTGGATCCCAAACTGCAGACATTTGAGAGATGTTTGGCAGTGGTTGAGTGTTCTTGAACTGTTTGATAACAGCTGTTGTCAACTCATCGTTTTTACCTTCAGCGTATGAACGAGCCTCAGTATTAGCTGGGATTTCGTTAGTCTTATCATATAATACTTTTTGTTGTTCAGTTGCAACAAGGAAGTCTACAAATTTTTGAGAAGCTTCAAGGTTCTTAACGGCTTGAGGAATGACCCAAGCTTTACCACCACCGAATGCAGCATATTCTTTTCCATTTGGAAGAGTTGGGATAGTTGCAACTCCGTAGTTTACTTTAGCATCTTTAAAGGCTTGAGCTTTCCAAGGTCCGTCGATGATAGCAGCTGTTTTACCTTCTTGGAATTGAGTTTGGATTAAGTTTCCAGCACCTTCTGTATCTTGCATACCTTTAGGCCATTTTTCGTACCAAGATTTAGCGTAGTTGATACCTGCGATAGAACCGTCGTTTGCAAGACCGATGTCTTTAGCGTCTTTACCGTTTTGGCCAAAGACGTAAGCACCGTTACCGGCAAGAAGTCCATATGTATAGTAGAAGTTTGTCCAGTCAGCTAGGAAGGCAGTAGTTTTACCATCTTCACCAGCGAATGCGTATTTGCTATCTTTAGCAAGGTTTTCCAAGTCAGCAAATGTTTTTGGAGCATCTTTCACCAAGTCTTTGTTGTAGTACATAACAAGTGACTCGATAACGGCAGGAGCACCGTAAACTTTACCATTAGCAGCTGTTACAAGAGATTTAGTTGTGTCGTCTGTTTTAGCACCATCGCTCAATTTCACTTCTGAAAGTTGTCCGTCAGAACCAAGGCTACCTACACGGTCGTATGGAGCCATCATAACATCAGGGACATTACCAGATTGGTTGTCAAGAGAAAGTTTATCAAGACCTCCTAGAGCATCACCAGTTTTAAGAGTGACTTTTACTCCAGCTTCTTTTTCATAAGCTTTAGCAACCTCTTCAATATAGCTCTTATATCCCTCGTCTACATATACAGTGAGTTCTTTGACTTCAGATGAACCAGAATCAGCAGGCTTATCAGCAGTTTTGCTTCCGCAAGCTACCAAAAGCAAGCTAGCAAGTGTAGCAGTTTTGCTTCCGCAAGCTACCAAAAGCAAGCTAGCAAGTTTTATTGATAAGGAAACGCAAACGTTTTCCTTTATGAGCTTAGTATAGCACAAATAGAAAACGGTCGCAAGTATTTTTTGTAAAAATTTTAAAAAATTTTTAAGCTTGATTTGATAGCATAATTTTGCATTTTAATAGAAGAAAAGTATGAAATAGATAAGAATACAGTATTTTTAATAAAAATATATGGAATCTGTCTAAAGAGGGAAATCAGGAGGGGCTACCTCCCTGTTTCTAATCCCTATCTATTTTCTATAGACGTTTGTGCTTTGTTGCATATAAATTCAAGCTCCCTAAGGAGGTTTTGTACTTTGTAGACTGTCTCGTGAGAGTCAAACTTTAGGATTAGATAGTTTTAAGTTATCTTTGCTAAAATGAGTTAGTCTCCTTAAAAATAATCAAAAAAGTTTTTTAAAAACGCTTGCAATTATGCTTGAAAAGGAGTATACTTATAAGTAACGCAAACGTTTGCGTCTGCAAAATACGCAACGTTCCATTATTTTAACACACGAGGTGCTATTATGAAAAAACGTCAAAGTGGTGTGTTGATGCACATCTCTTCTCTTCCAGGAGCTTACGGAATCGGATCATTTGGTCAAAGTGCTTACGACTTCGTTGATTTCTTGGTCCGTACAAAACAACGTTACTGGCAAATCCTTCCATTAGGAGCAACTAGTTACGGGGATTCTCCTTACCAATCTTTCTCAGCCTTCGCAGGAAACACTCATTTTATCGATTTAGATATCTTGGTGGAGCAAGGTTTGTTGGAAGCAAGTGACCTTGAAGGAGTTGACTTTGGTAGCGATGCGTCTGAAGTTGACTATGCTAAAATCTACTATGCACGTCGTCCTCTTTTAGAAAAAGCGGTGAAACGTTTCTTTGAAGTCGGAGATGTTAAAGATTTTGAGAAATTTGCTCAAGACAACCAATCATGGCTTGAGCTCTTTGCTGAGTATATGGCTATCAAAGAGCATTTTGACAATCTTGCTTGGACTGAATGGCCAGATGCAGATGCTCGTGCTCGTAAAGCTTCAGCACTTGAAAGCTATCGTGAGCAATTGGCAGACAAGTTGGTTTACCACCGTGTGACTCAATACTTCTTCTTCCAACAATGGTTGAAATTGAAAGCTTACGCTAACGACAACCACATCGAAATTGTTGGGGACATGCCAATCTACGTAGCGGAAGATTCAAGTGATATGTGGGCAAATCCACATCTCTTCAAAACAGATGTCAATGGTAAGGCTACTTGTATCGCAGGATGCCCACCAGATGAGTTTTCTGTAACTGGTCAGCTTTGGGGTAATCCAATCTATGACTGGGAAGCAATGGACAAAGACGGCTACAAATGGTGGATTGAACGCTTGCGTGAAAGCTTCAAAATCTACGATATCGTTCGTATCGACCACTTCCGTGGCTTCGAATCTTACTGGGAAATCCCTGCTGGTTCCGATACAGCAGCACCTGGTGAGTGGGTGAAAGGTCCAGGCTACAAACTTTTTGCAGCCGTTAAGGAAGACCTTGGTGAGCTAAACATCATCGCAGAAGACCTTGGCTTCATGACAGATGAAGTGATCGAATTGCGTGAACGTACTGGCTTCCCAGGAATGAAGATTCTTCAATTTGCCTTCAACCCAGAAGACGAAAGCATTGATAGCCCACACTTGGCACCTGCTAACTCAGTTATGTACACAGGAACACACGATAACAATACGGTTCTTGGTTGGTACCGTAATGAGATTGATGATGCGACTCGTGAGTACATGGCTCGTTACACGAACCGTAAAGAATACGAAACAGTGGTACACGCTATGCTTCGTACAGTATTTTCATCAGTTAGCTTTATGGCAATTGCAACTATGCAAGATTTACTAGAATTGGATGAGGCAGCTCGTATGAACTTCCCATCTACCCTTGGTGGAAACTGGTCTTGGCGTATGACTGAAGATCAATTGACACCAGCTGTCGAGGAAGGTTTGCTTGACTTGACAACAATTTATCGCCGAATTAATGAAAATTTGGTAGATTTAAAGAAATAAGACAATAATCAGGAGACAACTAAACATGTTATCACTACAAGAATTTGTACAAAATCGTTACAATAAAACCATTGCAGAATGTAGCAATGAAGAGCTTTACCTTGCTCTTCTTAACTACAGCAAGCTTGCAAGCAGCCAAAAACCAGTCAACACTGGTAAGAAAAAAGTTTACTACATCTCAGCTGAGTTCTTGATTGGTAAACTCTTGTCAAACAACTTGATTAACCTTGGTCTTTACGACGATGTTAAAAAAGAACTTGCAGCTGCAGGTAAAGACTTGATCGAAGTTGAAGAAGTTGAATTGGAACCATCTCTTGGTAATGGTGGTTTGGGACGTTTGGCTGCCTGCTTTATCGACTCAATTGCTACTCTTGGTTTGAATGGTGACGGTGTTGGTCTTAACTACCACTTTGGTCTTTTCCAACAAGTTCTTAAAAACAACCAACAAGAAACAATTCCAAATGCATGGTTGACAGAGCAAAACTGGTTGGTTCGCTCAAGCCGTAGCTACAAAGTACCATTTGCAGACTTTACTTTGACATCAACTCTTTACGATATTGATGTTACTGGTTATGAAACAGCGACTAAAAACCGCTTGCGTTTGTTTGACTTGGATTCAGTTGATTCTTCTATTATTAAAGATGGTATCAACTTTGACAAGACAGATATCGCTCGCAACTTGACTCTCTTCCTTTACCCAGATGATAGTGACCGTCAAGGTGAATTGCTCCGTATCTTCCAACAATACTTCATGGTTTCAAACGGTGCGCAATTGATCATCGACGAAGCAATCGAAAAAGGAAGCAACTTGCATGACCTTGCTGACTACGCAGTTGTCCAAATCAACGATACTCACCCATCAATGGTGATTCCTGAATTGATTCGTCTTTTGACTGCACGTGGTATCGAGCTTGACGAAGCAATCTCAATTGTTCGTAGTATGACTGCCTACACTAACCACACAATCCTTGCTGAAGCGCTTGAAAAATGGCCTCTTGAATTCTTGCAAGAAGTGGTTCCTCACTTGGTACCAATCATCGAAGAATTGGACCGTCGTGTGAAGGCAGAGTACAAAGATCCAGCTGTTCAAATCATCGATGAGAGCGGACGTGTTCACATGGCTCACATGGATATCCACTACGGATACAGTGTTAACGGGGTTGCAGCACTCCATACTGAAATCTTGAAAAATTCTGAGTTGAAAGCCTTCTACGACCTTTACCCAGAAAAGTTCAACAACAAAACAAACGGTATCACTTTCCGTCGTTGGCTTATGCATGCTAACCCAAGATTGTCTCACTACTTGGATGAGATTCTTGGAGATGGTTGGCACCATGAAGCAGATGAGCTTGAAAAACTGTTGTCTTATGAAGACAAAGCAGCTGTCAAAGAAAAATTGGAAAGCATCAAGGCTCACAACAAACGTAAATTGGCTCGTCACTTGAAAGAACACCAAGGTGTGGAAATCAATCCAAATTCTATCTTTGATATCCAAATCAAACGTCTTCACGAGTACAAACGCCAACAAATGAACGCTTTGTACGTGATCCACAAATACCTTGACATCAAAGCTGGTAACATCCCTGCTCGTCCAATCACAATCTTCTTTGGTGGTAAAGCAGCTCCAGCCTACACAATCGCTCAAGATATCATTCACTTGATCCTTTGCATGTCAGAAGTTATTGCTAACGATCCAGCAGTAGCTCCACACTTGCAAGTAGTTATGGTTGAAAACTACAACGTTACCGCAGCAAGCTTCCTTATCCCAGCATGTGATATCTCAGAACAAATCTCACTTGCTTCTAAAGAAGCTTCAGGTACTGGTAACATGAAATTCATGTTGAACGGAGCTTTGACACTTGGTACTATGGACGGTGCTAACGTGGAAATCGCTGAGTTGGTTGGAGAAGAAAACATCTACATCTTCGGTGAAGATTCAGAAACTGTTATCGACCTTTACGCAAAAGCAGCTTACAAATCAAGCGAATTCTACGCTCGTGAAGCTATCAAACCATTGGTTGACTTCATCGTTAGTGATGCAGTTCTTGCAGCTGGAAACAAAGAGCGCTTGGAACGTCTTTACAATGAATTGATCAACAAAGACTGGTTCATGACTCTTCTTGACTTGGAAGACTACATCAAAGTCAAAGAGCAAATGCTTGCTGACTACGAAGACCGTGACGCATGGTTGGATAAAGTCATCGTTAACATTTCTAAAGCAGGATTCTTCTCATCTGACCGTACAATCGCTCAGTATAACGAAGACATCTGGCACTTGAACTAATACTCTTCGAAAATCTCTTCAAACCACGTCAGCTTTATCTGCAACCTCAAAGCGGTGCTTTGAGCAACCTGCGGCTAGCTTCCTAGTTTGCTCTTTGATTTTCATTGAGTATAAGATACAAATTTATACTAATACATCTTGTAAAAAAGCGAGTTTCGATTGAAATTCGCTTTTTTAATGATGTAGATTTGGGTCAATCTTGTCTAAAAATAGGGAAATCCTAGATACAGTGAAGGCTTTAAATGCTGGTTTTTACTGTCCTCAGCCTTATATTTTTTCGTAGTTGATTACCTCATACCTCTTGTATTCGCTTACATAAAGTATTATAATATAATTGTAGGAAAGAAGGTGTTTTTATGATATACACACTTAAATTGGTGTTGTTTATTACCTTTCTTGTAATAAGCTTGTTACCTGATAAGATTTTTGGAAAAAATAAAAAAATTTGGAAAATAGTTTTTGCAATATTGACGGCAGTGGCAGCATTGTCATTTATGTACTAAGTTATTTTAAGAATGTAGGGAAATAAACCCTACATTCTTTTTAGTTTTTTCTGTTTTCTAAATTCTATTTATCCAAGCGCTTCAACATTTCTTGCTTCTTCGCTTCAAGTTCTGCACGCTTTTCTTCGATTTCGGCATGTTTTTTCTCGAGTTCAGAACAACTTGCACCATTGCTAAATTCTTTTCGCCATCAGGAGATAGGGTGAGTCGACATGTTTATTACTCACCCAAAGCAGTCCTACAAAGCAGGAATTTTCTGTTACTTTTTTGGAAATAGTAACGTTTATACAGCTTTGACACTTCGTATCAAAGCGCCAAACACACTCCGAGGGATTTACAGAAAGCAGAAAAGGAATGATCTGGTATAAGATCATTCCTTTTCTCTCTTTTTCTTTAAGTAATTATATACAATGTACGACGAAGTCGTCATTGCAATGCTGATCCACCACCTAAAGGGAACTTTAAACAACATTGATAAGATAAAGAATATAAACAACGAAAATACGTTATACCCAATTAATTTTATTGTATATCTCATGATTAAAAGTTAATCCTTCCGTTGTTAGGAATGGCATCATTTTTATCCCATAATTGTGCTAAATAAGTCCCCGATGATAATAAATTCATAGCGAATTCTAAAGCAACATCATTTACAAACCAACTAACTAGATATCTAGAAATTGCTGAACGAATAGCACTTTTTGCTGCATGTTTTCCTTTTACTTTAATTAGATTTGCAAGGCCTGCAGTAGTTCCTCCTAATGCTAAAGCTATTGCAGTATCTAATAGAGCACCCATTTGATTAACTGTAATACCTTGCCAAGCTGCTCTAAATGGAGAGTATGTAGGTGGGATTGTATAATCGCCTTGTAATTGTCGGTTAATTACTTCTTTGATCCATTGTTGTGAGACGTCTGGATGAAAAGATTGGATTTCGTTTGCAAGTGTATTGATTTGTTCTTCTGTTAGAGAAGTGACAGGTTGAAGTTCCATATTTGTTTCAATTTGTGATACTTGTTCAGAAGCGTATACAGCTGAAACACTTGGAATCGCTGATACAATTAACACAATTGACGTCAAAAAAACCGAAATAAATTTCATTAATTTGTTCATGAGCTTTTCTCCTTTTTATTTGTATCTGCTTACATTTTATCATATACTGTTATTATAGTCAAAAAAATATGCTATTATGTTAAAAAAATATTTTTCAAAATATAAATGGACGGATTTATTTTGGATTTTATTTGTTATTTTGACCTGCCTCTATATTGGTAACCATGATTTGTTTACTCTCAATCATCAAGAATTCTCTTTTCGTGGTAGCGTTTGGGGTCTGGTACTGGCCTTATATCACTTACTATTCATTGATAAGTTTGTTATATCGAATCGAAAATAAAGATTAGAGCTATGCTTGACTGTGTACTTTTAGGATTGATTTTGGAGGAAGATTTTGTCTCTATTATTTATTATTTTAAATTTATTTATTTTGTATAAGATCTATTCTTTGAGGCGGGAAAAATCGAAATACTTGATTTATACGGCCTATATCATATTTGGGGTAAATGTAGTATATGGTATTCAATGGTTATTAAGAGAACTGATTTCAACTATTTCCCCTTAATGTGTATGGAAACTATAACAAAACGCATAAGATTAAGGTTTGTGTACCTGTTCTTATACGTTTTTGTCATATTGAAGATTTTCGGTAAGTTTTCTACTTTTGCGAAGTCTAGTTTATACTCAATGAAAATCAAAGAGTAAACTAGCCGTAGGTTGCTCAAAGTACAGCTTTGAGGTTGCAGATAAAACTGACGAAGTCAGCTCAAAACATGGTTTTGAGGTTGTAGATGAAACTGACGAAGTCAGTAACCATACGTACGGCAAGGCGACGTTGACGTGGTTTGAAGAGTATTAGAATGCTTTCCCAACCAAAATCTCTGCTTCGATGGTAATCTCTGTCAGTTTGCTCCAGTCAATTTTGCTCTGGTCAACGTGAAAGAGGAGAGGAGTCATACTGAGTAGGGCTTGGAGTTGTTCTGCTGTGATAGTCTTAGTCAGAGAGGCAGTTTGACTAGATAGGATGGTAAAGTGTTCCTGGAAATGCTCCTTGATATCTTGGTTAGAATACTCCTTGTTTGTCAGCTGGTCCTGTACTCTTTGACGGATTTCTTTGAGGTGATTTTCAGTTGGGATAACCTTTATCAAGATACCGTCTTTGGATAAAACGCGACGAAATTCTCCATAGTTGGCAGGTGAGAAGATATCAAGCAGAATATCCATGTTAGCGTCTTTTATAGGAAGTCGTGCCAAGTCGCCAACGAACCAATTGACTGCCCAGTTGGGTTCACTTTTAGCAGCGATTTGGACTGAATCTTTGGAGATGTCAAAGGCATAGAAAGTTTTTTCAGAGTGACTTTCTTGTAGTTTGCGAGAATAGAATCCTTCACCACAACCGATATCCAAAATTGTTGTGGTAGTTTTTGAGCTTGCAAGCAAGTCAGATACAGCATCTAAGATAGCTTGGTAAAAGCCGGCTTCTAGGATTTGTTGACGGTTTTGAAAATTTTCCTTGTCATAGTTAGCAGATTGCTTGATTTGAGGTGCTAGATTGACATAGCCAAATTTCGCCAAGTCAAAAGAATGACGGTTGCAGCACTTGAAATTAGTCTCTAACAGAGTCAGATTTTCTTGACAGATAGGACAGGCAAAGGCAGTCGCAGAAGCAAAACGCTGAAGTTTGGGCTTGAGATTTGTATTCATAGTTTAAGTGTATCAAAAGAGGCAAATGAAAGCAACTTTAGGAATAAGTAGATGGGAGATTCAGTAGAAATAAAACTAATTCTCCAATTTATAGAATGAAATTGCTTTTATATCTAAATTGCTATATAATAATGATAAGGAGGAAATAAGTATGTTAAAAGAAGTATTAACCGTTGCAAAAGTTGCGAAAAAATCTTCATTATTTTTGGGTGGTGTCGCATTTGGTACCCTTGGTTTGAAAATCTTAGCAAGTAAGGAAGCTAAAAAAGGTTATTCTAAAGCTTTGGCTAAGGCTTACAAGTTGAAAGACGAGCTAGATGCATCTGTTTCTGTTGTGAAGCAACATGGAGACGATGTCTTGCAAGATGCCAAATATTTGTACGAGCAAGAGAAAAAAGAAGAGCAATTAGATAGCCTTATAGGTGAATAATATGTCTTTTAAAGTGCTACATAGAGGATACCAACATATCCGACTATCATCTTCTTTTTCACTTACCTTGGATATTCAAGACTATCTTCGTTCCTTGGCGAGAGATGAAAAGGGGATTGAGTCTATCCAGTTTTACATGGATCAACAGCACTTTACTCTACGCATAAAAGAAGGCTTTTCTGTATTAGATAATGCAGAAGCCTTTTTAAAAAGAATTGATAAAGGGAAAGTTTCTGAGTTGATGACTCTTCCCATTCGTAGAGAAGAGAGTGCTTATTCTATTGTTTCAGGTGCAGCGGTTAAGCGTGTACTTTTTCGTAGTTTTGTGCCGTATCCTATTCGCTATATATGGACTTGTTATCAGGCTTTGGGTTATATTAGAGAAGCCTATCAAACACTAGCGCGTAAGGAACTAACGATGGAAGTCTTGGACTGTTCGGCTATTTTATTGTCTTTGTTTATGAACCAATCCAAGACAGCTAGCAATATCATGTTTATGCTTGATTTGGGGAATCATTTAGATCAATGGTCCTTGAAAAAAACTGCAACAGATTTAGAACAGAGTCTTCTTGCAAAAGAGAGCGATGTATTCCTAGTACAGGGCGATACGGTTGTTAGTATCAAGAGTTCCGATGTTCAAATAGGAGATGTCTTGATCTTATCTCAAGGAAATGAAATTCTGTTTGATGGACAAGTAGTTTCAGGTTTAGGTATGGTCAACGAAAGTTCCTTGACAGGAGAGAGTTTTCCAGTTGAAAAAAGAGAGTCTGATTTGGTTTGTGCAAATACAGTATTAGAAACTGGAGAGTTACGCATTCGTGTAACAGATAATCAGATGAACAGCCGTATTTTACAGCTGATTAAGTTGATGAAGAAATCTGAAGAAAACAAGAAAACGAAACAACGCTATTTCATCAAGATGGCGGATAAAGTCGTCAAATATAATTTCTTGGGGGCTGGGCTGACTTACCTATTGACAGGTTCTTTTTCTAAGGCTATTTCTTTCCTATTGGTCGATTTCTCCTGCGCTTTGAAAATCTCTACTCCTGTAGCTTATTTGACAGTTATCAAGGAAGGGTTGAACCGTGAAATGGTGATTAAGGATGGAGATGTTCTGGAGAAATATCTGGAAGTTGATACTTTCTTGTTTGATAAGACAGGAACAATCACAACTAGTTATCCTATAGTTGAAAAGGTGTTACCTTTTGGAGACTATAGTGAGGAAGATATTCTCAGAATCAGTGCCTGTCTTGAGGAACACATTTATCATCCTATTGCTAATGCCATCGTCAAGCAAGCTGAGATAGAGGGAATTGAACATGAGGAAATGCATGGGAAACTCCAATATATCGCAAGCAAGGGGATCAAATCTCATATAGATGGCCAACCAGTTCTTATTGGGAATTATGTCTTGATGCAGGATGAGCAGATTCATATCAGTTCAGAACAAAATGCTTTAATTGAAGAGTACAAGAGTCACTACAATCTCTTATTCTTGGCTTATCAAAATGAATTGATTGGAATGTTCTGCATTCATACTCCTTTGAGAAAAGAAGCAAAAACAGCCTTGGATAAACTTAAGGCACAGGGGAAAAAATTGATTCTGGCAACAGGAGACACCTTGATTAGGACAGAGGAATTAGTCAAAGATTTGCCCTTTGATCAGGTCTATACAGACTTGAAACCTGATGGGAAATTTGAGTTAGTAGAGAAACTGCAGAAAGCAGGTCACACTATTTTGATGGTTGGAGATGGATTGAATGACTCAGCGGCTTTAACTCTATCAGATATCGGTGTGGTGATGAATGAGAGTGCAGATATTTCTAAGCAGATGAGTGATATCTTATTGTTAGATAATCGTTTGGATTTCTTCCAAGAGTTGGATTCGTTATCATCATCTTTGCAAACACTCATCAAGAAAAATATTCAAGATACCGTTGTCGTAAATAGTAGTTTGATTGGCTTTGGCTTATTTAATTGGCTCAGTCCTTCAAATCTCTCTATCTTACATAATCTAACAACCTTGCGCATTGTCCTGCGTAGCCTGTCTATTAAAAATAGATAGATGAGAGTTATTAACAGCAAAAAGGAGTTACCTTTCTCGAGGTTAACTCCTTTGTTTATAGATAAATGTTGAATAGTTTAGTAAGTCAATACAAAGTATTTCTTCTTCCCACGACGGATAACAGTCAGTTCATTCTCTAACTTATCAGCGTCACTCAAGACATAGTCAAGGTCTTGGATGCGGTCGCCGTTTACGTAGATGGCTCCGTTTTGGACGTCTTCACGGGCTTGGCGTTTTGAGTTAACTATACCAGATGAGACGAGCAGTTCCACGATATTGTTGTGTTCGTCTGCCTGTACTTGGTAGTTTGGCACACCACGAAGTCCTTGTTTGAGCTCTTTGACAGAAAGGTTTTTGATGTTTCCTGCAAAGAGTTGCTCAGTGATGTTAAGTGCTTCTTTGTAGGCTTCTTCTCCGTGAACAAGTGTAACAACTTCACGAGCCAAGACTTTTTGAGCCAAGCGTTCGTGTGGCGCTGCTTCAAATTGTTTACGAATATCTTCAATCTCATCAAGTGACAAGAAAGTAAAGATTTTTAAGAAGCGAACAGCGTCAGCGTCCATCACGTTCATCCAGAATTGGTACATTTCGTATGGAGAAGTCTTTTCGGGATTGAGCCAGACGGCATTTCCTTCTGATTTACCAAATTTTTTACCAGTTGCATCTGTGATTAGTGGAACAGTGATAACGTGACCAGTCTTGTCCGCCTTACGACGAAGCAATTCGGTACCAGCTGTCATATTTCCCCACTGGTCAGAACCACCGATTTGAAGAGTGACATTATGGTCTTGGTTAAGGACGAAGAAGTCGTACCCTTGCATGATTTGGTAAGCGAACTCAGTGTAAGAAATTCCTGTTTCGATCCGTTTTTTAACAGATTCCTTACTCATCATGTAGTTGACCGTGAAGTATTTTCCAATGTCACGGAGGAAGTCAATGAAGCTGATGCTGCCAAACCAGTCGTAGTTGTTGACCATGACAGCCTTGTTTTCGCCATTTTCAAAGTCAAGAAAACGAGAAAGTTGTCCTTGGATAGACTTGACCCAGCCATCTACTGTGTCTTTTGTTTGGAGACTACGTTCAGCATCTTTGAAGGACGGATCTCCGATGAGACCTGTAGCACCGCCAACGAGCGCATAAGGTTTGTGACCTGCTAGTTGCAAGCGACGACTTGTCAAGATTGCGACAAGGTGGCCTAGGTGAAGGCTGTCAGCAGTTGGATCGTAGCCAGTATAATAAGAAACTTGACCTTCTTCTAGGGCTTTACGCAAAGCTTCTTCATCAGTCGTTTGAAATATCAAACCACGCTCTTTTAGCTCATCAAAAATGTGCATGTGTCTTTTCTCCTTTTTAAAATTATTGTTTCTACCTATTGTATCACAAACTTGGGCAATAGCCTAGCAGAATAGGGAAGAAAGTGGCTATTTTATTGAAAATTTCCCTTTTGTGGTATAATAGATAGAGTGAGGAAATCCATGCAAAATCAATTAAATGAATTAAAACGAAAAATGCTGGAATTTTTCCAGCAAAAACAAAAAAATAAAAAATCAGCTAGACCTGGCAAGAAAGGTTCAAGTACCAAAAAATCTAAAACCTTAGATAAGTCAGCCATTTTCCCAGCTATTTTACTGAGTATAAAAGCCTTATTTAACTTACTCTTTGTACTCGGTTTTCTAGGAGGAATGTTGGGAGTTGGGATTGCTTTGGGGTACGGAGTGGCCTTATTTGACAAGGTTCGGGTGCCTCAGACAGAAGAATTGGTGAATCAGGTCAAGGACATCTCTTCTATTTCAGAGATTACCTATTCGGACGGGACGGTGATTGCTTCCATAGAGAGTGATTTGTTGCGCACTTCTATCTCATCTGAGCAAATTTCGGAAAATCTGAAGAAGGCTATCATTGCGACAGAAGATGAACACTTTAAAGAACATAAGGGTGTAGTACCCAAGGCGGTGATTCGTGCGACCTTGGGGAAATTTGTAGGTTTGGGTTCCTCTAGTGGGGGTTCAACCTTGACCCAGCAACTAATTAAACAGCAGGTGGTTGGGGATGCGCCGACCTTGGCTCGTAAGGCGGCAGAGATTGTGGATGCTCTTGCCTTGGAACGCGCCATGAATAAAGATGAGATTTTAACGACCTATCTCAATGTGGCTCCCTTTGGCCGAAATAATAAGGGACAGAATATTGCAGGGGCTCGGCAAGCAGCTGAGGGAATTTTCGGTGTAGATGCCAGTCAGTTGACTGTTCCTCAAGCAGCATTTTTAGCAGGACTTCCACAGAGTCCCATTACTTACTCTCCTTATGAAAATACTGGGGAGTTGAAGAGTGATGAAGACCTAGAAATTGGCTTAAGACGGGCTAAGGCAGTTCTTTACAGTATGTATCGTACAGGTGCATTAAGCAAAGACGAGTATTCTCAGTACAAGGATTATGACCTTAAACAGGACTTTTTACCATCGGGCACGGTTACAGGAATTTCACGAGACTATTTATACTTTACAACTTTGGCAGAAGCTCAAGAACGTATGTATGATTATCTAGCTCAGAGAGACAATGTCTCCGCTAAGGAGTTGAAAAATGAGGCAACTCAGAAGTTTTATCGAGATTTGGCAGCCAAGGAAATTGAAAATGGTGGTTATAAGATTACTACTACCATAGATCAGAAAATTCATTCTGCCATGCAAAGTGCGGTTGCTGATTATGGCTATCTTTTAGACGATGGAACAGGTCGTGTAGAAGTAGGGAATGTCTTGATGGACAACCAAACAGGTGCTATTCTAGGCTTTGTAGGTGGTCGTAATTATCAAGAAAATCAAAATAATCATGCCTTTGATACCAAACGTTCGCCAGCTTCTACTACCAAGCCCTTGCTGGCCTACGGTATTGCTATTGACCAGGGCTTGATGGGAAGTGAAACGATTCTATCTAACTATCCAACAAACTTTGCTAATGGCAATCCGATTATGTATGCTAATAGCAAGGGAACAGGGATGATGACCTTGGGAGAAGCTCTGAACTATTCATGGAATATCCCTGCTTACTGGACCTATCGTATGCTCCGTGAAAATGGTGTTGATGTCAAGGGTTATATGGAAAAGATGGGTTACGAGATTCCTGAGTACGGTATTGAGAGCTTGCCAATGGGTGGTGGTATTGAAGTCACAGTTGCCCAGCATACCAATGGCTATCAGACCTTAGCTAATAATGGAGTTTATCATCAGAAGCATGTGATTTCAAAGATTGAAGCAGCAGATGGTAGAGTGGTGTATGAGTATCAGGATAAACCGGTTCAAGTCTATTCAAAAGCTACTGCGACGATTATGCAGGGATTGCTACGAGAAGTTCTATCTTCTCGTGTGACAACAACCTTCAAGTCTAACCTGACTTCTTTAAATCCTACTCTGGCTAATGCAGATTGGATTGGGAAGACTGGTACAACCAACCAAGACGAAAATATGTGGCTCATGCTTTCGACACCTAGATTAACCCTAGGTGGCTGGATTGGGCATGATGATAATCATTCATTGTCACGTAGAGCAGGTTATTCTAATAACTCTAATTACATGGCTCATCTGGTAAATGCGATTCAGCAAGCTTCCCCAAGCATTTGGGGGAACGAGCGCTTTGCTTTAGATCCTAGTGTAGTGAAATCGGAAGTCTTGAAATCAACAGGTCAAAAACCAGGGAAGGTTTCTGTTGAAGGAAAAGAGGTAGAGGTCACAGGTTCGACTGTTACCAGCTATTGGGCTAATAAGTCAGGAGCGCCAGCGACAAGTTATCGCTTTGCTATTGGCGGAAGTGATGCGGATTATCAGAATGCTTGGTCTAGTATTGTGGGGAGTCTACCAACTCCATCCAGCTCCAGCAGTTCAAGTAGTAGTTCTAGCGATAGCAGTAACTCAAGTACTACACGACCTTCTTCTTCAAGGGCGAGACGATAATTCTCTAAATGAAGTGGCCAATCAATGGATTGCCACTTTTTTCCTTTCGTGTTACAATAAGGGTATGAATCAGTATCAGAAAAAGATTGTTAACGGAAAAATTTATTCGCTCCTATCCGGCTTAATATGGGGAATCTGTGGAATTTTAGGAGAGTACTTCTTTACTCATTATCAGGTGTCTTCGGGCTGGATTACCTCTATGCGTTTGACACTGGCAGGGAGTCTTGTACTTATTTGGTCTGCAATACAATTAAAATCGCAAGTGCTAGATATTTGGCGAGACAAGAAAAATTACCTGCCCTTTTTAGCCTATGCTATTTTGGGGATTTTTTCAGTTCAGTATTTTTTCTATCTCTGTGTAGAATACTCAAATGCTACGACAGCAACTATTTTACAGTTTATTAGCCCTGTCTTTATCCTCTTTTACAATCGCTTGGTTTATCAAAAACGAGCGTCAAAAAGCGCTGTTTTCTATGTTTTGGTTGCCATGCTGGGTGTTTGCTTGATGGCGACAAAGGGAGATCTCTCTCAGTTATCCATGACGCCGCTAGCTCTTATAACAGGTTTGCTGAGTGCCATGGGTGTTATGTTTAATGTTATCTTGCCCCAACCTTTTGCTAAGCGTTATGGTTTTGTTCCTACGGTTGGGTGGGGGATGATTTTGGCAGGTTTGTTTAGCAATGTCCTCTCGCCGGTTTATCAGCTTTCCTTTACTCTTGATATTTGGAGTATCTTGATTTGCCTCATTATCGCTTTCTTTGGAACGGCTTTTGCTTTTTTCATTTCCATGAAGGCTGTGTCCTTGGTTTCTCCTTTGGTGGTTTCCGTTATCAGTGCCAGTGAACCTCTCTCTTCTGCTCTCTTGAGTGTTTTGTTCTTAGGATTAGTAGTGGATTGGTCCTTCCTTCTAGCTATAGCCTTGATTATTTTACCCATGATATTTTTGTCTATAGAAGAAGCGAAAGAAAGTAGATAAAAAGTCTTTTCTTAATTCTAAAAGTGTGCTATACTAGAATAGTCAATAAAACACGGGGAGATAGTTGTGAAGAGTGTTTTTAGGTTGTATCGGTAGGGGCTTGCTTTTACCGACAGCACGTTTTATCTCACATCCCTAAAAAATCATACCTAAAAACAGACAAAAAGGTTTCAAATTTGAGGCCTTTTTTGGTAGAATAGGTATCATTATAACGAACCAGGAGGCACCTATGACTGCTACAAAAATGAACGCTCAAGAAATTATCCAATTTATCGCCAATGCTGAAAAGAAAACCAGTGTCAAAGTAACCTTTGAGGGGCAACTCGCAACTGCTGTGCCTAGCTCTGTTGTCAAACTAGGGAATGTCCTATTCGGGGATTGGAAGGACGTGGCTCCGCTTCTTGAAGGTTTAGTAGAAAATCAAGATTATGTTGTCGAGCAAGATGCTCGTAATTCTGCAGTTCCTTTGCTAGATAAGCGTGCTATCAACGCTCGTATCGAGCCAGGTGCTATTATCCGTGACCAGGTGGAAATTGGTGACAATGTTGTTATCATGATGGGAGCTGTTATCAATATCGGTGCTGAAATCGGTGCTGGAACCATGATTGACATGGGTGCCATCCTTGGTGGTCGTGCCATCGTTGGAAAAAATAGCCACGTTGGTGCAGGTGCAGTTTTGGCAGGTGTGATTGAGCCAGCTAGTGCTGAACCAGTCCGTGTCGGAGACAATGTTCTCATCGGGGCTAATGCAGTGGTTATCGAAGGAGTCCAAATCGGTAGTGGTTCAGTTGTCGCAGCAGGAGCTATTGTTACCCAAGATGTCCCAGAAAACGTGGTAGTAGCAGGTGTTCCAGCTCGTATTATCAAAGAAATTGATGCCCAAACTCAACAAAAAACAGCGCTAGAGGATGCGCTTCGTACCTTGTAATTGTAAAAGTAAAAAAGAGGCGGAACCCTTTTTCCAGCCTCTTTCTGCTATATCGGAGGACAGATAGATGTTAGATTTGATTCAGACTAGACGAGATTTACACCAGATTCCAGAGATTGGCTTGGAGGAGTTCAAGACTCAGGCTTATTTGCTGGATGTGATTGAGAAATTGACTACGGGCAAGGATTTTGTTCAAATTCGTACTTGGCGGACAGGGATTTTGGTCTACCTGCAGGGAAGTCAGCCGGAGCGAACCATTGGTTGGCGGACAGATATTGATGGCCTGCCTATCGTCGAACAAACAGGTCTACCTTTTGCTTCTCAACACCAAGGTCGCATGCATGCCTGTGGCCATGATTTTCATATGACCATTGCCTTAGGCTGTCTTGAGCGCGCCCTTGAGGAGCAACCTAAAAATAATCTGCTCTTTCTATTTCAGCCTGCTGAAGAAAATGAAGCTGGTGGTATGCTCATGTATGAGGCTGGTGCTTTTGGAGATTGGTTGCCAGATCAATTTTATGGCCTCCATGTCCGTCCAGATTTGAAAGTCGGCCAGATTGCGACTAATACTCATACACTCTTTGCAGGAACTTGCGAGGTGAAGATCCGTTTCAAAGGTAAAGGTGGCCACGCGGCTTTTCCTCATGAAGCCAATGACGCCTTGGTGGCGGCTAGTTACTTTGTGACCCAAGTGCAGTCAGTTGTTAGCCGCAATGTCAACCCAATCGAGGGAGCAGTGGTGACCTTCGGCGTTTTTCAAGCTGGAACCACCAACAATGTCATCACAGACACAGCTTTTTTACATGGAACTATTCGGGCTTTGACACAGGACATGAGTCTCTTGGTGCAAAAGAGGGTAAAAACAGTTGCAGAAGGGGTTGCAGCTGCCTTTGATATGGAAGTCGAAGTGGAACTCAAACAAGGTGGATACCTACCTGTTGAGAACAATCCAGCCTTGGCGCGTGAACTGATGGACTTCTTTGACGAAAAAGACGGAATCGAGTTGATTGATATCGAACCTGCTATGACAGGCGAGGACTTTGGTTATCTCCTTTCAAAGGTTGATGGCGTGATGTTTTGGCTAGGTATCGATAGTCCCTACGCTCTTCATCACCCTCAAATGAGTCCTAAGGAAGAAGTCTTAGCTATTGGGGTGGCTGCGGTGTCTAGTTTCCTGAAAAAGAAGGCAGCAGAATAGAGGGCTTGTCTATGAAATCGGAATTACGCAAGCAAGTCTTGCATGAAATGAAGGCTATATCTCAAGAGCAAAAACAGGCTATAGACCAAGCTTTAACCGAGCGAATTTTACAACACCCCTTTTATCAAGAAGCCAAGGTCATCGCAACCTACCTCTCTTTTTCTCATGAGTTTCAAACGCGGGAACTGATTGAGCAGGCGCTGAAGGACGGCAAGAAGGTTTTAATACCCAAAACTTATCCCAAGGGGCGCATGGAGTTTGTGGTCTATGATCCGCAACAGTTGGTAAAAACTTCCTTTGCCTTACTGGAGCCACAGGGAGATTTGGAAGTGGTGGATGCATCTCAGATTGATTTGATTCATGTTCCTGGTCTGGCTTTTACGACGAAAGGATATCGGATAGGATACGGTGGAGGCTATTATGACCGCTATCTGGAATATTTTTCTGGTCGTACTTTGAGTACGATATATCCTTGTCAAATTCAGGACTTTATACCTGAAAACCATGATATTCCTGTTCAGGAGGTATTAATTGATGAAGGAAATCTTTGATAGACGTTACCCTGTGACGAGTTTCTTCCTCTTAGTGACGGCCTTGGTATTTTTACTAATGTTGGTCACTGCAGGCGGAAACTTTGACAGGGCAGATACATTATTTCGATTTGGAGCCATGTATGGGCCAGCTATTCGCCTCTTTCCCGAGCAGGTTTGGCGTCTCTTGTCTGCCATTTTTGTTCATATTGGGTGGGAACATTTCATTGTTAATATGCTTTCACTTTATTATCTTGGAAGGCAGGTAGAGGAGATTTTCGGCTCTAAGCAGTTCTTTTTTCTCTATCTCTTATCAGGAATGATGGGCAATCTCTTTGTTTTTGTATTTAGTCCTAAATCCTTAGCAGCAGGCGCCTCTACCTCTCTTTATGGGCTATTTGCCGCGATTATTGTTCTTCGCTATGCAACTCGCAATCCTTATATCCAACAGCTAGGGCAATCCTATCTGACCCTTTTTGTGGTTAACATTATTGGAAGTGTTCTGATTCCAGGAATCAGCCTAGCAGGCCATATCGGTGGTGCAGTTGGTGGCGCATTTCTAGCAGTTATCTTTCCAGTTAGAGGAGAAAAACGGATGTATAATACCAGCCAGAGATTAGGAGCGGTAGTCTTGTTCGTAGGACTCGCCATTTTGCTTTTCTACAAGGGAATGGGAATGTGACGACTAATACTCAATGAAAATCAAAGAGCAAACTAGGAAGCTAGCCGCAGGTTGCTCAAAGCACTGCTTTGAGGTTGTAGATAGAACTGACGAAGTCAGCTCAAAACATGGTTTTGAGGTTGTAGATGAAACTGACGAAGTCAGTAACCATACCTACGGTAAGGCGACGCTGACGTGGTTTGAATTTGATTTTCATTGAGTATAATATGTAAACTTGAATAAGAAAAAAGCTACTTAAAAAATGAGTAGCTTTTAATGTGTTTTGGAACCATTCGAAACAACACAGCTCTAAAATAGTTATTAGCGTTGTGGAGGTTCTGCAATGCCACCACCAAAGTTCCCAAGATAATTCCCATCATCATCATACACATCTCCATTATTATGATCTTTGTAGTAGTATCTTTGATAGCCGTTAGCATCAGTGCCTTTATATCTGTAGACACCATTTGCTCCGATGTTTGAATTGCTAGATGAATATTGTTCCGATGATCCACCATTTGTTGAACTATCTCCAGAACCAGAATAATCTTGACCGCCATAATTATTTGAATATCCATTAGTTTGTTCAGATGAACTATAATCTACATTTGAATTGGAAGATCCATTATAAGACTCATTAGAAGCACTACCAGAAGAATTACTTTGACTAGAAGATTCCTTTGCTTTTTCAGCAGCTTTTTCTTCTTCTTTCTTCAAAAGTTCGATTTGTTTTTGATATTTATCAACAAGATCATTTAGAGATTTAAGAGTTTCTTCCAAATTCTCTTGTTTAAAAGTTTCATCAACTTTTTTGATAAAATCAATTTGTTTTGTAATTTCTTTCACATTTGTTTCAAGAGTTGCTTTATCTTTAAACTTCTCATCAGAATCTTTAACATCATAAGCCAAACCTTTTTGCAAATGAAAATCTACAATTGCTTTAGATGATTCTTTGACTTTGTTATTAAGATAGTCTTTACCTGCATCGGTTTTAAGTGAAGTTTCAGATAGTTCTTTTAATTTAGAAATAGATTCATCTGAAGATGCATCAAATGATTCAAATAGTTTATCAACTTGTTCTTTGTCTGATTTGCTATCTTTTTCTAATTGTACAATTTTTGCTTGTTGTTCTGCTTGTTGTTGGTTATATGAATACCATCCAAACCCTAATATCAATACAACACCAACTGCAACTGATGAAATGATTACTTTTTTATTGTTTTCGATAAATTCTACAAATTTGTTCTCCATAATCTTTTACTTTGATAGTGTCCGCAATTACTTTAAAATTAAAATTACACCTATCTTTCTCCCTTATTATATTTTTATTAATAGCTTCCACAAAATTAAACAACTTATGTTCGGCTCGGTTGATTTAATTTAACCATGACTACTCCAACAGTTAAGTCAAATTTAAAATTATTTATTATTTTGGAACCATTAGAAACAACATAGCAAAGTTAAAATAAGGCTTTGTCCGTACACAACTTGAAAAAGTGCGCACCGATTCGGTGCTTTTTTGTTTTACTATACTAATTTATTCTACTCTTATTTTAATGAAAAAACAAATACAAGTATAGCGTTTTCATTAGTTTTTATTAAATAGGTAGATTCAAGTAGAGAATTTACTTAATTTATGTGTGGCTAATCTTTATATAAATGATTTTGTTATTCCTTCTCAGTCAATTCTTTTCCAAGTTGGATGAGGTAATTCTTCAAATCATCTTTGACTTGTGGATGTTTGAGGGCGTAGTCGATGGATGTTTTCATGAAGCCAAACTTGTCTCCGACATCGTAACGAGCCCCTTTGAACTCACGAGCAAATACACGTTGTGTTTTATTGAGGGTGTCGATTGCATCTGTCAGCTGAATTTCATTTCCTGCACCTGGAGCTTGCTTTTCGAGAATCTCAAAAATTTCAGGCGTGAGGAGGTAGCGTCCGATAATAGCAAGGTCGCTAGGAGCGTCCTCTGGAGCTGGTTTTTCAACAAAGGTTTCAACACTGTAAAGACCATCTTTTCCTTCGCCTTGCGGAGCAATAACCCCGTAAGCAGATACTTCGTCATGAGGGACTGGCATGACAGCGATAGTAGACGCGTGGGTACGCTCGTAGTCATCCATGAGTTGTTTGGTAAGTGGAACAGCCTTTTCGTCTGTGATATCCATCAAGTCATCACCAAGCATAACGACAAAAGGTTCATTTCCGACGAAAGCCTTGGCTTGCAAAACAGCATCTCCGAGACCGCGTGGATGAGTTTGGCGGATAAAATGCAGACGCATGCCAGTTGTTTCATCAACTAGCTTCAAAAGATCTGTTTTCCCTTTTTCTTTGAGGTTATATTCCAATTCGAAGTTTGAATCAAAGTGGTCCTCAATAGAACGTTTTGATTTACCAGTGACAACTAGAATATCTTCAATACCTGATTTGAGAGCTTCTTCCACGATAAACTGGATAGTTGGTTTGTCTACGATTGGCAACATTTCTTTGGCAAGGGCCTTGGTTGCTGGTAAAAATCGAGTTCCTAGTCCAGCAGCAGGGATGACTGCCTTTCTAACTTTTGATGTCATAAAAATCCTTTCTATAGAGGGTTAAGACCACTCATTTTCTGCTTTAAATTCATTGTTCATGATGTCATAAATGGCATCTTTGATATTGGTTCCGTGATAAATAACTTGGTAAATAGCCTGTGTAATGGGCATATAGACTCCAAGTTCTTGGGCTAGTTCATAGGCTGCTCGAGTCGTTGAAATTCCTTCGATTACCATGCCCATATTAGCTTCTATATCAGCTAGGGATTCTCCTCGTCCGAGAGCATCTCCAGCTCTCCAGTTACGAGAGTGGATGGAAGTTCCCGTTACGATCAAATCTCCCACACCAGATAAGCCGCTATAGGTCAATGGACTGGCCCCGAGTGCTACCCCTAGGCGGGTGATTTCTGCTAAACCTCGAGCGATGATGGCTGCCTTAGCATTATCACCAAATCCAAGACCATGTAAAGCTCCAGCACCGACAGCAATAATATTTTTAAGAGCACCAGCAGTTTCAACCCCGATAACATCCGTATTGGTATAAAGTCGGAAGTAGTGATTACTAAATAGCTCCTGAACGTATTGAGCTGTTTGTAAATCTTTAGAAGCAGCAGTTATTAAAGTTAGGTCACGCACAATGGTCTCTTCTGCATGACTAGGCCCTGAAACAACGACGATATCACTACGGAGATGTTCAGGAATTTCTTCTTCAAGAATGGTTGATAATCGTTTATGGCTATCAGGTTCTAATCCCTTTGATGCGTGCATGATGATAACCTTATGGTCCAAGGTTTGTGCAACTTGCTGGGCAACAAGTCGTGTCACTTTTGTTGGGACAACAAACAAAATCGCATCCACATCTTTCAATGTTTCTGCTAAGTCGGTGTAGGCAATGATATTTTCGTCTAGAACGACATCTTTAAAGTAGTGCTTATTAGTATGGTGTGTATTAATTTCATTGATTTGCTCGGGAAGATTTCCCCAAATACGTACCTCGTGTCCATTGTCATTTAAGACTTGTGAAAGGGCGGTTCCCCAAGAACCAGGCCCCAAGACGGCGACGGTTTGTTTTTCCATGATTTCCTCCTTGATAGAGTTCTTTCTCTTATTCTATCATATTCTAGGGGATTTTGCACTTGCATTACTGGGGTATGGTGGAAAAATACACAAAAACCGAGACGAAGGGATAAACTCTTAGTCTTTAGTTAAAGTGAGAAGAAATCTGATAGATAGTTTGATTCAGTATATGCTTATAATAGAGGTAAACAACTCAGGAGGTTCTTGTAGGTTGCGAGAGTTTGGCGAAAAAATTAAAAGATTACGTTTGGCTAAAAAAATCAGTCGTTCAGAATTTTGTGGTGATGAGTCTGAATTAAGTATCCGTCAATTAATTAGAATTGAAAATGGAGAATCCAGACCAACACTAACAAAGTTAAAATATATCGCTGAACGTTTGGGGGTTGAAGATTACAAGTTGATGCCAAGTTATATAGAGTTGGATAAGGAATACCTAGAATTGAAGTATTTCTTGATGAGGACTCCTACATACGAAGATGAAACTATCGCCCAAAAGAAAGAGAGTGTTTTGATAAGATTTTTGAAGAGTATTATGATAGGCTACCTGAGGAAGAAAGATTTATCATCCCAAATTATTCATATCTGGCACTAACGAACTACACAGTTCAAAAATTACCAGAAAAGCTAGTTGAAATACTGTCCTTCTGGTGATTTTGCTTAATTTCTGATGTTCGAGACATAATTGAGGAGATTTGTCTTGATTTTTTCCTAAAAAAGGGCAGACTCCTCCCTTGGTTTGATGCTCGATTTTTAAAATAAGGTGACTTATTCTGTTAGGCATGTTTTCCCCTGCCCTCTAGCTCTATATGGAACAGGGAGTATCAGATTTATCTGGCAGATTGTATCAAATAAGGCTTGAAACTGTTTTGAATAGGCGTATAGACTTGAGAATTTGAGAATATGTCGTCTAGCAGTAGAGACATATTTTCCGGCAATATGAAGGAAGAGACGTCGAAAACGCTTGATAGTCAAGGCCTTTACTTCATCACCAGCTAGCTGCTTTAAAAAGAGGTAGAGATTATAAGCCAGACAGCCCATCATCATACGTACTTCATTCTTAATCATGGTCGAACTATCTGTCTTATCCCCAAAGAATCCTGCTTTCCTTTCTTTGATAAAGTTTTCAGCATTCCCTCGTTCACGATAGAATTGAAACAGCTCCTCACTATCTACACTGCTTAAATTGGTCAAATGAACTTTTTTACAACCATAAAAAAGAGCACTTAATCGTACTCTTCTCTTTTAAGGATTAGTTGAATTAATTCAAATCCACTAGTTCTCCTGTTTCTAGGTAGACTAGGCGTTCACAAATGTTAGCAATGTAATCAGCGAAGCGTTCCAGATGCCCTATGATATAAAGGTATTGAGTTCCATTGGGAATTGAGGTTTCTTGGTCTTTCATAAGTCCAATGATTTCCTTTGATAAGGCATAATAATATTGGTCAATCTGTTCATCTTTTTGAGCAATACTAATAGCTTTTGAGGCTTGGTGCAAAGGAAAGGCAACCAATAAATCGGCTAGCATGCTGAGGGATAATTTACCCATTTGGTGTAACTGTTCTTCGTCAGGGGCTAGTTGATTTTCTTTTAGTTGCAAAACAGCTTTGGCAATGCCTGCCATATGGTCTCCCATACGTTCAAGGTCTGAACAAGAAGACATGATGCTAATTACAAATCGAAGGTCAGACACTTGTGGCTGCTGCAAGGCCAACAAACGGGCACAGGTCAATTCGATAGCGCTTTGACCTTGGTTGATAGCATGATCCTTATTGATAATTAGCTCTGCCATCTCCTTGTCTTTGGAGGCTAAGGCCAGTAAGGCTTTTGAAGCTGTTTCAAGGACAAGTTGCCCTAGTCCTAAAAAGGATTGTTCTAATTCATGCAATTCTAAGTCAAATTGATTTCTCATAGGTTTTTCCTTCCTTATCCGAACCGTCCTGAAATATAGTCTTCTGTGCGCTGATCTTTTGGATTGGTAAACACGTCAACGGTATCTCCAAATTCGCAAATTTCTCCTGTTAAGAAAAAAGCAGTTTTATCTGAAATACGTGAAGCTTGTTGCATGTTATGGGTAACAATGATAATCGTATAATCCTTTTTTAGTTGCTGAATGAGGTCTTCAATTTTTAAAGTGGAGATAGGGTCTAAGGCTGAAGTCGGCTCATCCATTAACAGAACATCAGGTTCTACTGCTAAAGCTCGCGCAATGCAAAGGCGTTGCTGCTGACCGCCTGATAAGGACATGGCACTCTTTTTAAGATTATCTTTGACTTCGTCCCAAATGGCTGCCCCTTTTAAAGATTTTTCCACTAAGGCATCTAATTGTTTTTTGTCTCGAATACCATGTGTCCTTGGGCCATAAGCCACGTTATCATAGATAGACATGGCAAAGGGATTAGGCTGTTGAAAAACCATCCCTACACGCTTGCGTAGCTGATTAAGGTTGAATTTGCTACTATAAATATCTTGCTCATCTAAGAGGACTTGGCCTTCAATATGGCAAGAAGGAACCAAATCGTTCATCCGATTAAGGGTTTTTAGAAAAGTTGATTTGCCACAACCAGATGGGCCTATCAAGGCAGTAATCTGTCTTTCTGGTAATTGAATCGAAATATTTTTTAAGGCTTGAAAATCCCCGTAAAATAAGTCTAGGTGTCTGACTGAAAATGTTCCCATACTAGGAAGCTCCTTTCACAAGTTTCCGAGATAATAAGCTTGATAGAGTATTTATCATTAAAACAGTAATAATTAAAATCACGCCGGTAGCATAGGCTTCATTGACATGTAGCCCCTCACTTGACAGCATATACATATGTAGGGCTAGAGAACGGCCTGAAGACATGAGACTACTTGGCGTATTGGTAGAGGTACCTAATGTATACATGAGGGCAGCTGTTTCACCAACGATACGGCCAATAGCTAGTATCACTCCAGCTAAAATACCTGGCATGGCAACTGGTAGAACAATTCTAAAAACAGTCCGTAACTTACCTGCCCCAAGTCCATAACTTGCTTGACGCATGCTATCACTAACAGATAAAAGGGCTTCTTCTGTTGAGCGAATAATGACTGGCAACACCATGATAACTGAGGTTAAGATTCCTGATAACAGAGAGTATTGAAAACCTAAGAAGACTACAAAGAAGAGCATGCCAAACAGACCAAAAACAATGGAAGGAATCCCAGACAAGGTATCTGAGGCCAATCGCATGATTTTAACACAAAGGGAATCTTTTTTTGTATATTCCACAAGATAAAAACCAGCAAAAATCCCTATGGGCAAGGCTAAAAGAAGAGCACCAAAGACCAGAATAACGGTGGAAATAATCGCTGGCATAAGGGAAATGTTCTCAGAAGTATAAGTCCAAGAAAAGAGGGATAGACTTAGATGAGGTAAGCCTTTGATGAGGATAAAACCAATGATTAAAAAGAGAGAGCCAAAGGTTAAAGCTGAAAAACAATAAACGAGAAGTTTTAGCAGGTATTTACTCATAAGATGATTTTCCTTTCAAGTAGGCAAAGTAGGCATTAATCAAGAGAATAAGGAAAAAGAGAACTGCTGAGGTTGCAATAAGGGCTTCCCTATGCTGACCTGATGCGTAAGCCATTTCCAGAACAATATTGGTTGTTAAGGTTCTGGTTCCTGAAAAGAGTCCACTTGGAATAATCGGCTGGTTGCCTGCCACCAAAATAACTGCCATGGTTTCACCTACTGCGCGACCGATTCCTAAAATAACTGCTGATAAAATACCAGATCTCGCAGCTGGCAAGATGACACTAAAAATACTCCGTTCATGACTAGCTCCTAGAGCCAAGCTACCAGAATAATACGTTTTGGGAACTGTTCGGATAGCAGATTCTGACAAACTGATAATGGTTGGCAAAATCATTATTCCTAATAGTAACGAAGCGGTTAGGACACTCATGCCATTTCCTAAAAAGCTTCTAATCCAAGGCACCAATAATTGTAGGCCGAAAAAACCATAAACAATAGATGGAATGGCTGCCATCAAGTTGATAGCTGATTTTAAGAAGCCATAGACGGGCTTTGGACAATAATAAACCATAAACACCGATGTCAAGATGCCTGTTGGCACCCCAATCACAATCGCTCCTAAGGTAATTAATAAGGAACCAACGATCATTGGTAAAATACCATAGCTTGCCGGAATGTTCGTTGGCGACCAATCACTGCCTAATAAAAAACGGGCAAAGCCGTAGTTAGCTATGAAAGGTAAGCCATTACTAAAAATAAAGAAACAGATTAGCAAAATAGCTACAACAGCTACTGTTGCACTCATGAAAAAAATTGCCCTAAAAACTGCTTCTTTGAAGGCTTGTTTTGTCACATCTTGTCCTTTCTAGTGAAGAAAGTAAGGGAGATACGACACCTCCCTACTTGCCTTCTTTATCTTATTGTACGATGAAACGTCTGCATCTCTTTAGAGATTTATGGAGCAAACATTTTATTTAATCTTGTCCCAGGTGGTTAATTTGCCACTAAAAACGTCTGCAAGTTCAGCCATACTGACTTGGCTTGCCTTATTGTCATTATTGACCACAACAGCAATACCGTCTAAAGCAATAGCATCATGGGTGAGACTCTTACCTTCTTCAGGAGTTAATTCCCTAGAAACCATACCAATATCAGCGGTTTTCTCCTTAACAGCGGTAATACCTGCTGAAGACCCATTAGAGGTAATATCAATCGTAACTTCTGGATTTTCTTTTTTATAAGCTTCTGCTAATTTTTCCATTAAAGAAGATACTGAAGTGGAACCTACAACAGACAACTTGCCTGATAAGTGTTGGCTTGTATATTCTGTGGTTTCGGTTTTAGCTTCAATAAATTTATTATCTGTGACCACTTGTTGACCTTGTTTGGAGTGGATAAAGCTGATAAAATCTTGACCTAGCTTGGAAAGATTAGAAGACCAAACAATGTTGAAGGGACGTTGAAGAGGGTATTCACCATCTAAAACTGTGTCTCGACTAGCCTTGACACCATCAATCTCTAAAGCCTTGACAGATTTTGTTAAAGATCCCAAGGAGATGTAGCCGATAGCATTAGCATTCCCTTGAACTGCTGAGAGAACACCTTCTGTACTATTTTGAATCACAGCTGTTTTGGCAGTGTTGTCAATTTTTTTATCACCGTCTTTTTTGAGAATCCCTGTGATTTCTGTGAAGGCACCCCGTGTTCCAGAGCCATTTTCTCGTGAAATCACCTCAATCGTTCCTGAAGCTGACTGTTTGGAAGCAGCTGACTGATTGCCACAGGCAACAAGCCCAAATCCTGATAAGCCAATGGCTGCAAGAGTAAGCATTTTTTTGAATTTCATAATAATCACCTTTATCTCTATGTATTTTTCTTGTGTAGGCTTACTACATTTATAGTCTAACAAGTCTTTGTAAAGGTTTATCCCTGATTCATGTAAAGATTGTGTAAAGAATCAAAAAAAGCCACTTTTGAAAAATGGCTGCTCCTAAAAATAGCTTTAAAAATTATTAGTCCTGTGCGAAAGATTGGTTAGGAAGAAAAATCGTGAAGCAACTGCCTCTGCCAAGCTGACTTGTCACCGTGACTTGGCCACCTAATAATTGACTGAGTTCTTTGACAATGGCAAGGCCAAGACCAGTGCCACCAGTTTGTCTGCTTCGACCTTTATTAACTCGGTAAAAACGTTCAAAAATACGATCCTGCTCTAATTGACTAATACCAATCCCTGTATCTGATACAGAAATCTTAATGCCTTCGTTCCCCTTTTGGGTCTTGACCTCAATTTTTCCCCCTTGTTCAGTGTAACGGATGGCATTGGATAAAAGATTGAGTAAGATTTGGGAAAGTAATTGACTATCTGATACGAGGGTGACATCATCTGGCACCTGCACCTTTAGCTGTAAATCCTTCTTCTTGAGCTGAGGTTGCAAGCTTTGAGTCAAATCCTGTACAAATTCTGCCAAAGAAAGGGTCGTCCATTGTATAGGCATTTGTTGAGCCTTAGATAAGGTAAGAAGATGCTCAACAATATGCTCAAGACGCAAGCTTTCTTTGTAAATAATGTCTAGAAAGTCATCCTTGAGCGCTTCTTCTTCAGCTGACATCCCCTTAATGGTTTCAGCAAAGCCCTTAATCGAAGTAACTGGTGTCCTCAATTCATGGGAGGCATTTGAGACAAAGGCTAAATTTAACTTTTCATAAGTTCTAATCGTTGTTAAATCATATAGCAAGACGAGCACAGCTTCCACAGATTGGGTGGGGCTAAAAACGGGAACTGCTGTCACTTCTAAAATCAAGTCACCCTCATGAAACCCACTTACTTCTTGTTTTAACCTTGTTTTTTGATCAAAGGCTTGGTGAACTAAATTCCGAATATCCATCCGTTTGAGGTCATCAAGTGAACTTATGTCGCCGTCCACATCGGGAAAATAATGAGGCAGAGAGCGACTGGATAATAACATCTGACCTTGAGCGGAAACTAAAAACGTCCCCATGGTTAGGTGCGACAGAAGAACCTCCATTGTTTCGGCTAGGTCCTTGTATTGCTGATCCTGTTGGGAGACTTTGGTTTTTAGGCCAGACACATACTGAGCCAAAGACTTTAAGTCTTCTTGCCCTTTTTCTAAAAAGTATTCACTACTGGTCAAGAGAGGTTGGTGCAAGGTCTCAAAAGCAACTTCCCATTTCCAAAGGCAAAAGAGCCAGTAGCCACCTAGTCCCAAAGAAAGGGCTAGAAGAAAGAGACCGATGCCTTTACTGATCCAAGTTAATGCCATCCCTGCAATCAGAATGAGGCTAACACTTAGATTGACTAGCCAAAATTGAAGGTAGCGTTTCATCTATAACTCCTTGAACTTATAACCATAACCCCGAATGGTTCGAATAAATTGAGGGGCTTTAGGATTGTCTTCAATTTTTTCCCTCAACTTACCAATATGAACGTCCACCAAACGTGTTTCCTGCCCAAAGTCATACCCCCAGATACGTTCCAAAAGACGCTCTCTAGTCAGTGTCATGTTGGGATGTTTCATAAGATAGAGCAAGAGTTCAAATTCTTTTGGGGTCAAACTCAGTAACTTATTCGCCTTGTAGACTTCATGACGCTCAGGGTATACTTTCAAGGTCCCAAATAGCCAAGAATCGTCAGCGATATTATCTGAATCATCTCCTTCTTGTTCTCCTTTAGTTCGCCTGAGGACAGCCTTGACACGCGCCAGCAATTCTCTAGGGCTAAAAGGCTTGGTCAGGTAGTCATCAGCCCCTAATTCCAAGGCCAAAACCTTATCAAATTCATCACTTTTCGCAGAAACCATCATAATTGGAGTTTTGACGCCTTTGGCTCTCAGCCGCTTACAAACTTCCATGCCATCTAATTGTGGTAACATGATATCAAGCAAGATAAAATCAAAGGGTTCTGTTTCTGCCAAAGCTAAGGCCTTCCGTCCATTTGTTACCAATTGAGTAGAAAAGCCTTCCTTACTTAAATGGTAGTCAAGCAATTTCAGAATGTGTTCTTCATCATCCACTAATAAGACTTGTTTTGTCATCTATTATCTCCTATTGGTAACATTATAACACAATTATCAGAAATCCTAACATTGCTAAATCAGATTAAATTTGCTTATCAAGACTAGTATCTGGTCAAACGCTCAATCATCTCCTTGTGCTCTGGATAGGTCGCCAGTAGATCTACCCTTTCAAATAATTCAAAATCCTCAAATTCAAAACCAGGAGCAACAAGACAAGAAACCAGAGCATCATCCTTATCAACTGTTGATCCCCAAATAGTGCCCTTAGGAACACAGTAGTGAAGTTGTTGCCCTTTGGATATGTCCAGGCCTAAAGTGACTACTTCGTAGTGACCATCTGCTGTAATCATGTGAACAGTAAGTGGGGATCCTGCATGAAAATACCAGATTTCATCTGCTGTCAATCGGTGAAAATGTGAAGGATTCGTTTCTTCTTAATAAGAAATAAATACTGGTATAAAGCGCCCTTCCCTTACCAGCAAGGTTTATAGTGTCTGAAGCTTTTTTTGTTTGTCTAAAATAGCCACCTTCAACATGGGGAGCTAACTCTAGAGTTCTTATCAAGTCTTCTTTATCCGTCGGAGCCAATGGGTTGAAGTAACTCTTGTTCAAAGTGGTTTTACGATTTCAAGAACTCCTCTCAGTTCTGAGGACACGGTAATGATTGATGCGACGGAAGTACAAATCAATCGCCCTAAAAAAAGAATTAGCGAATTATTCTGGTAAAAAAAATGCCACGCTATGAAGGCTCAAGCGATTGTCACAAGTCAAGGGAGAATTGTTTCTTTGGATATCGCTGTGAACTATTGTCATGATATGAAGTTGTTCAAAATGAGTCGCAGAAATATCGGACAAGCTGGTAAAATCTTGGCTGACAGTGGTTATCAAGGGCTCATGAAGATATATCCTCAAGCACAAACTCCACGTAAATCCAGCAAACTCAAGCCACTAACAGTTGAAGATAAAGCCTATAACCATGCGCTATCCAAGGAGAGAAGCAAGGTCGAGAACATCTTTGCCAAAGTAAAAACGTTTAAAATGTTTTCAACAACCTATCGAAATCATCGTAAACGCTTCGGATTACGAATGAATTTGATTGCTGGTATTATCAATCATGAACTAGGATTCTAGTTTTGCAGGAAGTCTATTATTTGGTTAGGTGAATTAGTGAAGCGTTTAGGCAAGTGTCTCTGGTTACGACGTCATGGCCTCTAAATCGATTATATTTAGGGGTCATGACTAGTGAAGCAGTTAGCTAGTTCGCATATAAGCGGCTAGCGTCTAACAATTAGGAACTTTAGTTCCAATAACTTTAAGATTACGACGTTTTAGGACATAAATCGATCATATTTATGTCCTAAAACTAGTGAAGCGCCTAGCCAAAGTCCGAATAGGATTTGGCGTTAGTTACTTAGATTGCTTTGCAATCAAGTAACTTTGGCGATTTACATCTTCTCTGGCGCTTCTACTCCAAGCAAGCGAAGGGCTTCTTTGAGAACGACTGCGGTTGCGTAGCTGAGGGCTAGACGGCTGTCGCGTTCTGGGCTTTCATCCAAGATACGTGTATGTGCATAGTATTTGTTAAAGGATTGAGCCAGGCTAATTGCAAATTTAGCAATGATAGAAGGTTCAAAGTTATCTGCCGCACGGTTGATAATACGTGGGAAGTCTTGAATGAGTTTAATGATTTCCCAGCTTTCAGTATCATTCAAGCTATAGTTGCCAGCTGTTTCTGGTTTGAAATCGGCTTTGCGTAAGATAGATTGGATACGAGCGTAGGCATATTGAACGTAAGGTCCAGTTTCACCCTCGAAGGATACCATAGCTTCTAGGTCGAAGTCGTATCCATTTGTACGGTCAGTTTTGAGGTCATAGAATTTAATGGCTCCAACCCCAACAGCATGTGCTACTTGGTCTTTGTTTTCTAGTTCAGGATTTTTAGCCTCGATTTGGACCTTGGCACGGCTAACAGCCTCTGCAACAGTAGGCTCTAGCAAGATGACATTCCCTTTACGAGTAGAGAGCTTCTTCCCTTCTTTTGTAACCAGACCAAAAGGAACGTGGGTAATGTCGTCACTCCAATCGTAGCCCATCTCTTGCAAGACAGCTTTGAGTTGTTTAAAGTGGGCAGATTGCTCTTGACCAACGACGTAGATAGATTTAGCAAATTGGTATTCATTTTTACGGTAGAGGGCTGCAGCCAAGTCACGTGTGATATAGAGAGTTGCACCATCAGACTTCTTGATGAGGGCTGGATGTTCAATTCCATATTTCTCAAGATTCACAACTTGGGCACCTTCTGATTCAAGAAGTAGTCCTTTTTCAGAAAGAATGTCTACAACTGCATCCATCTTATCATTGTAGAAGGCTTCTCCGTTATAGCTGTCAAATTCAACCTTCAATTCATTGTAAAGGCGGTTAAATTCCACTAAACTTTCATCGCGGAACCATTGCCAAAGAGCGAGAGCTTCCTCATCTCCATTTTCAAGTTTACGGAACCATTCGCGCGCTTCTTCATCCAAGCTAGGGTCATTTTCAGCTTCAGCGTTGATGCGGACATAGAGTTTAAGGAGTTCATCGATTGGATGAGCTTTTACAGCTTCTTCGTCGCCCCATTTTTTGTAGGCAACAATCAACATCCCAAATTGTTTACCCCAGTCTCCCAAATGGTTGACCTTGACCGTTTGATAACCGATTTTTTGGAAAATATGTGACAAGCTATCTCCGATAACAGTTGAACGCAGGTGGCCAATAGAAAATGGTTTAGCGATATTCGGACTAGACATGTCGATAACAACATTTTCTTGTTTGCCAATATTTTGGTCAGCATAGTGTTCTTTTTCAGTGGTAACAGCTTGCAATACTTGAGCAGAAATGGCAGATTTATCAAGGAAAAAGTTAACGTAAGGTCCTGTTGCGACAACTTTTTCAAAGGCTTGGCTGTTCATTTTTTCAGCCAGTTCAGCCGCAATCATTTGTGGTGCTTTACGTTCGACTTTTGCAAGAGAAAAGGCAGGGAAAGCAATGTCTCCCATTTCTGAGTTTTTAGGGGTTTCCAGTAACTTTAAAACAGCCTCTTGGTCCAGGCTATCAATGATGCTAGATAATTCGCTAGCAATCAATTCTTTTGTATTCATTAAGAGCTCCTTTTTGGACTTTTCTACTATTTTATCACAATTTTAAAGAAAGAAGAAAAAATTTTTGAAATCTCCTGTTTTTTTGGTATAATATGGTTATAAATATAGTTATAAATATGCACGCAAGAGGATTTTATGAGAAAAAGAGATCGTCATCAGTTAATAAAAAAAATGATTACTGAGGAGAAATTAAGTACACAAAAAGAAATTCAAGATCGGTTGGAGGCGCACAATGTTTGTGTGACGCAGACAACCTTGTCTCGTGATTTGCGCGAAATCGGCTTGACCAAGGTCAAGAAAAATGATATGGTGTATTATGTACTAGTAAATGAGACAGAAAAGATTGATTTGGTGGAATTTTTGTCTCATCATTTAGAAGGTGTTGCAAGAGCAGAGTTTACCTTGGTGCTTCATACCAAATTGGGAGAAGCCTCTGTTTTGGCAAATATTGTAGATGTAAACAAGGATGAATGGATTTTAGGAACAGTTGCTGGTGCCAATACCTTATTGGTTATTTGTCGAGATCAGCACGTTGCCAAACTCATGGAAGATCGTTTGCTAGATTTGATGAAAGATAAGTAAGGTCTTGGGAGTTGCTCTCAAGACTTATTTTTGAAAAGGAGAGACAGAAAATGGCGATAGAAAAGCTATCACCCGGCATGCAACAGTATGTGGATATTAAAAAGCAATATCCAGATGCTTTTTTGCTCTTTCGGATGGGTGATTTTTATGAATTATTTTATGAGGATGCGGTCAATGCTGCGCAGATTCTGGAAATTTCCTTAACGAGTCGCAACAAGAATGCCGACAATCCGATCCCTATGGCGGGTGTTCCCTATCATTCTGCCCAACAGTATATCGATGTCTTGATTGAGCAGGGTTATAAGGTGGCTATCGCAGAGCAGATGGAAGATCCTAAACAAGCAGTTGGGGTTGTTAAACGAGAGGTTGTTCAGGTCATTACGCCAGGGACAGTGGTCGATAGCAGTAAGCCGGACAGTCAGAATAATTTTTTGGTTGCCATAGACCGCGAAGGCAATCAATTTGGCCTAGCTTATATGGATTTGGTGACGGGTGACTTTTATGTGACAGGTCTTTTGGATTTCACGCTGGTTTGTGGGGAAATCCGTAACCTCAAGGCTCGAGAAGTGGTGTTGGGTTATGACTTGTCTGAGGAAGAAGAACAAATCCTCAGCCGCCAGATGAATCTGGTACTCTCTTATGAAAAAGAAAGCTTTGAAGACCTTCATTTATTGGATTTGCGATTGGCAACGGTGGAGCAAACGGCATCTAGTAAGCTGCTCCAGTATGTTCATCGGACTCAGATGAGGGAATTGAACCACCTCAAACCTGTTATCCGCTACGAAATTAAGGATTTCTTGCAGATGGATTATGCGACCAAGGCTAGTCTGGATTTGGTTGAGAATGCTCGCTCAGGTAAGAAACAAGGCAGTCTTTTCTGGCTTTTGGATGAAACCAAAACGGCTATGGGGATGCGTCTCTTGCGTTCTTGGATTCATCGCCCCTTGATTGATAAGGAACGAATCGTCCAACGTCAAGAAGTGGTGCAGGTCTTTCTCGACCATTTCTTTGAGCGTAGTGACTTGACAGACAGTCTCAAGGGTGTTTATGACATTGAGCGCTTGGCTAGTCGTGTTTCTTTTGGCAAAACCAATCCAAAGGATCTCTTGCAGTTGGCGACTACCTTGTCTAGTGTGCCACGGATTCGTGCGATTTTAGAAGGGATGGAGCAACCTGCTCTAGCCTATCTCATTGCACAACTGGATGCAATCCCTGAGTTGGAGAGTTTGATTAGCGCAGCGATTGCTCCTGAAGCTCCTCATGTGATTACAGATGGGGGAATTATCCGGACTGGATTTGATGAGACTTTAGACAAGTATCGTTGCGTTCTCAGAGAAGGGACTAGCTGGATTGCTGAGATTGAGGCTAAGGAGCGAGAAAACTCTGGTATCAGCACGCTCAAGATTGACTACAATAAAAAGGATGGCTACTATTTTCATGTGACCAATTCGCAACTAGGAAATGTGCCAGCCCACTTTTTCCGCAAGGCGACGCTGAAAAACTCAGAACGCTTTGGAACCGAAGAATTAGCCCGTATCGAGGGAGATATGCTTGAGGCGCGTGAGAAGTCAGCCAACCTCGAATACGAAATATTTATGCGCATTCGTGAAGAGGTCGGCAAGTACATCCAGCGTTTACAAGCTCTAGCCCAAGGAATTGCGACGGTTGATGTCTTACAGAGTCTGGCGGTTGTGGCTGAAACCCAGCATTTGATTCGACCTGAGTTTGGTGACGATTCACAAATTGATATCCGGAAAGGGCGCCATGCTGTCGTTGAAAAGGTTATGGGGGCTCAGACCTATATTCCAAATACGATTCAGATGGCAGAAGATACCAGTATTCAACTGGTTACAGGACCAAACATGAGTGGGAAGTCTACCTATATGCGTCAGTTAGCCATGACGGCGGTTATGGCCCAGCTGGGTTCCTATGTTCCTGCTGAAAGCGCCCATTTACCGATTTTTGATGCGATTTTTACCCGTATCGGAGCAGCAGATGACTTGGTTTCGGGTCAGTCAACCTTTATGGTGGAGATGATGGAGGCCAATAATGCCATTTCGCATGCGACCAAGAACTCTCTCATTCTCTTTGATGAATTGGGACGTGGAACTGCAACTTATGACGGGATGGCTCTTGCTCAGTCCATCATCGAATATATCCATGAGCACATCGGAGCTAAGACCCTCTTTGCGACCCACTACCATGAGTTGACTAGTCTGGAGTCTAGTTTACAACACTTGGTCAATGTCCACGTGGCAACTCTGGAGCAGGATGGGCAGGTTACCTTCCTTCACAAGATTGAACCGGGACCAGCTGATAAATCCTACGGTATCCATGTTGCCAAGATTGCTGGCTTGCCAGCAGACCTTTTAGCAAGGGCGGATAAGATTTTGACTCAGCTAGAGAATCAAGGAACAGAGAGTCCTCCTCCCATGAGACAAACTAGTGCTGTCACTGAACAGATTTCACTCTTTGATAGGGCAGAAGAGCATCCTATCCTAGCAGAATTAGCTAAACTGGATGTGTATAATATGACACCTATGCAGGTTATGAATGTCTTAGTAGAGTTAAAACAGAAACTATAAAACCAAGACTCACTAGTTAATCTAGCTGTATCAAGGAGACTTCTTTGACAATTCTCCACTTTTTTGCTAGAATAACATCACACAAACAGAATGAAAAGGAGCTGACGCATTGTCGCTCCCTTTTGTCTATTTTTTAAGGAGAAAGTATGCTGATTCAGAAAATAAAAACCTACAAGTGGCAGGCCCTGGCTTCGCTCCTGATGACAGGCTTGATGGTTGCTAGTTCACTTCTGCAACCGCGTTATCTGCAGGAAGTCTTAGGCGCCCTCCTTACTGGGAAATATGAAGCTATTTATAGTATCGGGGCTTGGTTGATTGGTGTGGCCGTAGTCGGTCTAGTTGCTGGTGGACTCAATGTTGTCCTCGCAGCCTATATTGCCCAAGGAGTTTCATCCGACCTTCGGGAGGATGCCTTCCGTAAAATTCAAACCTTTTCTTATGCTGATATTGAACAATTTAATGCGGGAAATCTAGTCGTTCGAATGACAAATGATATCAACCAGATTCAGAACGTTGTCATGATGACCTTCCAGATTCTTTTCAGACTTCCCCTCTTGTTCATCGGTTCGTTTATCCTAGCGGTTCAAACCTTACCTTCTCTGTGGTGGGTGATTGTTCTCATGGTAGTCTTGATTTTTGGTTTGACTGCTGTCATGATGGGAATGATGGGGCCTCGTTTTGCCAAGTTTCAAACCCTTCTTGAGCGCATCAATGCCATTGCCAAGGAAAATTTACGTGGCGTTCGTGTGGTCAAGTCCTTTGTCCAAGAAAAAGAGCAATTTGCTAAGTTTACAGAGGTCTCAGACGAGCTTCTTGGTCAAAACCTTTACATTGGTTATGCCTTTTCAGTAGTGGAACCCTTTATGATGTTGGTTGGTTACGGGGCGGTCTTCCTCTCTATTTGGCTGGTCGCGGGAATGGTTCAGTCGGATCCGTCTGTTGTTGGTTCCATCGCTTCTTTTGTTAATTACCTAAGCCAGATTATCTTTACCATTGTTATGGTTGGATTTTTGGGAAATTCTGTCAGCCGTGCCATGATTTCCATGCGTCGTATTCGAAAAATTCTTGACGCAGAGCCAGCTATGACCTTCAAGGATATCCCAGATGAAGAGTTGGTTGGAAGCCTTAGCTTTGAAAATGTGACCTTTACCTATCCAATGGACAAGGAACCGATGCTGAAAGATGTGAGCTTTACTATTGAACCTGGTCAAATGGTTGGTGTAGTTGGAGCGACTGGTGCAGGAAAGTCAACCTTGGCTCAATTGATTCCACGTCTCTTTGATCCACAGGAAGGGGCTATCAAAATCGGAGGTAAGGATATTCGAGAAGTGAGTGAAGGAACCCTGCGTAAAACAGTTTCCATCGTTCTCCAACGTGCCATTCTTTTTAGTGGAACGATTGCAGATAACTTGAGACAGGGGAAGGGAAATGCTACTCTATTTGAAATGGAGCGCGCAGCCAATATTGCCCAGGCTAGTGAATTCATTCATCGTATGGAGAAAACCTTTGAAAGTCCAGTTGAAGAACGGGGAACCAATTTCTCTGGTGGACAAAAACAAAGGATGTCGATTGCGCGTGGGATTGTCAGCAATCCACGTATTCTGATTTTTGATGATTCGACCTCAGCCTTGGATGCCAAATCAGAGCGCTTGGTGCAAGAAGCTTTGAATAAGGACTTGAAGGGGACGACAACCATTATTATTGCTCAAAAAATTAGCTCGGTTGTCCATGCAGACAAGATCTTGGTTCTAAATCAAGGACGATTGATTGGTCAAGGCACGCATGCAGACTTGGTTGCCAACAATGCCGTTTACCGTGAAATCTATGAAACACAGAAATGAAAGACAAACTATAAGAAAAGTCAATAGTTTTATCTAAACTATTTCTTATTTCAATTTGATGATTTGGCGATGATTTTAGAGCACGGCAAAAGGCCCTTGAAAAAGTCCATTTTTTCAAAGGTAATCCTGTGTTAATTTCAGAAATTACATCACTTTTTGTTCGTCAAATGGCAGCTCTTTTTTTAGGATATAAAACAGGGTTCGGATAAGTTTTTTTGCAAGGTGGATGATGGCTACATTGTAATGTTTTCCTTGTTCTAATTTAGTCTTAAGATAGGCCTTAAAAGCAGGCGAAAAGCGAGGGCATGCTTTGGCAGCTTGTATGAGTACCTACCGCAGATGAGGGGAACTCCGTTTGACCATTCTTCCTGCTAAATCAATCTGATCTGACTGATAAATAGAAGAATCCAGTCCAGCGAAAGCTTGTCAATGAGCCTCTTGTAATGTTTGATGTTTTCATTACACGAGATAAAACGTCTATGCGTTATCAAACTCATTACCAATTAAAACAAAAAGCTGTGGTTAGATCCTTTCGGAAATCGTCAAGCGATTGGAGGAAATGAACTAATCCACAGCGGCTTATTCCAAGTATACCACTTGGGCTTTGGCAGTAGCTAACTGCGCTAAATATAATATAAGGAGGAGTAAAATGAAGACAGTTCAATTTTTTTGGCATTATTTTAAGGTCTACAAGTTCTCATTTGTAGTTGTCATCCTGATGATTGTTCTGGCGACTTTTGCCCAAGCCCTCTTTCCAGTCTTTTCTGGACAAGCGGTGACGCAGCTAGCCAATTTAGTTCAAGCTTATCAAAATGGCAATCCAGAACTTGTATGGCAAAGCCTATCAGGAATCATGGTCAATCTTGGCCTGCTGGTTTTGGTTCTATTTATCTCTAGTGTAATATACATGTGTCTCATGACGCGCGTGATTGCAGAATCGACCAACGAGATGCGCAAAGGTCTCTTTGGTAAGCTTGCTCAGTTGACGGTTTCTTTCTTTGACCGTCGACAAGATGGCGATATCCTGTCTCATTTTACCAGTGATTTGGATAATATCCTCCAAGCCTTTAACGAAAGCTTGATTCAGGTCATGAGCAATATTGTTTTATACATTGGTCTGATTCTTGTCATGTTTTCGAGAAATGTGACGCTGGCTCTCATCACCATTGCCAGCACCCCATTGGCTTTCCTTATGCTGATTTTCATCGTGAAAATGGCACGCAAATACACCAACCTCCAGCAGAAAGAGGTAGGGAAGCTCAACGCCTATATGGATGAGAGCATCTCAGGCCAAAAAGCCGTGATTGTGCAAGGAATTCAAGAGGATATGATGGCAGGATTTCTTGAACAAAATGAGCGCGTGCGCAAGGCAACCTTTAAAGGAAGAATGTTCTCAGGAATTCTTTTCCCTGTCATGAATGGGATGAGCCTGATTAATACAGCCATCGTCATCTTTGCTGGTTCGGCTGTACTTTTGAATGATAAGTCTATTGAAACAAGTACAGCCCTAGGTTTGATTGTTATGTTTGCACAATTTTCACAGCAGTACTACCAGCCTATTATCCAAGTTGCAGCGAGTTGGGGAAGCCTTCAGTTGGCCTTTACTGGAGCTGAACGAATTCAGGAAATGTTTGATGCAGAGGAGGAAATCCGACCTGAAAAGGCTCCAACCTTCACTAAGTTGCAAGAAAGTGTTGAAATCAGTCATATCGATTTTTCATACTTGCCTGATAAACCTATTTTGAAAGATGTCAGCATTTCTGCCCCTAAAGGCCAGATGACAGCAGTTGTTGGGCCGACAGGTTCAGGAAAAACGACTATTATGAACCTCATCAATCGCTTTTATGATGTTGATGCTGGTGGTATTTATTTTGATGGTAAAGACATTCGTGGCTATGACTTAGATAGTCTTAGAAGCAAGGTGGGAATTGTATTGCAAGATTCGGTCTTGTTTAGCGGAACGATTCGAGACAATATCCGATTTGGTGTGCCAGATGCTAGTCAGGAAATGGTTGAGGTAGCAGCAAAAGCAACCCACATTCACGACTATATCGAAAGTTTGCCTGATAAGTACGATACTCTTATTGATGATGACCAGAGCATCTTTTCAACAGGGCAGAAGCAATTGATTTCAATCGCTCGAACCCTGATGACAGATCCAGAAGTTCTCATTCTCGATGAAGCAACTTCAAACGTAGATACGGTGACAGAAAGCAAGATTCAGCATGCCATGGAGGTGGTTGTAGCAGGTAGAACTAGTTTCGTCATTGCCCACCGCTTGAAAACCATTCTCAATGCAGATCAGATTATTGTCCTTAAAGATGGAGAAGTCATTGAACGTGGTAACCACCATGAACTTTTGAAGCTAGGTGGCTTTTATTCAGAACTCTATCACAATCAATTTGTTTTCGAATAAGAAAGAAGTTGTCCTATGTGGGCAGCTTTTTCTTGTCCATAAAAAATGTTTATCACAGCCTTAAAAAAAACATATTAGACGAAAGTCATTTTGAGTGATATGATAGGACTATCGTTAGCATTCGAAAGGAGAGGCATCATGGCTAGAACGGTTGTAGGAGTTACTGCAAATCTATGTCCCGTAGACGCAGAAGGCAAAATCATTCATTCATCTGTATCTTGTAGATTCGCAGAGATCATTCGTCAAGTCGGTGGTCTCCCTTTAGTCATTCCTGTTGGTGATGAGTCAGTTGTACGTGATTATGTGGAAATGATTGACAAACTCATTTTGACAGGAGGCCAAAATGTTCATCCTCAGTTTTATGGAGAGAAAAAGACCGTCGAGAGCGATGATTACAATCTGGTCCGTGACGAATTTGAATTGGCACTCTTGAAGGAAGCGCTTCGTCAGAATAAACCAATTATGGCAATCTGTCGCGGTGTCCAACTTGTCAATGTTGCCTTTGGTGGAACCCTCAATCAAGAAATCGAAGGTCACTGGCAAGGACTACCTTTCGGGACATCTCACTCTATTGAGACAGTAGAAGGAAGCGTGGTGGCTAAGCTATTTGGGAAAGAAAGTCAGGTCAATTCAGTCCATCGTCAAAGCATTAAAGATTTGGCACCCAATTTCCGTGTAACTGCTATTGATTCAAGAGACCAAACTATTGAAGCGATTGAGTCTATCGACGAGCACCGCATTATCGGTTTACAGTGGCATCCAGAGTTTCTGGTTAATGAAGAAGATGGCAATTTAGAATTATTTGAGTATTTATTGAATGAACTGTAACGATTGGAACATCTGGTCGTTCTTTCTTTTATTTTTTCAAAATTTTTAGAATGTGGTATTTTACGCAAACGTTTGAATTCTGATAAAAATTGGAGAAATTCGACAAAAAAACTTGAAAAAAACGAAGGTAAGCGTTATGATAGAAAAGAAGAAATATTGGAGGAAGAACATGTCACATATTAAATTTGATTATTCAAAAGTTTTAGACAAATTTGTTGCACCACATGAAGTGGAATACATGCAATCACAAGTAACAGCAGCAGATGAATTGATCCGTAAAGGAACTGGTGCTGGTAGCGACTTCTTGGGATGGTTGGACCTTCCTGAAAAATACGACCGCGAAGAATTTGACCGCATCTTGAAAGCTGCTGAGCAAATCAAGTCAGACAGCGATGTTTTGGTTGTGATCGGTATTGGTGGATCTTACCTTGGTGCAAAAGCAGCAATCGACTTCTTGAATCACCATTTTGCTAACTTGCAAACAAAAGAAGAACGCAAAGCTCCACAAATCCTTTACGCAGGAAACTCAATCTCATCTACTTACCTTGCTGACTTGGTAGAGTATGTTGCAGACAAAGACTTCTCAGTAAACGTAATTTCTAAATCAGGTACAACAACTGAACCAGCGATTGCTTTCCGTGTCTTTAAAGAACTCTTGGTTAAGAAATACGGTCAAGAAGAAGCTAACAAACGTATCTATGCAACAACTGACCGCCAAAAGGGTGCTGTTAAGGTTGAAGCAGACGCTAACGGTTGGGAAACATTTGTTGTTCCAGATGATATCGGTGGACGCTTCTCAGTATTGACAGCCGTTGGTTTGCTTCCAATCGCAGCATCAGGAGCTGACATCAAAGCTCTTATGGAAGGTGCGAATGCAGCTCGCAAAGACTACACTTCAGACAAAATCTCTGAAAACGAAGCTTACCAATACGCAGCTGTTCGTAACATCCTTTATCGTAAAGGCTATGCAACTGAGATCTTGGTAAACTATGAGCCATCACTTCAATACTTCTCAGAATGGTGGAAACAATTGGCTGGTGAATCAGAAGGAAAAGACCAAAAAGGTATCTACCCAACTTCAGCCAACTTCTCAACTGACTTGCACTCACTTGGTCAATTTATCCAAGAAGGAACTCGTATCATGTTTGAAACAGTTGTCCGTGTTGACAAACCTCGTAAAAACGTGCTTATTCCTACTTTGGAAGAAGACCTTGACGGACTTGGTTACCTTCAAGGAAAAGACGTTGACTTTGTAAACAAAAAAGCAACTGACGGTGTTCTTCTTGCCCACACAGATGGTGATGTACCAAACATGTATGTGACTCTTCCAGAGCAAGACGCTTTCACTCTTGGTTACACTATCTACTTCTTCGAATTGGCAATTGCCCTTTCAGGTTACTTGAATGCTATCAACCCATTTGACCAACCAGGTGTTGAAGCTTATAAACGTAACATGTTTGCCCTTCTTGGAAAACCAGGATTTGAAGAATTGAGCAAAGAACTTAACGCACGTCTATAATAGAAGAAAAGAGTGGTTTACCCACTCTTTTTACTCTCTTTATCCATAGAAATTGGACTCAGTCAAGACTTGTGATATAATATAGAAAGCAAAAAGGCAGATGCCTAGATAATAGGAGAAACTATGTCAAAAGATATCCGCGTACGTTACGCACCAAGTCCAACAGGACTACTACACATCGGAAATGCTCGTACAGCATTGTTTAATTACTTGTATGCGCGCCATCATGGTGGAACATTTCTCATCCGTATCGAAGATACTGACCGTAAACGCCATGTCGAGGATGGTGAACGTTCACAACTTGAAAACCTTCGCTGGTTAGGCATGGATTGGGATGAAAGTCCAGAATCACATGAGAATTATCGCCAGTCTGAGCGTTTAGACTTGTATCAAAAATACATTGACCAACTATTAGCTGAAGGAAAAGCCTATAAATCTTACGTTACAGAAGAAGAGTTGGCAGCTGAACGCGAACGCCAAGAAGTAGCTGGCGAAACACCACGCTACATCAATGAATACCTTGGTATGAGTGAAGAAGAAAAAGCAGCTTACATCGCAGAACGTGAAGCAGCAGGGATCATCCCAACTGTTCGTTTGGCTGTCAATGAGTCAGGTATCTACAAGTGGCATGATATGGTCAAAGGCGATATCGAATTTGAAGGTGGCAATATCGGTGGTGACTGGGTTATCCAAAAGAAAGACGGTTACCCAACTTACAACTTTGCCGTTGCCATCGATGACCACGATATGCAAATCTCTCATGTTATCCGTGGAGATGACCATATTGCTAATACACCAAAACAGCTTATGGTCTATGAATCTCTTGGTTGGGAAGCTCCAGAGTTCGGTCACATGACCTTGATTATCAACTCTGAGACTGGTAAGAAGTTATCTAAACGTGATACTAATACACTTCAATTTATCGAAGATTACCGAAAGAAAGGTTACCTTCCAGAAGCAGTCTTTAACTTTATTGCTCTTCTTGGTTGGAACCCAGGTGGTGAAGATGAGATTTTCTCTCGTGAAGAACTCATTAAACTTTTTGATGAAAACCGCCTCAGCAAGTCACCAGCAGCCTTTGATCAGAAAAAACTAGACTGGATGAGCAATGATTATATCAAGAATGCAGACCTTGAAACCATCTTTGAAATGGCAAAACCATTCTTAGAGGAAGCAGGCCGTTTGACTGACAAGGCTGAAAAATTAGTTGAGCTCTATAAACCACAAATGAAATCAGTAGATGAGATTATCCCATTGACAGATCTTTTCTTCTCAGATTTCCCAGAATTGACAGAAGCAGAGCGCGAAGTCATGACGGGTGAAACAGTTCCAACAGTTCTTGAAGCATTCAAAGCAAAACTTGAAGCGATGACAGATGATAAATTTGTGACAGAAAATATCTTCCCACAAATTAAAGCAGTTCAAAAAGAAACAGGTATTAAAGGGAAAAATCTTTTCATGCCTATTCGTATCGCAGTTTCAGGCGAAATGCATGGGCCAGAATTACCAGATACAATTTTCTTGCTTGGACGTGAAAAATCAATTCAGCATATCGAAAACATGCTAAAAGAAATCTCTAAATAAAGAGGATACAATAATGGACATCTGGGAAAAGATGTACGAAGAAGCACAGAAACTATACAATCCACATGAAGTATCAGACTTTGTTTATGCCAATCATGTTGTAGCTGCAGTAGAAGCAGAAGATGGACAAATATTTACAGGATTCTGTATGGAGGGAACCTGTGGTGTTTTCCATCTCTGCGCAGAACGGGCGGCCCTCTTCAATATGTACCAATTTTCAGGACAAACTAAGGTTAAGAAAGTATTAGCCTTTCGAGACAAACCACCTTATGGTGGAAGTTCAGCCATGCCTTGCGGTGCTTGTAGAGAATTCCTTTTAGAGCTTAATGCTGAAAATAAAGATGCAGAATTCATGATGGACTATAATATAAGAAAAACAGTTAAAGTCGCAGAACTAATCCCTTATTGGTGGGGAGAAGAACGTGCTTCTAAGTTTAATGAGCGATAGAAGAGTCAGTATAATTTTGGCTCTTTTTACTATAAGTTGAAAAAATAAAAAAAAATTAGAAAAAGTAGTTGACAAAGTTTGAAAAGACTGTATAATAGTAAGAGTTGAAAATAACAACTCAGGTCCGTTGGTCAAGGGGTTAAGACACCGCCTTTTCACGGCGGTAACACGGGTTCGAATCCCGTACGGACTATGGTATGTTGCGGTTGGAACACTTGATGAAAAAAAGTTTAAAAAAGCTTAAAAATCTTCAAAAAAGTGTTGACAAGTGAAAGTGGCTGTGATATACTAATATAGTTGTCGCTTGAGAGAAGCGAGTGACAAAGACCTTTGAAAACTGAACAAGACGAACCAATGTGCAGGGCGCTACAACATAAGTTGTAGTACTGAACAATGAAAAAAACAATAAATCTGTCAGTGACAGAAATGAGTGAGAACTCAAACTTTTAATGAGAGTTTGATCCTGGCTCAGGACGAACGCTGGCGGCGTGCCTAATACATGCAAGTAGAACGCTGAAGGAGGAGCTTGCTTCTCTGGATGAGTTGCGAACGGGTGAGTAACGCGTAGGTAACCTGCCTGGTAGCGGGGGATAACTATTGGAAACGATAGCTAATACCGCATAAGAGTAGATGTTGCATGACATTTGCTTAAAAGGTGCACTTGCATCACTACCAGATGGACCTGCGTTGTATTAGCTAGTTGGTGGGGTAACGGCTCACCAAGGCGACGATACATAGCCGACCTGAGAGGGTGATCGGCCACACTGGGACTGAGACACGGCCCAGACTCCTACGGGAGGCAGCAGTAGGGAATCTTCGGCAATGGACGGAAGTCTGACCGAGCAACGCCGCGTGAGTGAAGAAGGTTTTCGGATCGTAAAGCTCTGTTGTAAGAGAAGAACGAGTGTGAGAGTGGAAAGTTCACACTGTGACGGTATCTTACCAGAAAGGGACGGCTAACTACGTGCCAGCAGCCGCGGTAATACGTAGGTCCCGAGCGTTGTCCGGATTTATTGGGCGTAAAGCGAGCGCAGGCGGTTAGATAAGTCTGAAGTTAAAGGCTGTGGCTTAACCATAGTAGGCTTTGGAAACTGTTTAACTTGAGTGCAAGAGGGGAGAGTGGAATTCCATGTGTAGCGGTGAAATGCGTAGATATATGGAGGAACACCGGTGGCGAAAGCGGCTCTCTGGCTTGTAACTGACGCTGAGGCTCGAAAGCGTGGGGAGCAAACAGGATTAGATACCCTGGTAGTCCACGCTGTAAACGATGAGTGCTAGGTGTTAGACCCTTTCCGGGGTTTAGTGCCGTAGCTAACGCATTAAGCACTCCGCCTGGGGAGTACGACCGCAAGGTTGAAACTCAAAGGAATTGACGGGGGCCCGCACAAGCGGTGGAGCATGTGGTTTAATTCGAAGCAACGCGAAGAACCTTACCAGGTCTTGACATCCCTCTGACGACTCTAGAGATAGAGTTTTCCTTCGGGACAGAGGTGACAGGTGGTGCATGGTTGTCGTCAGCTCGTGTCGTGAGATGTTGGGTTAAGTCCCGCAACGAGCGCAACCCCTATTGTTAGTTGCCATCATTTAGTTGGGCACTCTAGCGAGACTGCCGGTAATAAACCGGAGGAAGGTGGGGATGACGTCAAATCATCATGCCCCTTATGACCTGGGCTACACACGTGCTACAATGGCTGGTACAACGAGTCGCAAGCCGGTGACGGCAAGCTAATCTCTTAAAGCCAGTCTCAGTTCGGATTGTAGGCTGCAACTCGCCTACATGAAGTCGGAATCGCTAGTAATCGCGGATCAGCACGCCGCGGTGAATACGTTCCCGGGCCTTGTACACACCGCCCGTCACACCACGAGAGTTTGTAACACCCGAAGTCGGTGAGGTAACCGTAAGGAGCCAGCCGCCTAAGGTGGGATAGATGATTGGGGTGAAGTCGTAACAAGGTAGCCGTATCGGAAGGTGCGGCTGGATCACCTCCTTTCTAAGGATAAGGAACTGCGCATTGGTCTTGTTTAGTCTTGAGAGGTCTTGTGGGGCCTTAGCTCAGCTGGGAGAGCGCCTGCTTTGCACGCAGGAGGTCAGCGGTTCGATCCCGCTAGGCTCCATTGGTGAGAGATCACCAAGTAATGCACATTGAAAATTGAATATCTATATCAAATAGTAACAAGAAAATAAACCGAAAACGCTGTAGTATTAATAAGAGTTTATGACTGAAAGGTCAGAAAATAAGGTTAAGTTAATAAGGGCGCACGGTGGATGCCTTGGCACTAGGAGCCGACGAAGGACGTGACAAACGACGATATGCCTTGGGTAGCTGTAAGTAAGCGATGATCCATGGATTTCCGAATGGGGGAACCCAACAGGTAATACCTGTTACCCACATCTGTTAAGGATGTGAGGAGGAAGACGCAGTGAACTGAAACATCTAAGTAGCTGCAGGAAGAGAAAGCAAAAGCGATTGCCTTAGTAGCGGCGAGCGAAACGGCAGAAGGGCAAACCGAAGAGTTTACTCTTCGGGGTTGTAGGACTGCAATGTGGACTCAAAGATTATAGAAGAATGATTTGGGAAGATCAGCCAAAGAGAGTAATAGCCTCGTATTTAAAATAGTCTTTGTACCTAGCAGTATCCTGAGTACGGCGGGACACGTGAAATCCCGTCGGAATCTGGGAGGACCATCTCCCAACCCTAAATACTCCCTAGTGACCGATAGTGAACCAGTACCGTGAGGGAAAGGTGAAAAGCACCCCGGGAGGGGAGTGAAATAGAACCTGAAACCGTGTGCCTACAACAAGTTCGAGCCCGTTAATGGGTGAGAGCGTGCCTTTTGTAGAATGAACCGGCGAGTTACGTTATGATGCGAGGTTAAGTTGAAGAGACGGAGCCGTAGGGAAACCGAGTCTGAATAGGGCGCCTTAGTATCATGACGTAGACCCGAAACCATGTGACCTACCCATGAGCAGGTTGAAGGTGCGGTAAGACGCACTGGAGGACCGAACCAGGGCACGTTGAAAAGTGCTTGGATGACTTGTGGGTAGCGGAGAAATTCCAAACGAACTTGGAGATAGCTGGTTCTCTCCGAAATAGCTTTAGGGCTAGCGTCGACATTAGAGATTCTTGGAGGTAGAGCACTGTTTGGGTGAGGGGTCCATCCCGGATTACCAATCTCAGATAAACTCCGAATGCCAATGAATTATGGTCGGCAGTCAGACTGCGAGTGCTAAGATCCGTAGTCGAAAGGGAAACAGCCCAGACCACCAGCTAAGGTCCCAAAATAATTGTTAAGTGGAAAAGGATGTGGGGTTGCACAGACAACTAGGATGTTAGCTTAGAAGCAGCTATTCATTCAAAGAGTGCGTAATAGCTCACTAGTCGAGTGACCCTGCGCCGAAAATGTACCGGGGCTAAAACAATTTACCGAAGCTGTGGATACCTTTATAGGTATGGTAGGAGAGCGTTCTATGTGTGATGAAGGTATACCGTGAGGAGTGCTGGAACGCATAGAAGTGAGAATGCCGGTATGAGTAGCGAAAGACAGGTGAGAATCCTGTCCACCGTAAGACTAAGGTTTCCAGGGGAAGGCTCGTCCGCCCTGGGTTAGTCGGGACCTAAGGAGAGACCGAAAGGTGTATCCGATGGACAACAGGTTGATATTCCTGTACTAGAGTATGTAGTGATGGAGGGACGCAGTAGGCTAACTAAAGCAGACGATTGGAAGAGTCTGTCTAAGCAGTGAGGTGTGAATTGAGTCAAATGCTTAATTCTATAACATTGAGCTGTGATGGGGAGCGAAGTTTAGTAGCGAAGTTAGTGACGTCACACTGCCAAGAAAAGCTTCTAGCGTTTAAACATACTCTACCCGTACCGCAAACCGACACAGGTAGTCGAGGCGAGTAGCCTCAGGTGAGCGAGAGAACTCTCGTTAAGGAACTCGGCAAAATGACCCCGTAACTTCGGGAGAAGGGGTGCTGACTTAAAGTCAGCCGCAGTGAATAGGCCCAAGCAACTGTTTATCAAAAACACAGCTCTCTGCTAAATCGTAAGATGATGTATAGGGGGTGACGCCTGCCCGGTGCTGGAAGGTTAAGAGGAGTGCTTAGCGTAAGCGAAGGTATGAATTGAAGCCCCAGTAAACGGCGGCCGTAACTATAACGGTCCTAAGGTAGCGAAATTCCTTGTCGGGTAAGTTCCGACCCGCACGAAAGGCGTAATGATTTGGGCACTGTCTCAACGAGAGACTCGGTGAAATTTTAGTACCTGTGAAGATGCAGGTTACCCGCGACAGGACGGAAAGACCCCATGGAGCTTTACTGCAGTTTGATATTGAGTGTCTGTACCACATGTACAGGATAGGTAGGAGTCTAAGAGATCGGGACGCCAGTTTCGAAGGAGACGCTGTTGGGATACTACCCTTGTGTTATGGCCACTCTAACCCAGATAGGTGATCCCTATCGGAGACAGTGTCTGACGGGCAGTTTGACTGGGGCGGTCGCCTCCTAAAAGGTAACGGAGGCGCCCAAAGGTTCCCTCAGAATGGTTGGAAATCATTCGCAGAGTGTAAAGGTATAAGGGAGCTTGACTGCGAGAGCTACAACTCGAGCAGGGACGAAAGTCGGGCTTAGTGATCCGGTGGTTCCGTATGGAAGGGCCATCGCTCAACGGATAAAAGCTACCCTGGGGATAACAGGCTTATCTCCCCCAAGAGTTCACATCGACGGGGAGGTTTGGCACCTCGATGTCGGCTCGTCGCATCCTGGGGCTGTAGTCGGTCCCAAGGGTTGGGCTGTTCGCCCATTAAAGCGGCACGCGAGCTGGGTTCAGAACGTCGTGAGACAGTTCGGTCCCTATCCGTCGCGGGCGTAGGAAATTTGAGAGGATCTGCTCCTAGTACGAGAGGACCAGAGTGGACTTACCGCTGGTGTACCAGTTGTCTTGCCAAAGGCATCGCTGGGTAGCTATGTAGGGAAGGGATAAACGCTGAAAGCATCTAAGTGTGAAACCCACCTCAAGATGAGATTTCCCATGATTATATATCAGTAAGAGCCCTGAGAGATGATCAGGTAGATAGGTTAGAAGTGGAAGTGTGGCGACACATGTAGCGGACTAATACTAATAGCTCGAGGACTTATCCAAAGTAACTGAGAATATGAAAGCGAACGGTTTTCTTGAATTGAATAGATATTCAATTTTGAGTAGGTATTACTCAGAGTTAAGTGACGATAGCCTAGGAGATACACCTGTACCCATACCGAACACAGAAGTTAAGCCCTAGAACGCCGGAAGTAGTTGGGGGTTGCCCCCTGTGAGATAGGGAAGTCGCTTAGCTCTAGGGAGTTTAGCTCAGCTGGGAGAGCATCTGCCTTACAAGCAGAGGGTCAGCGGTTCGATCCCGTTAACTCCCATTTTAGCGGGTGTAGTTTAGTGGTAAAACTACAGCCTTCCAAGCTGTTGTCGCGAGTTCGATTCTCGTCACCCGCTTTGAACTTTGTTCTTTGTACCAAGTTTTTGACTTGGGCGCGTAGCTCAGGTGGTTAGAGCGCACGCCTGATAAGCGTGAGGTCGGTGGTTCGAGTCCACTCGTGCCCATAGTGTTTAGTCCATTACTAGGGGATTGGAATATTATCTGTTCACTAAGAGGACACGGGCTTGTTCCCGTATAAACTATTTTGGAGGATTACCCAAGTCCGGCTGAAGGGAACGGTCTTGAAAACCGTCAGGCGTGTAAAAGCGTGCGTGGGTTCGAATCCCACATCCTCCTTTTATATTATTAACGCGGGATGGAGCAGCTCGGTAGCTCGTCGGGCTCATAACCCGAAGGTCGTAGGTTCAAATCCTGCTCCCGCAATAAGGCTCGGTAGCTCAGTTGGTAGAGCAATGGATTGAAGCTCCATGTGTCGGCGGTTCGATTCCGTCTCGCGCCATTTATATATTTTGGAAGGGTAGCGAAGAGGCTAAACGCGGCGGACTGTAAATCCGCTCCTTCGGGTTCGGGGGTTCGAATCCCTCCCCTTCCATTTTACGGGCATAGTTTAAAGGTAGAACTAAGGTCTCCAAAACCTTCAGTGTGGGTTCAATTCCTACTGCCCGTGTTAATAGAATTATGGCGGGTGTGGTGAAGTGGTTAACACACCAGATTGTGGCTCTGGCATGCGTGGGTTCGATCCCCATCACTCGCCTATTTTATATTATTGGGGTATAGCCAAGCGGTAAGGCAAGGGACTTTGACTCCCTCATGCGTTGGTTCGAATCCAGCTACCCCAGTTACTATTTGCCGGCGTGGCGGAATTGGCAGACGCGCTGGACTCAAAATCCAGTGTCCGCAAGGACGTGCCGGTTCGACCCCGGCCGCCGGTATAGTATAGTGTTAGGAACGTTGTTATTCTTCGTTCCTTTTTTATATTATTTTTGGTATAATTATAGTTATTCAAATTTTATTTAGATTAAGAAAGTGTAGGGTAGTATGTCTTGTTCTATCGATTTATTAAAACATCGGTATTTGAAAAATATTAAAGAAAATCCTGAATTGTTTGTCGGAATTGAGTTGGAGTATCCTGTTGCAAGTTTAGAAGGGGATGCTACAGATGTTGAAGTTATAAAGGATCTATTTCATTATTTAGTTTCTACTTTGGATCTCACCGTAGCAAAGGTAGATGATTTTGGCAATCTGATCCAGTTAGTAGATCCGATAAGTCAGGATGCTATTTTATTTGAAGTTTCCTATACAACGATTGAGTTTGCATTTGGTAAGGCTGAAACGATTCAAGAGGTCGAAAATCGTTTCAATAATTATATGAATGTAATTCAGAGAAAGTTAGCTGAATCAAATCATGCTATTGTTGGCTGTGGTATCCATCCCAACTGGGATAAAAATGAGAATTGTCCAGTGGCTTATCCACGCTATCAGATGTTGATGGATTATTTGAATTTGAGTAGAAATATTATTAAATCAGATTTACATCATTTCCCTGAATATGGTACTTTTATCTGTGGGAGCCAGGTTCAGCTGGATATTTCAAAAACCAACTACTTACGGGTGATTAATGCTTTTACTCAAATTGAAGCGGCTAAGGCTTATTTATTTGCAAACTCTGAATTTTCGGGTGCGGATTGGGATACGAAAATTTCAAGGGATATTTTCTGGGAAGAATCTATGCATGGTATCTATCCAGAGAATGTTGGGGTCAATGCTAGACTCCTTAATGATGAAGCTGATTTTTTTGACTATCTAAATCATTCTGCGATTTTTACTGCGGAACGTGATGGGCAGACCTATTATTTTTATCCTATTCAGGCTGGGGACTATTTGGCTACGTCCGAAATCCAAGCATTTGCTCTGAATGGGGATGAGGTTATTATTTACCCCCAAGAGAAGGATTTTGAAACTCATCGTAGTTACCAGTACCAAGATTTAACGACTCGAGGAACAGTTGAGTTTCGTAGTGTGTGTACACAGCCACTTGATAGGACTTTTGCTTCTGCAGCTTTTCACTTGGGATTATTGGTTAATTTAGACAAGTTAGAAGCTTACTTAGAAACAGCACCTTTCTTTAAAGTATTTGGTTATGATTACAAGTCTTTAAGGAGACAATTTTCTAAGAAAAATCTTACAGATGAGGAAGAAACTACGATTATTGAATTTTCCAAAGACTTACTCCTACTAGCTGAGGAGGGACTAGTGGTGAGAAATAAGGAAGAAATGACCTATTTACAGCCTTTGAGAGAAGAATTGAGCCTATAATTTCTCTTATAAAGGGAGAATTTTCTGAAAAATCATGATATAATGGACGAGACTATAGATAAAGGATAGAGAGTAATGACATTAGTTTATCAATCAACGCGTGATGCCAACAATACAGTAACTGCCAGCCAAGCAATTTTGCAAGGTTTGGCGACGGACGGCGGTTTGTTTACACCGGTTACTTATCCAAAGGTAGATTTGGACTTTGACAAATTGAAAGATGCTTCTTACCAGGAAGTTGCTAAGCTAGTTTTGTCAGCATTTTTAGATGACTTTACAGCTGAGGAGTTGGACTACTGTATCAACAATGCCTACGATAGCAAATTTGATACTCCAGCTATTGCACCATTAGTGAAATTAGATGGGCAATACAATTTGGAACTTTTCCATGGTTCAACGATTGCCTTTAAGGATATGGCCTTGTCTATTTTGCCATACTTTATGACGACTGCTGCTAAGAAACATGGTTTGGAGAACAAGATTGTTATCTTGACAGCGACATCTGGTGACACGGGGAAAGCTGCTATGGCGGGGTTTGCGGATGTGCCTGGTACTGAGATTATCGTCTTTTATCCAAAGGGTGGTGTCAGCAAGGTACAAGAGTTGCAAATGACCACTCAGAATGGTGACAATACTCATGTTATTGCTATTGATGGTAATTTTGACGATGCGCAAACAAATGTGAAGCACATGTTTAACGACGTGGCTCTTCGTGAAAAATTGACTACCAACAAGTTGCAATTTTCATCAGCTAACTCTATGAACATTGGTCGTCTGGTGCCACAAATTGTTTATTATGTTTATGCTTACGCTCAATTGGTTAAGACTGGTGAAATTGTAGCTGGTGAAAAGGTTAACTTCACAGTACCAACAGGAAACTTTGGAAATATCTTGGCTGCCTTTTATGCCAAACAAATCGGCCTACCAGTTGGCAAGCTAATCTGTGCTTCAAATGACAATAATGTCTTGACAGACTTCTTTAAAACACGTGTCTATGACAAAAAACGTGAGTTTAAGGTAACAACCAGCCCATCTATGGATATCTTGGTATCTTCAAACTTGGAGCGCTTGATTTTCCATCTTTTGGGAAATAATGCTGAAAAGACAGCTGAACTTATGAATGCCTTGAACACGCAAGGACAATATAAGTTGACAGACTTTGATGCAGAGATTTTGGACCTCTTTGCAGCTGAATATGCGACTGAGGAAGAAACAGCGGCAGAAATCAAGCGTGTTTATGAGTCAGATTCTTATATTGAGGATCCACATACGGCGGTTGCCTCAGCAGTTTATAGAAAATACCAAGCGGTTACTGGAGATGTAACTAAGACAGTGATTGCTTCAACAGCTAGTCCATACAAGTTCCCAGTAGTTGCAGTAGAAGCTGTAACTGGAAAAGCAGGTTTGACAGACTTTGAAGCCTTGGCTCAATTACATGAAATCTCAGGCGTTGCAGTGCCACCAGCAGTTGATGGGCTTGAAATAGCTCCAATTCGTCACAAGACAACAGTGGCAGCTGCTGACATGCAAGCAGCGGTTGAGGCTTATTTAGGACTTTAAGACAGAGGGAGCAAACTCGGTTGGGAAACCAACTGAGTTTCTTTTCATCAGGAGGAGAGATTGTTTAAGAAAAATAAAGACATTCTTAATATTGCATTGCCAGCTATGGGTGAAAACTTTTTGCAGATGCTAATGGGAATGGTGGACAGTTATTTGGTTGCTCATTTAGGATTGATAGCTATTTCAGGGGTTTCAGTAGCTGGTAATATTATCACCATTTATCAGGCGATTTTCATCGCTCTGGGAGCTGCTATTTCCAGTGTTATTTCAAAAAGCATAGGGCAGAAAGACCAGTCGAAGTTGGCCTATCATGTGACTGAGGCGTTGAAGATTACCTTACTATTAAGTTTCCTTTTAGGATTTTTGTCCATCTTCGCTGGGAAAGAGATGATAGGACTTTTGGGGACGGAGAGGGATGTAGCTGAGAGTGGTGGACTGTATCTATCTTTGGTAGGCGGATCGATTGTTCTCTTAGGTTTAATGACTAGTTTGGGAGCCTTGATTCGTGCAACGCATAATCCACGTCTGCCTCTCTATGTTAGTTTTTTATCCAATGCCTTGAATATTCTTTTTTCAAGTCTAGCTATTTTTGTTCTGGATATGGGGATAGCTGGTGTTGCTTGGGGGACAATTCTGTCTCGTTTGGTTGGTCTTGTGATTTTGTGGTCACAATTAAAACTGCCTTATGGGAAGCTAACTTTTGGTTTAGATAAGGAACTGTTGACCTTGGCTTTACCAGCAGCTGGAGAGCGACTTATGATGAGAGCTGGAGATGTAGTGATCATTGCCTTGGTCGTTTCTTTTGGGACGGAGGCAGTTGCTGGGAATGCAATCGGAGAAGTCTTGACCCAGTTTAACTATATGCCTGCCTTTGGTGTCGCTACGGCAACGGTCATGCTGTTGGCCCGAGCAGTTGGAGAGGATGATTGGAAAAGAGTTGCTAGTTTGAGTAAACAAACCTTTTGGCTTTCTCTGTTCCTCATGTTGCCCCTGTCCTTTAGTATATATGTCTTGGGTGTACCATTAACTCATCTCTATACGACTGATTCTCTAGCGGTGGAGGCTAGTGTTCTAGTGACACTGTTTTCACTACTTGGTACCCCTATGACGACAGGAACAGTCATCTATACGGCAGTCTGGCAGGGATTAGGAAATGCACGCCTCCCTTTTTATGCGACAAGTATAGGCATGTGGTGTATCCGCATTGGGACAGGATATCTGATGGGGATTGTGCTTGGTTGGGGCTTGCCTGGTATTTGGGCAGGGTCTCTCTTGGATAATGGTTTTCGCTGGTTATTTCTACGCTATCGTTACCAGCGCTATATGAGCTTGAAAGGATAGGAAATGCAAAAAACAGCTTTTATTTGGGATTTAGACGGGACTTTATTGGACTCTTACGAAGCGATTTTATCAGGGATTGAGGAGACTTTTGCTCAGTTTTCTATTCCTTATGATAAGGAGAAGGTGAGAGAGTTTATCTTCAAGTATTCGGTGCAAAATTTGCTTGTGCGGGTGGCAGAAGATAGAAATCTGGATGTTGAGGTGCTAAATCAGGTGCGTGCCCAGAGTCTGGCTGAGAAGAATGCTCAGGTAGTTTTGATGCCAGGTGCGCGTGAGGTGCTAGCTTGGGCAGACGAATCAGGAATTCAGCAGTTTATATATACTCATAAGGGGAACAACGCTTTTACCATTCTCAAGGACTTGGGGGTGGAATCCTATTTTACAGAGATTTTAACCAGTCAGAGTGGCTTTGTGCGGAAGCCAAGTCCAGAAGCGGCTACCTATCTGCTAGATAAGTATCAGTTGAATTCTGATAATACTTATTATATAGGGGATCGGACTCTGGATGTGGAATTTGCCCAGAATAGTGGGATTCAAAGTATCAACTTTTTAGAGTCTACTTATGAAGGGAATCACAGGATTCAAGCGTTAGCAGATATTTCCCGTATTTTTGAGACTAAGTGATAAAAAGATTGTGTCAGTTTTGTGACAGAGACCTAACAAACTATTTCAAGTAATCTAGTTTGTTACAAGGAATAGACAGTTCTGTTAAATAGGCCCGAGAGGGCTTTTTTTCTACATTTTTTGTGTTATGATAGACAGGTACTCATTTGAAAGGAATTTGAAGGAATGAAGAAAAGAATGTTATTAGCGTCAACAGTAGCCTTGTCATTTGCCCCAGTATTGGCAACTCAAGCAGAAGAAGTTCTTTGGACTGCACGTAGTGTTGAGCAAATCCAAAACGATTTGACTAAAACGGACAACAAAACAAGTTATACCGTACAGTATGGTGATACTTTGAGCACCATTGCAGAAGCCTTGGGTGTAGATGTCACAGTGCTTGCGAATCTGAACAAAATCACTAATATGGACTTGATTTTCCCAGAAACTGTTTTGACAACGACTGTCAATGAAGCAGAAGAAGTAACAGAAGTTGAAATCCAAACACCTCGAGCAGACTCTAGTGAAGAAGTGACAACTGCGACAGCAGATTTGACCACTAATCAAGTGACCGTTGATGATCAAACTGTTCAGGTTGCAGACCTTTCTCAACCAATTGCAGAAGCTCCAAAAGAAGTAGCATCAAGTTCAGAAGTTACAAAGACAGTGATTGCTTCTGAAGAAGTGGCACCATCTACGGGCACTTCTGTCCCAGAGGAGCAAACGGCCGAAACAAGCAGTGCAGTTGCAGAAGAAGCTCCTCAGGGAACGACTCCAGCTGAGAAGCAGGAAACACAAGCAAGCCCTCAAGCTGCATCAGCAGTGGAAGCAACTACAACAAGTTCAGAAGCAAAAGAAGTAGCATCATCAAATGGAGCTACAGCAGCAGTTTCTACTTATCAACCAGAAGAGACGAAAATAATTTCAACAACTTACGAGGCTCCAGCTGCGCCCGATTATGCTGGACTTGCAGTAGCAAAATCTGAAAATGCAGGTCTTCAACCACAAACAGCTGCCTTTAAAGAAGAAATTGCTAACTTGTTTGGCATTACATCCTTTAGCGGTTATCGTCCAGGAGACAGTGGAGATCACGGAAAAGGTTTGGCTATCGACTTTATGGTACCAGAACGTTCAGAATTAGGGGATAAGATTGCGGAATATGCTATTCAAAACATGGCCAGCCGTGGCATTAGTTACATCATCTGGAAACAACGTTTCTATGCTCCATTCGATAGCAAATATGGGCCAGCTAACACTTGGAACCCAATGCCAGACCGTGGTAGTGTGACAGAAAATCACTATGATCACGTTCACGTTTCAATGAATGGATAAACCCGACTTGGTAACATCATTTTGACGAATGAGATCTAGCTTTCGTGATGGGAAGCGATTCTCGTTCGCTTTTTCTTTGTCATACTCTTCGAAAATCTCTTCAAACCACGTCAGTTTTATCTGAAACCTCAAAGCTGTGCTTTGAGCAACCTGCGACTAGCTTCCTAGTTTGCTTTTTGATTTTCATTGAGTATCAATTTGAATGGAAAATGGAAAGTTATCATCTTGTAATAATCTAAGCAACATTCTTGCAATCTATTTTATAGTAGATTGAAACTAGAATAGTACACAACTGCTTCTAAAACATTGTTAGAAATCGATTTGACTGTCCTGATCGATTTGTCCTGCTCTTATTTCATTTCACTATACTTTATATTATAATTGATTGGTCAACTATTGATAAGTCAATGGATAGGAGGAAGAAATGATAGAGATTCAAGATTTACTGTATCAACTCCGCTTGTCTGAGCAAGCGAGTACGCAATTGTTTGAAAAAAGGCTTGGGATTAGTTTGACACGGTATCAGATTTTACTGTTTTTGCTGGAGCATTCTCCTTGTAACCAAATGGCGGTTCAGGAGCGTTTGAAAATTGATCAGGCTGCTTTGACACGGCATTTCAAGATTTTGGAAACGGAAGGTTTGGTGGAGCGTCATCGTAATCCTGAAAATCAGCGGGAAGTGTTGGTAGAGGCTGCGAAGTATGCCAAGGAGCAGTTAGTGGTGAATCCCCCTCTGCAACATATCAAGGTTAAGGAAGAGATGGAAAGTATCTTAACAGAGTTTGAGAGAACAGAACTCAGCCGTTTATTAAATAAATTGGTTTTGGGTATTGAAAATATAGAAATTTAAGGAGAAATAGATGTCAATTATTACAATTATTTTAACAACGATCGTTGCTTTGGAGCATTTTTACATTTTTTATTTGGAAAGTATTGCTACGCGATCAGATGCGACTAGTCGTGTATTTAATATGGAAAAGGAAGAATTGGCTCATCCGTCAGTAAGTTCATTGTTCAAAAATCAAGGGATTTATAAGGCTCTGCTAGGAGTCTTTCTCTGGTATGGCATTTATTTCTCACAGAATTTAGAAATTGTGACTATTTTTGTCTTATTTGTGATTGGTGCTGCGACTTACGGCTCTTTAACAGCGGATAAAAAAATTATTTTGAAGCAAGGTGGATCAGCTATTTTGGCCTTGATTAGTATTTTACTCTTTAAATACACTTGAAGGTCGATTTTAATCTCGCTAATCCTTTTTAATCCAGAATAAGGGAAATATGTTATACTTGTTTTTAAGAAAAAAGTCTCATTGAATTGGTTTTGAGGAGTTAGAAATGAAAGTATTAGTGACAGGTTTTGAGCCCTTTGGAGGGGAAAAGGGCAATCCAACTTTGGAGGCCATTAAAGGTTTACCAGCTGAAATCCATGGTGCTGAGGTCCGTTGGCTAGAGGTGCCGACAGTTTTTCACAAATCTGCTCAAGTATTGGAAGAAGAGATGAATCGTTATCAACCTGACTTTGTCCTTTGTATTGGGCAAGCTGGTGGAAGAACTAGTGTGACACCTGAACGAGTGGCCATTAATCAAGACGATGCACGCATTTCTGATAACGAAGATAATCAACCGATTGACCGTCCCATTCGCCCAGATGGTGCTTCGGCCTACTTTAGTAGTTTGCCGATTAAAGCGATGGTTCAAGCTATAAAAAAAGAGGGCTTACCGGCCTCTGTTTCCAATACGGCAGGGACTTTTGTCTGCAGCCATTTGATGTATCAGGCTCTCTATTTGGTAGAAAAGAAATTTCCATATGTTAAGGCAGGTTTTATGCATATTCCTTATATGATGGAACAGGTGGTGAACAGACCGACTACTCCAACTATGAGTTTAGTGGATATTCGGCGAGGGATAGAAGCAGCAATCGGCGCTATGATAGAACATGGAGATCAGGAACTCAAGTTGGTAGGCGGAGAAACTCATTGATAGAAAAAAGCTTGAGGGGAAAAACCTTCAAGCTTTTGGACGTTTTCGAGCCAATACTGCTCGGTAAAACATAATTTTAGTGCATTGGATATAAGGTAGGAGTGAAAAACTAGCAATGCCAAAGGTAATCCAATTGAGGAAGTACCAAGGAAGAAGCTGTAAATCTAGGACAAAGTGCTGGAACTTGTAGCCCTTCATAAAGGAACGGCTAGTTTTTAGGATTCGTCTTGGTGGGACCTGTCCTAGGTCTAGACTATAACAGAGAAGAAATTCCACCTGTGAATAGGCATAATACTGTGGAATATAGAGGATATTTCCTACAATGATCAAGATGAGACTTGCAAGAAAGTAGAGTCCAAAGACCATGAGGAAACGCTCGGTTTCAACTGATGAGAGATCTAGATTTGGAAACTCAGGATGTAGGGTGACGAATTTTTTGGCTAAAAAGCTACTATAAAAGAGGAGGTAAATCCCAAGTAAATTAGGGATACTCCATAAAAAGAGATAGAAACGTTTGAGAAGTAGGGTCAAAAAGGTTTGAGAAAAGCGCTCCTCATCAAAGAGAGCTAGGCTGTTTTTTACAGATGGCTCCGTTTTAGAATCTTTCATGAGTGTCAGTGTTGCATAGACGGAACTGGTCAAAAGAATAGTCCCGATAAAGGAGACTAGTAGAGGAAAGAGGTAGGTTTGAAGTATTTGGCCAAGTATGCTGAAAAATGGCTGTTCTAAAACAGTCCCGTGGATCCGAGATAAGGGATTAAGAAAACCAGATAAGATGACCAGCATACTGGGAAGGATATAGAGGAGAAAGAGACGGGGGGTGTCAGCCTGAAAATGTTTTGACTCCTGACGAATTGTTTTTAAATCAATTTTTGGATAGTTCATTCTCTTATTATACCATAGTTCTTATACATAGTTCGTGACAGTTCCTACTTTTTTTGATAAAATCATACAGTGTGTCCTTGGGCACACTGTATGAACTGGGACTGTCTTTCCCAGCTTCGGAGGTAAAAAATGTCAGATTCACCAATCAAATATCGTTTGATTAAGAAAGAAAAACACACAGGAGCTCGTCTAGGAGAAATCATCACTCCCCACGGTACCTTTCCGACACCTATGTTTATGCCAGTTGGGACACAAGCCACTGTCAAAACTCAGTCACCTGAAGAATTGAAGGAGATGGGTTCGGGAATTATCCTATCAAACACCTATCATCTCTGGCTTCGCCCTGGAGATGAACTCATTGCACGCGCTGGTGGTCTCCACAAGTTCATGAATTGGGACCAGCCTATCTTGACAGATAGTGGTGGTTTTCAGGTTTATTCTTTAGCAGATAGCCGTAATATCACAGAAGAAGGAGTAACCTTTAAAAATCATCTAAATGGTTCTAAGATGCTCCTATCCCCAGAAAAAGCCATCTCTATTCAGAATAATCTGGGTTCAGACATCATGATGTCCTTTGATGAATGTCCTCAGTTTTATCAACCTTATGACTACGTTAAGAAATCGATCGAGCGTACCAGCCGTTGGGCTGAGCGTGGTTTGAAGGCTCACCGTCGTCCACATGACCAAGGTTTGTTTGGAATTGTGCAAGGTGCAGGATTTGAAGACCTTCGCCGCCAATCAGCTCACGATCTTGTCAGCATGGATTTCTCAGGCTACTCTATCGGTGGTTTGGCAGTGGGAGAAACCCATGAAGAGATGAATGCGGTCTTGGACTTTACAACTCAACTGCTGCCTGAAAATAAACCTCGTTATCTGATGGGTGTGGGAGCGCCAGATAGCTTGATCGATGGGGTCATTCGTGGGGTGGATATGTTTGACTGTGTCTTACCGACTCGAATTGCTCGTAACGGGACTTGTATGACCAGTCAAGGACGTTTGGTTGTGAAAAATGCCCAGTTTGCTGAGGACTTTACGCCACTGGATCCTGAGTGTGATTGCTACACATGTAATAACTATACACGCGCTTACCTTCGTCACCTGCTCAAGGCTGATGAAACCTTTGGTATCCGCTTGACTAGCTACCACAATCTTTACTTCTTGCTTAACCTGATGAAGCAAGTGCGACAAGCCATCATGGATGACAATCTCTTGGAATTCCGTAAGTATTTTGTGGAAAAATATGGCTATAATAAGTCAGGACGTAATTTCTAAAATGGAATTGATATAAGCTAAAAATCCTAAGTTTTCTCTTAGGATTTTTCTTCTTTTTTTGATAGAATAAAGTGTACAATGAAAGGAAGAATAAACTCGTATGCGCATTAAATGGTTTTCCTTGATTAGGATTATAGGTTTACTTTTGGTACTCTTGTATCACTTCTTTCAGACGATCTTTCCTGGAGGATTTTTCGGGGTAGATGTCTTTTTCACATTTTCAGGTTTCCTGATTACAGCTCTACTCATTGAAGAATTTTCTAAGAACAATGAGATTGATTTGATAGGATTTTTTAGAAGACGCTTTTATCGGATTGTGCCACCTGTGGTTTTGATGGTCTTGGTGACCATGCCTTTTACTTTCTTGGTTCGCCAAGACTATGTTGCTGGAATTGGTGGCCAGATTGCGGGCGTCTTAGGCTTTATGACCAACTTCTATGAACTCTTAACAGGTGGGAGTTATGAATCTCAGTTCATTCCTCATTTGTTTGTTCATAATTGGAGTTTGGCAGTTGAGGTTCACTACTATATTCTTTGGGGATTGGCAGTTTGGTTCTTATCCAAACAAGCTAAATCAAATGGTCAGTTGAAGGGGATGATCTTTCTCTTATCTGCTACTGCCTTCTTGATCAGTTTCTTCTCCATGTTTATTGGTAGTTTTCTAGTGACCTCTTATTCCTCTGTTTATTTCTCCAGTTTAACTCATGTCTATCCATTCTTTTTGGGAAGTATGTTAGCAACTATTGTAGGCGTTCGTCAGACGACTTCCCTCGTCAAGCAGTTGGATAAAATCTGGGATTTACGAAAGACTTTAGTAGTTTTTGGAGGAGGCTTTGGTTTCCTAGTTCTTTTGACTTTCTTTGTCAAATTCACTTATCTTTTTGCCTATCTTATCGGCTTCTTGCTTGCCAGTCTTGCAGCTCTTGCCATGATTCTGGCGGCGCGTGTCTTACATGAAAAGACACATCATATACAGGAGCCGAAGATTATCAGCTTTTTAGCGGATACTAGCTATGCGGTTTATCTTTTCCATTGGCCTTTCTATATCATTTTCTCACAGTTGACATCAAATCTTCTTGCTGTATTACTGACTCTGATTTGTTCTTATGGCTTTGCCAGTCTGTCATTTTATGTATTGGAACCTTGGATTGCAGGCAAGAACACACCTATTTTACAAACTCTTCGTCCCCTGCCTTATATTCACGCAATTCTTGCAGCAGGTACAGGAATCTTGACCTTCATTGTCTGCATGGTGACCTTGTTGGCACCACAAGTGGGAGCGTTTGAGACAGACTTGACTGTCAATGGCTTGAAGCAAGCTGCAACAAATATTGGCCAGACCAAGGTGATGGCAGAACGGGCAGATGCAAACAGTTTGGGAATTGCTGATGGCACTATGTTAATTGGTGACTCAGTGGCTTTAAGGGCAAATACAGCACTACAGACAGCTCTTCCTGGAGCACAGATTAACGCGCAGGTCAGCGTAACAACCAAGACCGCAAATGAAATCATGCTAAATAATAGCCAGAATAAATTTTTACCTAAGACGGTGGTCATTGCGACTGGGGTAAATAATCCTGAGAATTACAAGGATGACTGGGACAGTATCGTGAAAAATCTTCCTAAGGGACACCATATGATTTTGGTGACTCCTTATGAGGGTGATAAGACAAAAGAGACCTATGCCATCGTTGAGAAGGCTGCTGCCTATATGAGAGAATTGGCAGAGAAGACACCTTACATTACGATAGCAGATTGGAATCAAGTTGCGAAAGAGCATCCAGAAATTTGGGCTGGAACAGACCAGGTTCATTTCGGGAGTGAGAGTAGCACTATCGAAGCAGGAGCAAAATTGTATGCAGATACGATTGCCACAGCTTTGCAGACAGCTCAAGACAAGCCGGTTAAATCAAAATAACTTGTATTAAAAAAGAGAAGAGTTGGAGAAATCCAGCTCTTTTAAAATATCTCCAAAAAATAGGTCTATACCATTTACAAATAAAAAAGAAAGGTTTATAATGTAATTGACATAATAAATTGTAGAATCAATCTTTTAAGGAGGTTAACATTATGCCTAACTATATTAAAGCGGATCAGTTTTTCTACCCACACGGAGTTCGTCGAGGTGGTTACTTGGAACTTGTGGACGGCAAGTTTGGAAAACATGTAGAGCAGATTCCTGAAGGGGCTGAGGTGATTGACTATACAGGTTATAGCATTGCCCCAGGTCTTGTGGATACTCATATTCATGGATATGCAGGTGTAGATGTGATGGACAACAACATTGAAGGTACATTGCATACTATGAGTGAAGGACTTCTTAGTACCGGTGTTACCAGTTTCTTACCCACAACTTTAACAGCCACTTATGAGCAATTGCTTGCAGTCACTGAAAATCTTGGAAACCATTATAAAGAAGCAACAGGTGCTAAGATTCGTGGGATTTATTATGAAGGTCCATATTTCACAGAAACTTTTAAGGGGGCACAAAATCCAACTTATATGAGAGACCCGGGTGTTGAGGAGTTTCATTCTTGGCAAAAAGCGGCAAATGGCTTGCTTAATAAAATTGCCCTTGCACCAGAACGTGATGGGGTGGAAGACTTTGTTCGTACAGTTACGGGCGAAGGTGTGACGGTTGCTCTTGGACATTCAAACGCGACTTTTGATGAAGCCAAAAAAGCAGTCGATGCTGGAGCGAGTGTTTGGGTGCATGCCTACAATGGAATGCGTGGGTTGACTCACCGTGAATTGGGTATGGTTGGAGCCATGTACCAATTGCCACATACCTATGCAGAGTTGATCTGTGATGGTCACCACGTAGATCCAAAGGCTTGCGAAATTCTTATCAAACAAAAAGGAACAGAAAACATCGCTCTTATCACAGACTGTATGACAGCTGGGGGATTGGAAGACGGAGATTATATGTTGGGAGAATTCCCAGTTGTCGTTGCAAATGGAACTGCACGCCTCAAATCGACAGGTAACTTGGCAGGTTCTATCCTCAAACTCAAAGATGGTTTGAAGAATGTGGTCGAATGGGGAATTGCGAATCCGCATGAAGCAGTCATGATGGCCAGCTTCAACCCAGCTAAATCCGTTCACATCGATGACGTCTGTGGCCAAATCCGTGAAGGCTACGACGCTGACTTCATCGTATTAGATAAAGATTTGGAATTGGTAGCAACCTACCTAGATGGCGTGAAACGTTATCAAGCATAAGAGAGAAGGCAGAAGTTAGAGACTAACTTCTGCTTTTTTATACAGGGTACTTTACTGGTAAATAAAAAGTTAAAAAAATCACAAAAAAAGCTTGAAGAAACAAAGAAAAATGCTTACAATTGAACTATAAATATTACAAATAAAAAAACGGAGGAGTGCTTTATGAAAGCCTATACTTATGTTAAACCAGGACTTGCTTCTTTTGTTGATGTAGACAAACCAGTTATTCGCAAGCCAACAGACGCTATTGTGCGTATTGTAAAAACCACTATTTGTGGAACAGACCTCCATATTATCAAAGGGGATGTTCCTACTTGCCAAAGTGGTACCATTCTTGGCCACGAAGGGATTGGGATTGTTGAAGAAGTTGGGGAAGGAGTTTCCAACTTCAAAAAAGGTGACAAGGTCTTGATTTCTTGCGTCTGTGCCTGTGGTAAATGCTACTACTGTAAAAAAGGAATTTATGCCCACTGTGAAGACGAAGGGGGCTGGATTTTCGGTCACTTGATTGATGGTATGCAGGCTGAATATCTACGTGTCCCTCATGCAGATAATACTCTTTACCATACTCCAGAAGACTTGTCAGATGAAGCTTTGGTTATGCTGTCAGACATTCTGCCTACTGGATATGAAATTGGTGTCTTAAAAGGGAAAGTAGAACCTGGTTGCAGCGTAGCCATTATTGGTTCAGGTCCAGTTGGATTGGCTGCTCTTTTAACAGCCCAATTCTATTCACCAGCTAAATTGATTATGGTAGACCTAGACGATAACCGCTTGGAAACTGCCCTATCATTCGGTGCGACTCATAAGGTTAATTCTTCAGACCCTAAAAAAGCCATTAAAGAAATTTATGATTTGACAGATGGTCGTGGTGTGGATGTCGCTATCGAAGCTGTAGGGATTCCTGAAACATTTGATTTCTGTCAAAAGATTATCGGTGTAGACGGAACGGTTGCCAACTGTGGTGTGCATGGTAAACCAGTTGAATTCGATTTAGATAAACTTTGGATTCGCAACATCAATGTAACAACTGGTTTGGTATCTACAAATACGACTCCACAATTGTTGAAAGCACTTGAAAGTCATAAGATTGAACCGGAAAAATTGGTAACTCACTATTTCAAACTCAGTGAAATTGAAAAAGCCTACGAAGTCTTCAGTAAGGCAGCAGACCACCATGCCATTAAGGTCATTATCGAAAACGATATCTCAGAAGCCTAAGTAGTAAAAATATTTTTGTACATAAGCAAATAGAAATTCAGTCATCCATCAGATGGCTGGATTTTTTATCAAAAAATTAAGAAATGAGCATATTTCTTTCCTTGTCTGGCGGAATTGGTTATAATATACGGTACAAAGGAATGAATGAATATGTATCGTGTTATAGAAATGTACGGAGATTTTGAACCGTGGTGGTTCTTAGAAGGTTGGGAAGAAGATATTGTAGCAAGTAGAAAATTTGACCAGTATTATGATGCTCTCAAATACTACAAAACTTGCTGGTTTAGATTGGAACAAGAATCCCCTCTTTATAAAAGTAGAAGCGACTTGATGACCATTTTTTGGGACCCGGAAGACCAACGCTGGTGTGATGAATGTGATGAGTATTTACAACAATACCATTCTTTGGCTCTTTTGCAGGATGAGCAGGTTATCCCAGACGAAAAACTACGCTCAGGCTATGAAAAACAAACCAGTCAGGAAAGGAATCGTTCTTGCCGTATGAAATTAAAATAGAGAAAAGTAACTTTTTTGGAGTTGCTTTTTTTATTTTTCTAACGCTTTGCGAATAGTATAGGTGAGGAGGTAAGTATGGTTCAAGAAATTGCACAAGAAATCATTCGTTCAGCTCGGAAAAAAGGGACGCAGGATATTTATTTTGTCCCTAAGTTAGACGCCTATGAGCTTCATATGAGGGTAGGAGACGAGCGCTGTAAAATTGGTAGCTATGATTTTGAAAAGTTTGCAGCCGTTATCAGTCACTTTAAGTTTGTGGCGGGTATGAATGTGGGAGAAAAAAGACGTAGTCAACTGGGTTCCTGTGATTATGCCTATGACCAGAAGATGGCGTCTCTACGTTTATCTACTGTAGGCGATTATCGGGGACATGAGAGTTTGGTTATCCGTTTGTTGCACGATGAGGAGCAGGACTTGCATTTTTGGTTTCAGGATATTGAAGAATTAGGCAAGCAGTACAGGCAACGGGGACTCTATCTTTTTGCTGGCCCGGTTGGGAGTGGTAAGACGACCTTGATGCATGAATTGTCCAAGTCACTCTTTAAAGGACAGCAAGTTATGTCCATCGAAGATCCTGTCGAAATCAAGCAGGACGACATGCTTCAGTTGCAGTTGAACGAAGCAATCGGCCTAACCTATGAAAATCTAATCAAACTTTCCTTGCGTCATCGACCAGATCTCTTGATTATCGGAGAAATTCGTGACAGCGAGACGGCGCGTGCAGTGGTCAGAGCTAGTTTGACAGGTGCGACAGTCTTTTCAACCATTCACGCCAAGAGTATCCGAGGTGTTTATGAGCGTCTGCTGGAGTTGGGTGTGAGTGAAGAAGAATTGGCAGTTGTTCTGCAAGGAGTCTGCTACCAGAGATTAATCGGGGGAGGAGGAATCGTTGACTTTGCAAACAGAGATTATCAAGAACACCAAGCAGCCAAGTGGAATGAGCAAATTGACCAGCTTCTTAAAGATGGACATATCACAAGTCTTCAGGCTGAGACGGAAAAAATTAGCTACAGCTAAGCAAAAAAATATCATCACCCTATTTAACAATCTCTTTTCTAGCGGTTTTCATCTGGTGGAGACTATCTCCTTTTTAGATAGGAGTGCTTTGTTGGACAAGCAGTGTGTGATCCAGATGCGTGTGGGCTTGTCTCAGGGGAAATCATTCTCAGAAATGATGGAAAGTTTGGGATGTTCAAGTGCTATTGTCACTCAGTTATCCCTAGCTGAAGTTCATGGCAATCTCCACCTGAGTTTGGGAAAGATAGAAGAATATCTGGACAATCTGGCCAAGGTCAAGAAAAAATTGATTGAAGTAGCGACCTATCCCTTGATTTTGCTGTTTTTTCTTCTCTTAATCATGCTGGGGCTACGGAATTACCTGCTCCCACAACTGGATAGTAGCAATATTGCCACCCGAATTATCGGTAATCTGCCCCAAATTTTTCTAGGCATGGCAGGGCTTGTTTCCGTGCTTGCCCTTTTAGCACTAACTTTTTATAAAAGAAGTTCTAAGATGAATGTCTTTTCTATCTTAGCACGCCTTCCCTTTATTGGAATCTTTGTGCAGACCTATTTGACAGCCTATTATGCACGTGAATGGGGGAATATGATTTCACAGGGAATGGAGTTGACGCAGATTTTTCAAATGATGCAGGAACAAGGTTCCCAGCTCTTTAAAGAAATCGGTCAAGATCTGGCTCAAACCCTGAAAAATGGCCGTGAATTTTCTCAGACGATAGGAACCTATCCTTTCTTTAGGAAGGAATTGAGTCTCATCATAGAGTATGGGGAAGTTAAGTCCAAGCTGGGTAGTGAGTTGGAAATCTATGCTGAAAAAACTTGGGAAGCCTTTTTTACCCGAGTCAACCGCACCATGAATTTGGTGCAGCCACTGGTTTTTATCTTTGTGGCACTGATTATCGTTTTACTTTATGCGGCAATGCTCATGCCCATGTATCAAAATATGGAGGTAAATTTTTAAAATGAAAAAAATGATGACATTCTTGAAAAAAGCTAAGGTTAAAGCTTTTACATTGGTGGAGATGTTGGTGGTCTTGCTGATTATCAGCGTGCTTTTCTTGCTCTTTGTACCTAATCTGACCAAGCAAAAAGAAGCAGTCAATGACAAAGGAAAAGCAGCTGTTGTTAAGGTGGTGGAAAGCCAGGCAGAACTTTATAGCTTGGAAAAGAATGAAGATGCTAGCCTAAGCAAGTTAAAAGACGATGGGCGAATCACGGAAGAACAGGTTAAAGCTTATAAAGAATACAATGATAAAAATGTAGGAGCAAATCGTAAAGTCAATGATTAAGGCCTTTACCATGCTGGAAAGTCTCTTGGTTTTGGGTCTTGTGAGTATCCTTGCCTTGGGCTTGTCCGGCTCTGTTCAGTCCACTTTTGCGGCAGTAGAGGAACAGATTTTCTTTATGGAATTTGAAGAACTCTATCGGGAAACCCAAAAACGCAGTGTAGCCAGTCAGCAAAAGACTAGTCTGAACTTAGATGGGCAGACGATTAGCAATGGCAGTCAAAAGTTGCCAGTCCCTAAAGGAATTCAGGTCCCATCAGGCCAAAGTATTACATTTGACCGTGCTGGGGGCAATTCGTCCCTGGCTAAGGTTGAATTTCAGACCAGTAAAGGAGCGATTCGCTATCAATTATATCTAGGAAATGGAAAAATTAAACGCATTAAGGAAACAAAAAATTAGGGCAGTGATTTTACTGGAAGCAGTAGTCGCTCTAGCTATCTTTGCCAGCATTGCGACCCTCCTTTTGGGACAAATTCAAAAAAATAGGCAAGAGGAAGCAAAAATCTTGCAAAAGGAAGAAGTCTTGAGGGTAGCTAAGATGGCCTTGCAGACGGGGCAAAATCAGGTAAGCATCAACGGAGTTGAGATTCAGGTATTTTCTAGTGAAAAAGGATTGGAGGTCTACCATGGTTCAGAACAGTTGTTGGCAATCAAAGAGCCATAAGGTCAAGGCTTTTACCTTGTTAGAATCCCTGCTTGCCCTCATTGTCATCAGTGGGGGATTACTCCTTTTTCAAGCTATGAGTCAGCTCCTCATTTCAGAAGTTCGCTACCAGCAACAAAGCGAGCAAAAGGAGTGGCTCTTGTTTGTGGACCAACTTGAGGTAGAATTAGACCGTTCGCAGTTCGAAAAAGTAGAAGGCAATCGCCTATACATGAAGCAAGATGGCAAGGACATCGCCATCGGTAAGTCAAAGTCAGACGATTTTCGTAAAACCGATGCTAGTGGACGGGGGTATCAGCCTATGGTTTATGGCCTCAAATCAGCTCAGATTACAGAGGACAATCAACTGGTTCATTTTCGTTTCCAGTTTCAAAAAGGCTTAGAAAGGGAGTTCATCTATCGTGTGGAAAAAGAAGAAAGTTAAGGCAGGTGTTCTCCTCTATGCAGTCACCATGGCAGCTATCTTTAGTCTTTTGTTGCAATTTTACTTGAACCGACAAGTCGCCCACTATCAAGACTATGCTTTGAATAAAGAAAAATTGGTTGCTTTTGCCATGGCTAAACGAACCAAGGATAAAGCCGAGCAAGAAAGTGGGGAACAGGTCTTTAATCTAGGTCAGGTAAGCTATCAAAACAAGAAAACAAGCTTGGTGACGACTGTTCGTACGTCTAAGAGCCAATATGAGTTTCTGTTTCCTTCAGTCAAAATCAAAGAAGAGAAAAGAGATAAAAAGGAAGAGGTAGCGACCGATTCAAGCGAAAAAGTGGAGAAGAAAAAATCAGAAGAGAAGCCTGAAAAGAAAGAGAATTCCTAGTCAATTCAACTATAATGCGTTGAATCAAGAATAGTCCACTATAGTTTCTAGAAAATTGCTGGAAATGGATGTTAAGCTCCAATTCATTTGTTTATATCTTATTTCAGTTTACTATACTTTGTGCTAAATTAAAGATATGAAACATGATTTTAACCACAAAGCAGAAACTTTCGATTCCCCTAAAAATATCTTCCTCGCAAACTTGGTATGTCAAGCAGCCGAGAAACAGATTGATCTTCTATCAGACAAAGAAATTTTAGATTTCGGTGGTGACACGGGTCTATTAGCCTTGCCCCTAGCCCCTAGCCAAGCAGGCTAAGTCAGTCACTCTTGTAGACATTTCTGAGAAAATGTTGGAGCAAGCTCGTTTGAAAGTGGAGCAGCAAGCAATCAAGAATATCCAGTTTTTGGAGCAAGATTTACCGAAAAATCCCTTGGAGAAAGAGTTTGATTGCCTTGCTGTTAGTCGGGTTCTTCATCATATGCCTGATTTGGATGCGGCTCTCTCACTGTTTCATCAACATTTGAAGTAAGATGGGAAACTCATCATTGCTGATTTTACCAAGACAGAAGCTAATCATCATGGATTTGATTTAGCTGAACTGGAAAACAAGCTAATTGAGCATGGTTTTTCATCTGTGCATAGTCAGATTCTCTATAGCGCTGAAGACTTGTTTCAAGGAAATCACTCAGAATTCTTTTTAATAGTAGCCCAAAAATCACTCGCCTAGTCAGGGAGTGATTTTTCTATAAGGATGGAAAAAAGAAGGGAAATTTGATAAGATAGGAATATGGATTTTGAAAAAATTGAACAAGCTTATACCTATTTACTAGAGAATGTCCAAGTCATCCAAAGTGATTTGGCGACCAACTTTTATGACGCCTTGGTGGAGCAAAACAGCATCTATCTGGATGGTGAAACTGAGCTAAACCAGGTCAAAGACAACAATCAGGCCCTTAAGCGTTTAGCACTACGCAAAGAAGAATGGCTCAAGACCTACCAGTTTCTCTTGATGAAGGCTGGGCAAACAGAACCCTTGCAGGCCAATCACCAGTTTACACCGGATGCTATTGCTTTACTTTTGGTGTTTATTGTGGAAGAGCTGTTTAAAGAGGAGGAAATTACTATCCTCGAAATGGGTTCTGGGATGGGAATTTTGGGCGCTACTTTCTTGACCTCGCTTACTAAAAAGGTGGATTATTTGGGAATGGAAGTGGATGATTTGCTGATTGATTTGGCAGCTAGCATGGCAGATGTAATTGGTTTGCAGGCTGGCTTTGTCCAAGGAGATGCCGTTCGTCCACAAATGCTCAAAGAAAGTGATGTGGTCATCAGCGACTTGCCTGTTGGCTATTATCCTGATGATGCCGTTGCGTCGCGCCATCAAGTTGCTTCTAGTCAAGAACATACTTACGCCCATCACTTGCTCATGGAACAAGGACTTAAGTACCTCAAGTCAGACGGATACGCTATTTTTCTAGCTCCGAGTGATTTGTTGACCAGTCCTCAAAGTAATTTGTTGAAAGTCTGGTTGAAAGAGGAGGCAAGTCTGGTTGCTATGATTAGTTTACCTGAAAATCTCTTTGCTAATGCTAAACAATCTAAGACTATTTTTATCCTACAGAAGAAAAGTGAAATAGCAGTAGAGCCTTTTGTTTATCCACTTGCTAGCTTGCAAGATGCAAGTGTTTTAATGAAATTTAAAGAAAATTTTCAAAAATGGACTCAAGGTACTGAAATATAAAATAGATTTTGTTATAATAGTTGAAAACGCTTAAAAAGGGGTATCATGTTATGACAAAAACAATTGCAATCAATGCAGGAAGTTCAAGTTTGAAATGGCAATTATACTTAATGCCAGAAGAAAAAGTATTGGCGAAAGGTTTGATTGAACGTATCGGTTTGAAAGATTCAATTTCAACTGTAAAATTTGACGGCCGTTCTGAACAACAAATTTTGGATATTGAAAATCATACACAAGCTGTTAAAATTTTATTGGATGACTTGATTCGTTTCGATATTATCAAGGCTTATGACGAGATTACAGGTGTTGGACATCGTGTTGTTGCTGGTGGAGAATATTTCAAAGAATCAACAGTTGTTGAGGGAGATGTTTTAGAAAAAGTTGAAGAGTTGAGTTTGTTGGCTCCTCTACACAACCCGGCAAATGCAGCAGGTGTTCGTGCCTTCAAGGAATTGTTGCCAGACATTACCAGTGTAGTTGTTTTTGATACTTCCTTCCACACAAGTATGCCAGAGAAAGCTTATCGCTACCCTCTACCAACAAAATATTACACAGAAAACAAGGTTCGTAAATACGGTGCTCATGGTACAAGTCACCAGTTTGTAGCAGGAGAAGCTGCAAAACTCTTGGGACGTCCATTAGAAGACTTGAAGTTAATTACCTGTCATATTGGTAACGGAGGCTCAATTACAGCTGTGAAAGCCGGCAAATCTGTAGACACTTCTATGGGGTTCACTCCTCTTGGTGGTATTATGATGGGAACGCGTACAGGGGATATTGATCCAGCTATCATTCCTTATTTAATGCAATATACAGAGGATTTTAACACACCAGAAGATATCAGTCGTGTTCTTAACCGTGAATCAGGTCTTTTGGGAGTTTCTGCTAATTCTAGCGATATGCGCGATATAGAAGCAGCTGTAGCAGAAGGGAATCACGAGGCTAGCTTGGCTTATGAAATGTATGTTGACCGTATCCAAAAACATATCGGTCAGTACCTTGCAGTGCTAAATGGAGCAGATGCCATTGTTTTCACAGCAGGTGTCGGTGAAAATGCAGAGAGTTTCCGTCGTGATGTAATCTCAGGGATTTCGTGGTTTGGTTGTGATGTTGATGATGAAAAGAATGTCTTTGGCGTTACAGGAGACATCTCAACAGAGGCAGCTAAAATCCGTGTCTTGGTTATTCCAACAGATGAAGAATTAGTCATTGCCCGTGACGTTGAACGCTTGAAAAAATAAGTGAAACTAAAAAAATATTCAATACAAGGAGTTGGGAAAGTTATTTTTCCAGCTTCTTTTTCTGATGAAATTGTCCAAAACCTTGCTATGATTGGCTTTTTTGAAAAATATGGTATAATAGTAGTAATTTAATAGATGGAGTTGAGTTTTGAAGAAAAACTTTCGTGTAAAAAGAGAGAAAGATTTTAAGGCGATTTTCAAGGAGGGGACAAGTTTTGCTAATCGCAAATTTGTGGTCTACCAATTAGAAAACCAGAAAAACCATTTTCGAGTAGGTCTATCAGTTAGCAAAAAACTGGGGAATGCCGTCACTAGAAATCAAATTAAGCGACGGATTCGGCATATTATCCAGAATGCAAAAGGGAGTCTGGTAGAAGATGTCGACTTTGTTGTCATTGCTCGAAAAGGAGTCGAAACCTTGGGATACGCAGAGATGGAGAAAAATCTACTCCATGTATTAAAATTATCAAAGATTTACCGGGAAGGAAATGGGAGTGAAAAAGAAACTAAAGTTGACTAGTTTGCTAGGACTGTCTCTGTTAATCATGACAGCCTGTGCGACTAATGGGGTAACTAGCGATATTACAGCCGAATCGGCTGATTTTTGGAGTAAATTGGTTTACTTCTTTGCGGAAATCATTCGCTTTTTATCGTTTGATATTAGTATCGGAGTGGGGATTATTCTCTTTACGGTCTTGATTCGTACAGTCCTCTTGCCAGTCTTTCAGGTGCAAATGGTGGCTTCTAGGAAAATGCAGGAAGCTCAGCCACGCATTAAGGCGCTTCGAGAACAATATCCAGGTCGAGATATGGAAAGCAGAACCAAACTAGAGCAGGAAATGCGTAAAGTATTTAAAGAAATGGGTGTCAGACAGTCAGACTCTCTTTGGCCGATTTTGATTCAGATGCCGGTTATTTTGGCCCTGTTCCAAGCCCTATCAAGAGTTGACTTTTTAAAGACAGGTCATTTCTTATGGATTAACCTTGGTAGTGTGGATACAACCCTTGTTCTTCCGATTTTAGCAGCAGTATTCACCTTTTTAAGTACTTGGTTGTCCAACAAAGCTTTGTCTGAGCGAAATGGCGCTACGACTGCGATGATGTATGGGATTCCAGTCTTGATTTTTATCTTTGCAGTTTATGCGCCAGGTGGAGTCGCCCTATACTGGACAGTGTCTAATGCTTATCAAGTCTTGCAAACCTATTTCTTGAATAATCCATTCAAGATTATCGCAGAGCGCGAGGCCGTAGTACAGGCACAAAAAGATTTGGAAAATAGAAAAAGAAAAGCCAAGAAAAAGGCTCAGAAAACGAAATAAATAAGGAGGAATCTGGTAATGGTAGTATTTACAGGTTCAACTGTTGAAGAAGCAATCCAGAAAGGATTGAAAGAATTAGATATTCCAAGAATGAAGGCTCATATCAAAGTCATTTCTAGGGAGAAAAAAGGCTTTCTTGGTCTATTTGGTAAAAAACCAGCCCAAGTGGATATTGAAGCGATTAGTGAAACGACTGTTGTCAAAGCAAATCAACAGGTAGTAAAAGGCGTTCCGAAAAAAATCAATGATTTGAACGAGCCTGTGAAGACGGTTAGTGAAGAAACCGTTGACCTTGGTCATGTGGTTGATGCTATTAAAAAAATAGAGGAAGAAGGTCAAGGTATTTCTGATGAAGTCAAGGCTGAAATCTTAAAACATGAAAGACATGCCAGCACTATCTTAGAAGAAACTGGTCACATTGAGATTTTAAATGAACTTCAAATCGAGGAAGCGATGAGGGAAGAAGCAGGCGCTGATGACCTTGAAACTGAGCAAGATCAAACTGAAAATCAAGACTTGAAAGAGATGGGCTTGAAGGTCGAGCAAAGTTATGATATTGCCCAGGTGGCTACGGATGTGACTGCCTATGTTCAAGCGATTGTGGATGACATGGATGTTGAAGCTACACTTTCAAATGATTATAACCGTCGTAGCATCAATCTACAAATTGACACCAACGAACCAGGTCGTATTATCGGCTACCATGGTAAAGTCTTGAAGGCCTTGCAACTGTTGGCTCAAAATTATCTTTACAACCGCTATTCCAGAACCTTCTACGTTACAATCAATGTCAATGATTATGTCGAACACCGTGCAGAAGTCTTGCAGACCTATGCGCAAAAATTGGCGACTCGTGTTTTGGAAGAAGGGCGCAGTCATAAAACAGATCCAATGTCAAATAGCGAACGCAAGATTATCCATCGTATTATTTCACGTATGGATGGCGTGACTAGTTACTCTGAAGGTGATGAGCCAAATCGCTATGTTGTTGTAGATACAGAATACGTAAAATCAGGTTTATCCTGATTTTTTGCTAGTTAGAGGAGGTTAAACTGATGTTGAATAAGATAAGAGACTATTTAGACTTTGCTGGTTTGCAGTACCGTAATCCTGATAAAGCGGGAGCAGAGCGAGAGAAGATGCTGGCATTCCGCCACAAAGGACAAGAGGCCCGAAAGGCTTTTACAGAACTGGCCAAAGCCTTTCAAGCAAGCCATCCAGAATGGCAACTCCAACAGACTAGCCAGTGGATGAATCAGGCCCAGCGTTTGAGACCACATTTTTGGGTTTATCTACAGAGAGACGGACAAGTGACAGAACCTATGATGGCCTTACGTTTGTATGGGACATCTACTGACTTTGGAATTTCTTTGGAAGTCAGTTTCATCGAACGTAAGAAGGATGAGCAAACACTGGGCAAGCAGGCCAAAGTTTTAGACATTCCAACCGTTAAAGGGATTTATTATCTAACCTACTCTAATGGTCAAAGTCAACGGTGGGAGGCGAATGAAGAAAAGCGTCGTACTTTACGCGAGAAGGTGAGAAGTCAAGAAGTTCGAAAAGTTTTAGTGAAGGTAGATGTTCCTATGACAGAAAATTCGTCTGAAGAAGAAATCGTAGAAGGCTTATTGAAGTCTTATTCTAAAATTCTTCCCTATTATCTAGCTACGAGAAAATAAGATAATTTGTAAAACATCATAAATCATACAGTCCAAGAGTGAACAGTCCGCTGTGTAATTCTTGGTCTTTTTGTTTGCGCTTTCGCATTATATAATAAACTTACAAAAACAATTCAAAAGGAGAACAATTATGGAAGTCGTTTCAAGTGTTCTAAATTGGTTTTCTAGCAATATTTTGCAGAATCCCGCATTTTTCGTAGGTTTATTGGTGTTGATAGGATATGCACTTTTGAAAAAACCTGCCCATGACGTTTTTTCAGGGTTTGTTAAAGCAACAGTAGGGTATATGTTGCTTAACGTGGGTGCTGGTGGTTTGGTTACAACCTTTCGTCCAATCTTAGCAGCTCTTAACTACAAATTCCAAATTGGTGCAGCGGTTATCGACCCTTACTTTGGACTTGCTGCAGCAAACAACAAAATTGCAGCAGAGTTTCCAGATTTTGTTGGAACTGCAACTACAGCTCTATTGATTGGTTTTGGAATAAATATCTTGCTCGTAGCTCTTCGAAAGATTACGAAGGTAAGAACCCTCTTTATTACTGGTCACATCATGGTACAACAAGCTGCAACAGTATCTCTTATGGTTCTATTCTTAGTACCACAATTGCGCAATGCTTACGGTACAGCAGCGATTGGTATCATCTGTGGACTTTACTGGGCAGTTAGTTCAAATATGACTGTTGAGGCAACTCAACGCTTGACTGGTGGTGGCGGATTTGCGATTGGTCACCAACAGCAATTTGCAATCTGGTTTGTAGATAAAGTAGCAGGACGCTTTGGTAAGAAAGAAGAAAGTTTAGACAATCTTAAATTACCTAAGTTCCTCTCAATCTTCCACGATACAGTTGTTGCATCTGCTACCTTGATGCTCGTATTCTTCGGAGCCATTCTTTTAATCTTGGGTCCAGACATTATGTCTAATAAAGAAGTCATCACTTCAGGAACTCTATTCAATCCTGCTAAACAAGATTTCTTTATGTACATTATCCAAACAGCCTTTACCTTCTCAGTTTACTTGTTCGTTTTGATGCAAGGTGTCCGAATGTTCGTATCTGAGTTGACAAACGCCTTCCAAGGTATTTCAAACAAATTGTTGCCAGGTTCATTCCCAGCGGTTGACGTTGCAGCTTCTTATGGATTTGGTTCTCCAAATGCTGTCTTGTCAGGATTTACCTTTGGTTTGATTGGTCAATTGATTACAATTGTCTTGCTCATCGTCTTTAAAAATCCGATTCTTATTATTACAGGATTTGTACCAGTGTTCTTTGACAATGCAGCCATTGCGGTCTACGCTGATAAACGCGGCGGATGGAAAGCGGCTGTTATCCTTTCCTTTATATCAGGTGTCCTTCAAGTTGCTCTAGGAGCTCTTTGTGTGGCCCTTCTCGATTTGGCATCTTATGGTGGCTACCATGGAAATATCGACTTTGAATTCCCATGGCTTGGATTTGGATATATCTTCAAATACCTTGGTATTGTTGGTTATGTACTTGTGTGTCTCTTCTTGCTTGTTATTCCTCAACTTCAATTTGCCAAAGCAAAAGATAAAGAGAAATATTACAACGGTGAAGTTCAAGAAGAAGCTTAGTATCTAGAAAAGGAGAAATAAAATGGTTAAAGTATTAGCAGCGTGCGGAAATGGAATGGGTTCATCAATGGTTATCAAGATGAAGGTTGAAAATGCTCTCCGTAAGCTTAATCAAACAGATTTTACAGTCAATTCATGCAGTGTCGGTGAAGCTAAAGGTTTAGCAGTAGGATATGACATCGTAATCGCTTCTCTTCATTTGATTCAAGAATTGGAAGGGCGAACTAATGGGAAGTTAATTGGTCTTGATAACTTGATGGATGATAAAGAAATCACCGAAAAACTCAGTCAAGCACTACAGTAAAAGGTTGGAGGGGGCTGGACAGAAACTGAGAGTTATCGTTTCTGTCCTTCTCCCTCTTTAAATAAAGGAGGCAGATATGAATTTAAAACAAGCTTTAATTGACAATGACTCGATCCGACTAGGTTTAGAGGCTAACAATTGGAAAGAAGCAGTCAAGGTAGCAGTAGATCCCCTAATTGAAAGTGGGGCAATTTTGCCAGAGTATTACGATGCTATCATTGAATCGACTGAAGAGTATGGGCCTTACTATATCTTGATGCCAGGTATGGCTATGCCCCACGCTAGACCTGAAGCTGGTGTGCAAAGTGATGCCTTTTCATTGATTACCTTACAAAATCCTGTTGTATTTTCAGATGGGAAAGAGGTATCTGTTTTGTTGGCACTAGCAGCAACAAGTTCAAAAATTCACACAAGTGTAGCCATTCCACAAATTATTGCCCTGTTTGAATTAGAAGATTCTATTGCACGTTTACAGGCTTGCCAGACTAAAGAAGATGTCTTGGCTATGATTGAAGAATCTAAGGATAGCCCTTATCTCGAAGGATTGGATTTGGAAAGTTAGAAAGAGGAATAAAGAAATGACAAAAAGAATACCTAATTTACAAGTTGCATTAGACCATTCAGACTTGCAAGGAGCGATTAAAGCAGCTGTTTCTGTTGGTCAGGAAGTAGATATTATCGAAGCTGGAACTGTTTGCTTGCTTCAAGTTGGAAGTGAACTGGCTGAAGTCTTGCGTAGCCTTTTCCCAGATAAGATTATTGTGGCAGACACAAAATGTGCTGATGCTGGTGGAACAGTTGCTAAAAATAATGCGGTTCGTGGAGCAGACTGGATGACTTGTATCTGTTGTGCAACCATCCCTACTATGGAAGCAGCTCTAAAGGCTATCAAGACTGAACGAGGAGAACGAGGCGAAATCCAGATCGAGCTTTATGGCGATTGGACTTTTGAACAAGCTCAGCTTTGGCTAGATGCAGGTATCTCACAAGCTATTTATCACCAATCTCGTGATGCTCTTCTTGCTGGTGAAACTTGGGGTGAAAAAGACCTTAATAAGGTTAAAAAACTCATTGACATGGGCTTCCGTGTATCTGTAACAGGTGGTCTAGATGTAGATACTCTCAAACTCTTTGAAGGTGTTGATGTCTTTACCTTTATCGCAGGTCGTGGAATTACAGAGGCTGCGGATCCAGCAGGAGCAGCGCGTGCCTTCAAGGATGAAATCAAACGAATTTGGGGGTAAATCATGGTACGTCCAATTGGAATTTATGAAAAGGCAACCCCAACACACTTTACTTGGCTAGAACGTTTAAATTTTGCCAAGGAGTTAGGCTTTGATTTTGTCGAGATGTCTATTGACGAACGTGACGAGCGTTTAGCAAGACTTGACTGGAGTAAGGAAGAACGCTTGGAAGTTGTCAAAGCAATCTATGAAACTGGTGTTCGTATTCCTTCTATCTGTTTTTCAGGCCATCGTCGCTACCCATTGGGTTCAAAAGATCCAGTTCTAGAGGAAAAATCTCTAGAACTCATGAAAAAATGTATCGAATTAGCTCAAGACTTGGGAGTTCGTACGATTCAATTAGCTGGTTACGATGTTTACTATGAGGAAAAGTCACCCCAGACACGCCAACGTTTTATCAAAAATTTGAGAAAAGCCTGTGACTGGGCTGAAGAAGCTCAGGTGGTACTTGCTATTGAAATTATGGATGATCCTTTCATCAGTAGCATCGAAAAATATTTGGCTATAGAAAAAGAGATTGACTCTCCCTTCCTCTTTGTATATCCAGATATTGGTAATGTGTCTGCATGGCATAATGATATCTATAGTGAGTTTTATCTTGGTCATCATGCCATCGCAGCTCTCCATCTCAAGGATACTTATGCAGTGACAGAAAGTTCAAAGGGCCAGTTCCGAGATGTACCTTTCGGGCAAGGTTGTGTCAAATGGGAAGAAGCTTTCGATATTTTAAAGGAAACCAATTATAATGGACCTTTCCTAATCGAAATGTGGTCTGAAAATTGTGAAACAGTAGAAGAAACACGCGCAGCCGTTCAAGAGGCGCAAGCTTTTCTCTATCCACTCATTAAGAAAGCAGGTTTGATGTAAGATGAATCAAGTAATCAATGCTATGCGTAAACGAGTCTGTGATGCCAATCAATCATTGCCAAAACATGGACTTGTCAAATTTACCTGGGGGAATGTATCTGAAGTTAATCGCGAACTCGGTGTCATTGTTATCAAACCATCAGGCGTGGATTATGACGAATTGACACCTGAAAACATGGTAGTGACTGATCTAGATGGTAAGATCCTAGAAGGGGATTTAAGACCATCTTCCGACCTCCCAACTCATGTGCAATTATATAAGGCTTGGTCAGAAATTGGTAGTGTGGTTCACACCCATTCGACAGAAGCTGTTGGTTGGGCTCAGGCAGGTCGTGATATTCCTTTCTACGGAACAACCCATGCAGATTATTTCTACGGTTCAATCCCTTGCGCCCGTAGTTTGACCAAGGACGAAGTAGAAGTGGCCTATGAAAAAGATACTGGCCTGGTTATCGTAGAAGAGTTTGAACATCGCGGACTTAACCCGGTTGAAGTACCAGGAATTGTTGTACGCAATCACGGTCCATTCACCTGGGGCAAAAATCCAGAGAATGCTGTTTATCACTCTGTCGTACTAGAGGAAGTATCAAAGATGAATCGCTTTACAGAACAAATCAATCCAAGAGTTGGACCTGCTCCCCAGTACATACTAGAAAAACACTACCAACGTAAACATGGACCAAATGCTTATTATGGTCAAAAGTAAGAACGATGAAGGAGGAGAAAAAGATAAATTTAGCTCCTCTTTTTACATTTGATTTTTATTGAGAGTAAAGTTGGAATTGAAGTAATTTTAAAAGATTTTTTAGAAATAGCGCTTGATATATATATGGTAAAATAAAAAGAATTGCTGTGATATCAATAGATTTGGGGGATTTTTTAATATGGTACTGGATAAGGCAAGTTGTGATTTGCTTCAATATTTGATGGATCAAGAAACGTCCAAAACGATTATGGCGATTTCGAAAGATTTGAAAGAGTCAAGAAGGAAAATTTATTATCACATTGACAAAATCAATGCTGCTCTGGGTGACGAGGCGCTTCACATCATTAGTATTCCACGAATTGGTATTCACTTAACGGAAGAGCAGAGAGATGCTTGTTGTAAACTATTATCGGAAGTAGATTCGTACGATTATATCATGAGTGCGCATGAACGTATGATGATAATGTTACTATGGATAGGTATTTCTAAAGAACGTATTACGATTGAAAAATTGATAGAGTTAACAGAGGTATCTAGGAATACTGTTCTCAATGATTTGAATAGTATTCGTTATCAACTAACTTTGGAACAATATCAGGTGATCTTGCAAGTGAGCAAGTCACAGGGATACCACCTTCATGCCCACCCTCTTAATAAAATTCAGTATCTTCAATCGCTTCTATATCATATTTTTATGGAAGAAAATGCCACTTTTGTATCTATTTTAGAAGATAAGATGAAAGAGAGGTTAGATGATGAGTGTTTGCTTTCTGTTGAAATGAACCAATTTTTTAAGGAACAGGTTCCTTTAGTTGAACAAGATTTAGGGAAGAAAATAAACCATCATGAAATAACTTTTATGTTGCAGGTTCTACCTTATTTGCTGTTAAGCTGTCATAATGTTGAACAGTATCAAGAAAGACATCAGGATATAGAGAAAGAATTTTCTTTGATAAGAAAAAGAATAGAGTATCAGGTGTCTAAGAAATTAGGAGAACGGTTGTTTCAAAAGTTTGAAATTTCTTTGTCAGGACTTGAAGTTTCTCTTGTAGCTGTTCTCCTCCTCTCCTATCGTAAAGATTTGGATATTCATGCAGAAAGTGATGATTTTCGGCAATTAAAACTTGCTTTAGAAGAATTTATCTGGTATTTTGAATCACAAATCCGAATGGAGATTGAGAACAAGGATGATTTGTTACGAAATTTGATGATCCACTGTAAAGCCTTGTTATTTAGAAAGACTTACGGTATTTTTTCTAAAAATCCTCTAACAAAACAAATTCGATCCAAGTATGGAGAATTATTTTTAGTCACTAGAAAATCTGCGGAAATTTTAGAAGGAGCATGGTTTATTCGGCTAACAGACGATGATATTGCCTATTTGACGATTCATATTGGAGGATTTTTAAAATATACACCATCGTCTCAAAAAAATATGAAAAAAGTTTATCTCGTTTGTGATGAAGGTGTTGCGGTTTCGAGACTTTTGCTGAAACAATGCAAACTTTATTTTCCAAATGAGCAAATTGACACTGTATTTACAACAGAACAATTTAAGAGTGTGGAAGATATTGCACAAGTTGATGTAGTGATTACTACTAATGATGATTTGGATAGCAGATTTCCGATTTTAAGGGTTAATCCTATCCTTGAAGCAGAAGATATTTTGAAAATGCTAGACTATCTTAAACACAATATATTTCGTAATAAGAGCAAAAGTTTCAGTGAAAATCTTTCTAGTCTTATTTCGTCTTATATTGTAGATAGCAAGTTGGCTAGTAAGTTCCAAGAAGAGGTTCAAACACTTATAAATCAAGAAATAGTAGTTCAAGCTTTTTTGGAAGATATTTGAAGGACAGTCCAATGATGAACACAAACCTGTGTTTTTCTTGGTCTTTTTTAGTGTTTTGAAGGGTGGTATACTAATCTCAAAGATAACAATTATATCCAAAGGAGGCAACATATGCCAAACGTCAAAGAAATTACAAGAGAGTCATGGATTTTAGCCACTTTCCCAGAGTGGGGAACATGGTTGAACGAAGAAATCGAAGAAGAAGTCGTACCTGAAGGCAACTTTGCCATGTGGTGGCTAGGCAACTGTGGTACTTGGATTAAGACACCAGCTGGTGCTAACGTTGTCATGGACCTTTGGTCAAACCGTGGAAAATCAACCAAAAAAGTGAAAGATATGGTTCGTGGGCACCAAATGGCAAATATGGCAGGTGTTCGTAAGTTGCAACCAAACTTGCGTGTTCAGCCAATGGTTATCGATCCATTTGCTATCAACGAACTAGACTATTACTTAGTTTCACACTTCCACAGTGATCATATCGACCCATACACAGCTGCAGCAATTCTCAACAATCCTAAGTTAGAGCATGTTAAGTTTATCGGTCCTTACCACTGTGGACGAATCTGGGAAGGATGGGGTGTTCCAAAAGAACGTATCATCGTTGTTAAACCAGGTGACACTATCGAATTAAAAGATATGAAGATTCATGCAGTAGAATCATTTGACCGTACTTGCTTGGTAACTCTCCCAGTGAACGGTGCTGATGAGACAGGCGGTGAACTTGCTGGCTTGGCTGTTACAGATGAAGAAATGGCTCAAAAGGCTGTTAACTATATCTTTGAAACACCAGGTGGAACCATCTATCATGGTGCAGATTCTCACTTCTCAAACTATTTTGCAAAACATGGTAAAGACTTTAAAATTGATGTTGCTTTGAATAACTATGGTGAAAATCCGGTAGGTATCCAAGACAAAATGACATCTATCGACCTTCTTCGTATGGCAGAAAATCTGCGTACCAAAGTCATTATCCCAGTTCACTATGATATCTGGTCTAACTTCATGGCTTCTACTAATGAGATTCTAGAACTTTGGAAAATGCGAAAAGATCGCTTGCAATACGATTTCCATCCATTTATCTGGGAAGTTGGCGGTAAGTACACTTATCCTCAAGATCAACACTTAGTAGAATACCATCATCCACGTGGTTTTGATGATTGTTTTGAACAAGACTCTAACATTCAATTTAAAGCTTTGCTATAATATAAAAATATTCTTTGGAGGTTATCCGTATGTTGCATGATACGGATAATTTTCATATAATAGTAAAATAGAATGTGTGATTCAATAATCACCTCAAATAGAAAGGAAATTCTATGTCAAATCTATCTGTTAATGCAATTCGTTTTCTAGGTATTGACGCCATTAATAAAGCCAACTCAGGTCATCCAGGTGTGGTTATGGGAGCGGCTCCGATGGCTTACAGCCTCTTTACAAAACAACTTCATATCAATCCAGCTCAACCAAACTGGATTAACCGCGACCGCTTTATTCTTTCAGCAGGTCATGGTTCAATGCTCCTTTATGCTCTTCTTCACCTTTCTGGTTTTGAAGATGTCAGCATGGATGAGATTAAGAGTTTCCGTCAATGGGGTTCAAAAACACCAGGTCACCCAGAATTTGGTCATACGGCAGGGATTGATGCTACGACAGGTCCTCTAGGGCAAGGGATTTCAACTGCTACTGGTTTTGCCCAAGCAGAACGTTTCTTGGCAGCCAAATATAACCGTGAAGGCTACAATATCTTTGACCACTATACTTACGTTATCTGTGGAGACGGAGACTTGATGGAAGGTGTCTCAAGCGAGGCAGCTTCATACGCAGGTTTGCAAAAACTTGATAAGTTGGTTGTTCTTTATGATTCAAATGATATCAACTTGGATGGTGAGACAAAGGATTCCTTTACAGAAAGTGTTCGTGACCGTTACAATGCCTACGGTTGGCATACTGCCTTGGTTGAAAATGGAACAGACTTGGAAGCCATCCATGCTGCTATCGAAACAGCAAAAGCTTCAGGCAAGCCATCTTTGATTGAAGTGAAGACGGTTATTGGATACGGTTCTCCAAACAAACAAGGAACTAATGCTGTACACGGCGCCCCTCTTGGAGCAGATGAAACTGCATCAACTCGTCAAGCCCTCGGTTGGGACTACGAACCATTTGAAATTCCAGAACAAGTATATGCTGATTTCAAAGAACATGTTGCAGACCGTGGCGCATCAGCTTATCAAGCTTGGACTAAATTAGTTGCAGATTATAAAGAAGCTCATCCAGAACTGGCTGCAGAAGTAGAAGCCATCATCGACGGACGTGATCCAGTCGAAGTGACTCCAGCAGACTTCCCAGCTTTAGAAAATGGTTTTTCTCAAGCAACTCGTAATTCAAGTCAAGATGCCTTGAATGTTGTGGCAGCTAAATTACCAACCTTCCTAGGTGGATCAGCTGACCTTGCTCACTCAAACATGACTTATATCAAGACGGATGGACTTCAAGACGATACCAATCGCTTGAATCGTAACATTCAGTTTGGTGTTCGTGAATTTGCAATGGGAACAATCTTGAACGGGATGGCCCTTCATGGTGGACTTCGTGTATACGGTGGAACTTTCTTCGTCTTCTCTGACTATGTGAAGGCAGCTGTCCGCTTGTCAGCCTTACAAGGACTTCCTGTGACTTATGTCTTTACCCATGATTCAATCGCAGTTGGGGAAGATGGTCCGACTCACGAACCAGTTGAGCATTTAGCAGGTCTTCGTGCTATGCCAAATCTAAATGTTTTCCGTCCAGCAGATGCGCGTGAAACGCAAGCAGCTTGGTACCTTGCAGTGACAAGTGAGAAAACACCAACTGCCCTTGTCTTGACACGTCAAAACTTGACTGTTGAAGATGGAACAGACTTCGACAAGGTTGCTAAAGGTGCTTATGTTGTATATGAAAATGCAGCCGACTTTGATACCATCTTGATTGCGACAGGTTCAGAGGTTAATCTTGCTGTCTCAGCTGCTAAAGAATTGGCTAGTCAAGGCGAAAAAATCCGCGTAGTCAGCATGCCATCTACAGATGTCTTTGATAAACAAGATGCAGCTTACAAGGAAGAAATTCTTCCAAATGCAGTCCGCCGTCGTGTTGCAGTCGAAATGGGTGCAAGTCAAAACTGGTACAAATATGTTGGTCTCGATGGTGCCGTTCTAGGTATTGATACCTTCGGAGCCTCTGCCCCAGCACCAAAAGTATTGGCAGAATATGGCTTTACTGTCGAAAATCTTGTAAAAGTTGTTCGAAATTTGAAATAATCCTAAAAATCAGGGCGTAAGCTCTGGTTTTTCTTACCAGAAAAGTAAGGTACAATCTTGTAAAAGTAGCTGAAATTTGATATAGTAGTCCTATGTAAAAGACAAAGGAGAAAACAATGAATCCAAATATTACTTTTTTAATCATGCTTGTAGGTATGATGGCCTTGATGTTCTTTATGCAACGTTCTCAAAAGAAACAAGCTCAAAAGCGTATGGAAAGCTTAAATAAACTACAAAAAGGCTATGAAGTGATTACAATCGGTGGACTTTATGGAACAGTCGATGAAGTAGATACGGAGAAGGGAACAATAGTTCTTGACGTAGATGGAGTTTACTTGACTTTTGAACTAGCTGCTATCAAGACAGTATTACCGCTGAAAGAAACAGCTTCACTAGAAGGCGCAATTGAAAAATAAGACGGGATCACGAACTCCCGTTTTCTATAAAAGAAAGGAAATGGGATGAAAAAATTAGTCTTTGTCTGTCTGGGAAATATTTGCCGTAGCCCTATGGCCGAGTTTGTTATGAAATCAATGACAGATAACTACGAAATCCAAAGTCGAGCAACTTCCTCTTGGGAACATGGCAATCCGATTCATAAGGGGACTCAGGGAATTTTTCAAGAGTATGAGATTCCTTATGACAAGAACAAGACATCGCTTCAGATTAGTAAGGAAGATTTTGAAGCCTTTGATTATATTATCGGAATGGACGCTTCAAATATTTCTGACTTACGTCAGATGTGTCCAGTAGACTGTCAAGATAAGATTTACTCATTTTCATCTGAAAGTGTTCCAGACCCTTGGTATACAGGAGATTTTGAAGAAACCTATCGACGTGTTCAAGAGGGCTGTCAAGCTTGGTTAGAACGTTTAGAAAAGGAGAGTTAAGGTGGAAAATCTTACGAATTTTTACGAAAAGTATCGTGTCTATCTGACTCGTCCACGTTTAGAGCTTTTGGCAGTAGTTACCATTGTTTTCTGTGCTGTACTCGTCTTTTTTCTAAATATTCCAGGAAAAGGTGTCTTAAAACTCGATAATGGAACGATTGTTTATGATGGCAGTCTTGTCCGTGGTAAAATGAATGGCCAAGGTACCATTACCTTCCAAAATGGAGACCAATATACAGGTGGCTTCAACAATGGAGCCTTCAACGGAAAAGGTACCTTTCAATCTAAAGAAGGCTGGACCTACGAAGGTGATTTTGTAAATGGTCAGGCTGAAGGAAAAGGGAAACTAACAACAGAACAAGAAGTCGTTTATGAAGGAACTTTTAAACAAGGCGTTTTTCAACAAAAATAAAGCCTCCTTATCAAAGGAGGTATTATTAGAATCACAAGGTAAGCGCTTACCTGTGAATCCCTTTCTTTCCAAATCCCTCTTCCAAGCAAGTTTGTGAAATAAAAAATATTTGAAATAAATTTCACAAACTTCAAAGATAAAACTTGATAAGAAAAGAAAATGAGAAAAGTTTCACAAGAGTTTAAAAATTCTTTGTGAAATGTTTATGAAACTGTTTACAAAGTTGAAATAATGCGTTATAATAAACTTGTGAAAAAATTAACAAAGGATATCGTTCCTTGAAAGCTATGGAGGAAAATATGGCTGATAAAAAAACTGTGACACCAGAGGAAAAGAAACTCGTTGCTGAAAAACACGTAGATGAGTTGGTTCAAAAAGCTCTAGTTGCCCTTGAAGAAATGCGTAAATTGGATCAAGAACAAGTTGACTACATCGTTGCCAAAGCATCAGTAGCAGCTTTGGATGCCCACGGAGAATTGGCTTTACATGCCTTTGAAGAAACAGGACGTGGTGTATTTGAAGACAAAGCAACTAAGAACTTGTTTGCTTGTGAACACGTAGTAAACAACATGCGCCACACTAAGACAGTTGGCGTTATCGAAGAAGACGATGTAACAGGATTGACTCTTATTGCTGAACCAGTTGGTGTTGTTTGTGGTATTACTCCAACAACAAACCCAACATCAACAGCAATCTTCAAATCATTGATTTCATTGAAGACACGTAACCCAATCGTCTTTGCCTTCCATCCATCAGCACAAGAATCATCTGCTCATGCAGCTCGTATCGTCCGCGATGCAGCTATCGCAGCTGGTGCTCCTGAAAACTGTGTACAGTGGATCACTCAACCATCTATGGAAGCAACTAGTGCCCTTATGAACCACGAAGGTATTGCAACAATCCTTGCAACAGGTGGTAATGCCATGGTTAAAGCCGCATACTCATGTGGTAAACCAGCTCTTGGGGTAGGTGCCGGAAACGTTCCAGCTTATGTTGAAAAATCAGCAAACATTCGTCAAGCAGCACACGATATCGTCATGTCTAAATCATTTGATAACGGTATGGTCTGTGCATCTGAACAAGCAGTTATCATTGATAAAGAAATTTACGATGAATTTGTAGCAGAGTTCAAATCTTACCACACTTACTTTGTAAACAAAAAAGAAAAAGCTCTTCTTGAAGAGTTCTGCTTCGGCGTCAAAGCAAACAGCAAAAACTGTGCTGGTGCAAAATTGAACGCTGACATCGTTGGTAAACCAGCAACTTGGATTGCAGAACAAGCAGGATTTACAGTTCCAGAAGGAACAAACATTCTTGCTGCAGAATGTAAAGAAGTTGGCGAAAATGAGCCATTGACTCGTGAAAAATTGTCACCAGTTATTGCAGTTTTGAAATCTGAAAGCCGTGAAGATGGTATTACTAAGGCTCGTCAAATGGTTGAATTTAACGGTCTTGGACACTCAGCAGCTATCCACACAGCTGACGAAGAATTGACTAAAGAATTTGGTAAAGCTGTTAAAGCTATTCGTGTTATCTGTAACTCACCTTCTACTTTTGGTGGTATCGGGGACGTTTACAATGCCTTCTTGCCATCATTGACACTTGGATGTGGTTCTTACGGACGCAACTCAGTTGGGGATAACGTTAGTGCCATTAACCTCTTGAATATCAAAAAAGTCGGAAGACGGAGAAATAACATGCAATGGATGAAACTTCCTTCAAAAACATACTTTGAACGTGATTCAATTCAATACCTTCAAAAATGTCGTGACGTTGAACGTGTCATGATCGTTACTGACCATGCCATGGTAGAGCTTGGTTTCCTTGATCGTATCATCGAACAACTGGACCTTCGTCGCAATAAGGTTGTTTACCAAATCTTTGCGGATGTAGAACCGGATCCAGATATCACAACTGTAAACCGTGGTACTGAGATTATGCGTGCCTTCAAACCAGATACCATCATCGCACTCGGTGGTGGGTCTCCAATGGATGCTGCCAAAGTAATGTGGCTCTTCTACGAGCAACCAGAAGTGGACTTCCGTGACCTTGTCCAAAAATTCATGGATATCCGTAAACGTGCCTTCAAGTTCCCATTGCTTGGTAAGAAGACTAAATTCATCGCGATTCCAACTACATCTGGTACAGGATCTGAAGTAACACCATTTGCCGTTATCTCTGATAAAGCAAACAACCGTAAATACCCAATCGCTGACTACTCATTGACACCAACTGTGGCAATCGTAGATCCTGCTTTGGTATTGACAGTTCCAGGATTTGTTGCTGCTGATACTGGTATGGACGTATTGACTCACGCGACAGAAGCATACGTATCACAAATGGCTAGTGACTACACTGATGGTTTAGCACTTCAAGCCATTAAATTGGTCTTTGAAAATCTCGAAAGCTCAGTTAAGAATGCAGACTTCCACTCACGTGAGAAAATGCATAACGCTTCAACAATCGCTGGTATGGCCTTTGCCAATGCCTTCCTAGGTATTTCTCACTCAATGGCCCATAAGATTGGTGCGCAATTCCACACAATCCACGGTCGTACAAATGCTATCTTGCTTCCATACGTTATCCGTTACAACGGTACACGTCCAGCTAAGACAGCAACATGGCCTAAGTACAACTACTACCGTGCAGATGAAAAATACCAAGATATCGCACGCATGCTTGGACTTCCAGCTTCTACTCCAGAAGAAGGGGTTGAATCTTACGCAAAAGCTGTCTACGAACTCGGTGAACGTATTGGGATCCAAATGAATTTTAGAGACCAAGGAATTGACGAAAAAGAATGGAAAGAACATTCTCGTGAATTAGCCTTCCTGGCTTATGAAGACCAATGTTCACCAGCTAACCCACGTCTTCCAATGGTAGACCATATGCAAGAAATCATCGAAGATGCATACTATGGCTACAAAGAAAGACCAGGACGCCGTAAATAATTGTTTATCAGTCTAGAAGCAAGACAAAAACTCAATTTGAGGGAAAGATCCAGTACTTTTTCTATGATAAAAGGCATCCTATCAAGGTTTTTGAACACCTGATAGGATGCCTTTTTATGATATTGAGGCCTTTTTGCCCTTTTTGAAAAACTAGAATAGAAACAAAATATATAATAGATTGAAACTGGAATAGTACACTTCTGCTTCTAAAACATTGTTAGAATTCGATTTGACTGTCCTGATCGATTTGTCCTGTTCTTATTTCATTTTAATATATAAAAAATATAGTATAGTAGACTGAATCTAAAATAGTACGAAACAATTGCTAAAACATTTATAGAAATTAATTTTACTTTCCTGATAGAGTTGTTCACATCTTATTTCAATTCACTATAGTTTAATTTAAGAGTAGTATTTACTAAGGCCCAATTAAAATCAAAGAGCAAACGAGAAAACGATGACAAGGTGTGTTGCTTTTTGATTTCTAAAGAGTATAATGATAGATCTCTATAAAATAAGTGCGAAGGAAATGAGCTTTTATAATCCTTTCGTTTTAAAATACTATCTCAGATATTCTTATATCGACAAGAAGTTTTTGAGTCATTCCCTCATCATACATATTAAATAAATAGTGGCTCATTCAATTTTTCACTAGAATAATAAGCTAGTATAGTAAACTGAAATAAGATATAAACAAATAAATTGGAGCTTAACATCTATTTCCAGCAATTTTTTAGAAATTGCAGTGGACTATTCTAGATTCAATACATTATAAAAACTAGAGTAAAAGAAAAGGATTGGATCTTGTGTAATGCAGGATCCAATCCTTTCAATCATTTTGTCCAACTTTTGGAGGTTCCTACAATGTAGCCGTCATTAATAAAGACAGATGGGAACGACAGTGTTCCTATTTATTTTGATAGAGATCGATGAATTCTTTAGATAGCAACTGAATAATCTCTGTTGAAGCCATTTGGTCTTCTGCATGCATAAATAGCAAGGAGAATCCTATTTTTTCTCCAGTAGCTTCTTTTTGTATGAGATTAGAGTGAATCTTGTGCGCTTCTACTAAGGAGTCTTCCGCTTCTTCAACTTTAATTTTCGCTTCTTTTAAATTTCCCGCCTTAGCTAGTTGGATGGCTTCAATAAAGGATGATTTGGCTGCTCCACTATTGGCAATGAGCTGAAAACAGATATATTCCATTTCTTCTGTCATCTTATTTCTCCTATCCATGCAAGTGCTTGTTCCAGAACTTTTGCTCCATTCATCATTCCGTAATCCCGCATATCAATGGTATCTACAGGGGTATTTCCTGCAATTTCTTTCACAGCAAGTAACTCATAACGAATTTGTGGCCCAATTAGAATGACATCTGCTTCATGGATATTCTTTTTAGCTTCTGTCATTGATTTTGCTTGGATAGAAATTTCAATCCCACGTTCAGTCGCACTTTGTTGCATTTTTTTAACAAGCATACTTGTCGACATTCCCGCATTACATACTAATAAAATTTGTTTCATAATCTTAACCTTCCATTTCTTGTTCAACAACTTTGTCATTAACTTTGATAAATGGAATGTATAGAAGAACTCCAAGTGCAAAGATGATGAATTGAACTAGAACTGCTCTCACGTCCCCTGCTGTTGCTAACCATGCATTTAAGAATACTGGTGTAGTCCAAGGAACTTGTATAAATGCAGGACTCATGAATCCTGTAACTGTTGCTAAGTAGCTGATTAAAATACCAAGGACTGGAACTGTGATAAATGGAATAGCTAATGAAATGTTATAAACGATTGGGTAACCGAATAATACTGGTTCATTGATATTGAAGATACCAGGTCCAAAAGATAATTTAGCCACGTTTTTAGAAACAGCATTGCGACTCACTAAGAATGTTGCTATTAATAAACATAATGTAGATCCACTACCACCCATTAAAGCGAATGTTTGTATTTGTGATAAGTTGATGATGTGTGGAATGGCTTGTCCATTATTTGCTGCAGTGATGTTTTCAGTAATGTTAATTAATAGTAATGGTTCTAGGATGGCACTGTAAATAACTGCTTGGTGAATACCAAATAGCCATAACATATTTCCTAAAGAGTAAATAATAATGACCCCGATTAAGCTTGTACCAATATGACGAATTGGTTCTTGAATAAAGATTGTAATGATTGAGATTAAGTTCATTCCAGTTATATTGAATAATAATGCTGAAACAACCCCAAATAAGGAGATGACGGTCATGACTGGAAGTAATACGCTAAATGATCTACTAACAGCTGGTGGAATATTTTCACCAAGGTTCATTTGTAAAGCTTTAACGTTTGATAATTCAATGAATAATTCTGTTGCAATAATCGCTACGATAACCCCGGCGAACATTGCGCCTGTACCTGTGTTGTTGAATGAAAGAACACCTGAAATGTTTACCGCATCTTTTGCTCCGTCAGGAACTACAGAAACTGTATTTGGCATCATCACAATTAAAGAAACTAATGATAGCATTGATGCTGCTAACGGGTTTTCGAAATCTCTGTTTTTAGCTAAGAAATAACCAACCATTACAGCAATAATCATACCTGAAATACTTAAAGTACCGTTTGCAATTGTTATTCCCCAATATTGGAATTTTGTTAATGTATCCCCTTGGAAAATCCACTTAAATACCGTGTTGTTCAAAAGAACGATTAAACCTGCCAAAATATATAATGGCATTACTGTTACGAATGCATCTCTTAGGGTTTTTAAATGAATTTGGTTCCCTAGTTTACCAGCAAAGGTGGCAAATTGATCTATAAATTTTGAGTTTTTCATCTGAATATCTCCTCTCTTTACTCCTCAATTTCTACTTCAAAACCGTTATTGTCACTTACTTTGCGATACCATCTTCCTGAGCTCTTGATGGTTCTCTTTTGCGTTTCTAAATCAACGGAGATAAATCCGTAACGATTCTTATATGCATTATTCCAAGACCAGCAATCAAATGCGGTCCAAGCGTGGTATCCAAAACAGTGACTTCCCTCTTCAATGGCTTTATGTAGCCATCTTAAATGTTCTTCATAAAATTCAATACGATACACGTCATCGATAACTCCATTTTCATCGATAAACCGTGCTTCGTTTTCAACACCCATTCCGTTTTCACTGATAAACCATGGAATATTATCATATTCTTCCTTCACAATCATAGCAATATCATAAATGGCTTTCGGAAAAATTTCCCAACCACGATATGGATTCATGCGACGCTCCGGCCATTCATACTCTTTGAAGTATTGGTCTGGCATCCAGGGCGTCTGATATTCCTCAGGATTTGCTTGTGCTTGAACACGTTTTGGATGGTAGTAGTTTACTCCAAGAAAATCAACCGTATTTGATTTCATCAGTTGAAGCTCTTTTTCGGTATGACTCCATAACACGCCATCTCTCTCTAGCTGTTTTACCAATCTTTCTGGGAAAGTTCCTTTAACAGCTGGATTCAAGAAGACTTTGTTAAAGAAGTCTTCTGTAAATCGACTTGCTTCTAAGTCTTCTGGAGAATTACTTCTTGGATAAGCAGGTGTCAAGTTTAAAATAATCCCAATCTTTCCATCAAGTCCTAATGAGCGATATAGTTGAATCACTTTTGCACTAGCAAGGTTTAGATTATAGATGACTTGTACGGCCTCTTTTCCCTTTCCTTTTAGATTTGGATAATGGAAAGCATATAAGTATCCTGCTTCTGGAATGACCATTGGCTCATTGAAAGTTGTCCAGTAATGAACCTTATCTCCAAAGCATGTGAAAGCAGTCTTGGCAAACTTCACGAATAACTCCACTACATGTTTGCTTTCCCAACCACCGTATTTTTGAAGAAGTTCCACTGGTAAATCAAAATGATGTAAATTCATCACAAGATCCATCTGGTTCTTTTTAGCTTCTTCAATGATGGCATTGTAGAAAGCAATACCTTTTGGATCAGGCTCACCTGTCTCTAAATTCTTGATGAGTCGACTCCATTGGATGGAAGTGCGGAAAGAATTAACTCCAATTTCCTTCATCAAGTGGAAATCTTCGGTGTAAGTATGAAAAAAGTTACTGGCTACAAGAGGTCCGACATTATCGAAAAAATCTTCTGGATGCGTTTTGAACCAGTAGTCCATCACATTTTCATGTACTTTTCCATATTGACCTTCTGTCTGAGGTCCGCTAGAAGCAGCTCCCCACCAAAACAGATTAGGAAATACTAACTTTTTTTTCATGCTCAACCTCCTTTCTATTATTCTATACATAAAGTATAGCATAATTTTAAAATTTGTCTAGACATTTTTAAAAATTGTTGATACATATCTTGTGTTTGCCTCATTTCTTGAACTTTGTTATACTACTATTAGAATATTATAGAGAGAACCAGATTAAATGAGTACAAAATATTTATTTATTTACAATGAGATTCGTGAAAAGATTCTTTGTAATAAATATACCATGAACGAACAATTGCCTGATGAAATGACATTAGCTAAACAGTTTGCCTGTAGTCGAATGACGATCAAAAAAGCTTTAGACTTGTTAGTTTCTGAGGGCTTAATTTTTAGAAAACGTGGGCAGGGAACCTTTGTTCTCTCTCGTGGCAGCTCAAAAAGAAAATTAATCGTTCCAGAAAGAGATATCCGGGGACTGACAAAAATATCTGAAGATGCTCATTCTACAATTGACTCGAGGATTATTCACTTCAAATTAGAATTTGCAAATGAATTTTTAGCAGAAAAACTACAGGTCGCTTTGCAGAGTCCAGTTTATAATATTTACCGTCTGCGTATTATTGACGGTAAACCTTATGTTCTGGAACAAACTTATATGAGTACCGATGTTATTCCAGGTATTACTGAAGATATTTTACAAAAATCGATTTACAATTACATTGAAGGAAAGTTAGGATTGCATATTGCCAGTGCTACAAAAATCTTGCGAGCTTCTTCTAGTTCAGAAAATGAGCAACATTACTTGCAGCTCCTTCCAACGGAACCGGTATTTGAAGTAGAACAAGTGGCTTATTTGGATAACGGAACTCCGTTTGAGTACTCGATTAGTCGTCATCGCTATGATTTATTTGAATTTAATTCTTTTGCATTACGACATTCCTCCTAGGAGAAAATGTGAAAATGAAGCCAATCTTTTACAGACTCTAGTTTAAGAAAAATTTAAAACAGGGCAAGAAGGTCCCATCTATGCTTAAATGGTTTCTCTTTTCTAAATAAGATGGCTTTAAAAGAGTGATCGTTTTATCCATCATGTTGAAAAATATCTTCGTATAGCTTATAGAGTAGGTACTGAAATTGTTCACCTGATCTACTTCTTATAGTTATTTAGTTTTAAATAGTGTTTCAAACATTCTTACACTGACGAGAAGTTTTTGAGTCTTTTCTTGTAACACATATAGTATACTGAGGTTAGAATAGTAGACTGTGACTTCTAAAAAATTGCTAGAAATGAATTTCAATCTCCCAATTTATTTGTTCATATCTTCTTTTAATATATTAAATAAATTCTGAATCATAATCATTTAAAAAAATTTTATTTTTTATTTTTCATTACGAATAATATAGATGAAGGGGAAAGAGTATGAAAACAGAACTGTTTCTTTTGCTATTAGTTCAAAAGGAGAAAAAATGAAAGTAGAAAATATTTCGTATAGGGTGGATCATCGTATATTGTTTGATAATATTTCTTTTGATACTTCGAGTTCAGGCGTGACATTAATTACTGGTAAAAATGGTACAGGAAAGTCAACTTTACTATAGTAGATTGAAACTAGAATAGTACACATCTACTTCTAAAATATTGTTAGAAATCGATTTGACTATCCTGATCTATTTGTCCTGTTCTTATTTCATTTCACTATATCTCAAATTGAGTATGACGAAGTGCGCTCCCATGTCCTGGGAACGCACTTCGTCATATTTTTCATATTCTTGAATCCATCGATAAAGACTATTGGGATGAATTTTTAAAGTTGAACTAATTATTTTTACAGGATGAGGTTTACAGCAGAGAGTTTGAAGGCTTTATCAAAGGTTTTTCTTGGCATAATGACTTTTCCTCGTTTCCACTTAATTTTGTGTCTACTTTATTATACCAAGTCCACCCTTAAGTTAGATAATGAATCTAACTTAAGGAAGCTAGAAGGATGAGAATCCAGGTGGTCAAGAGTCCCAAACTTAAGCTGATAGGGACACCCAGAATAATTTGCTTTTTGAAGGCAAGACCGCGTTCCTCTATATTGGGGAGTGAGAGTTGAATGAGAGAACCAGCTGATGAAAAGGGTGAGATATTAGTAGATAGAGCGCCAATAACGGTGGCTGTTGTGAGTAAGTGAATATCAATCTGAGGATTTTGAGCACTGATGATAGCAATGATGGGAAAGAGGGCTGGAGCTACAACGGATAGGGTGGAACTAAAGAGTGACATCACTCCGGCTATCACACAAAAGAACAGAGGTAACCAGAAATGAGGAATGGTTGTTGTCATGAGGTGCCCTATCAGTGTGACTAAACCTGACTTGACCGCTAGAGACATTAGTAAGCTCATGCCGCAGAGCATGATAATTGTAGCCCAGGGAACTTTAGCCAAAATGGCTTCTTGCTTCCCTAATTTGAGCCTTAAGGCGAGGCAGACCATGAGTATTGAGACAAAGCCAATATCAAATGTTTTTTGATAAGTAGCTATCCAGGCGATGTTTGGGAAAATGAGATGCAACAAGGGAAAAAGCCAAACCAAAACCATGCTGCTGATCATGAGCAAGGTGGTTTGTCTTTGAACCTTGCTGAGGAGTGGTGGTTGGTCAATAGTCAAGGATGAGTTTGTTCTTCCCTTACTATAGTGGCTGTAACAGGATAATAAAAGCAAGACGATGAGTGGGTAGATAATGCTGACGATAAAGATATGATTGCCAAGTGAAAAAGCTTGCTCTTCCCATCCCATTTGCTTAAACAGGCCTTGAAAGACAATGCCTGAGCTACTGGTTATCAAATTAGCCCCTCCTGAAGCTCCCCAATTGACGGCTTGAGCTCCAATCAAAGGGTGTTTGTCCGCTTTTTGACAGAGGGTAATCGCTAGAGGACAGCAAACGGCCATAGTAGTGAAAAATCCAGCACCTAAAGCAGACAAAAGGGTTGCCATCAGGTATAAAATCATGTAGAGGGCGTTAGGATGGGTGCGTGTGCGGTAGAGAATGTGTTGAGCCAAGACATCAAGAGTACCGTTAGTTGTTGCAACGTTATAAAAGAGAGAGACGCTAAAAATGGTAAAAAAGAGTGAGGTTGGCCAAAAATGAAGAAGTTCTTTGGGGCTTAATCCCATGAGAGTGGTTGCGATGAGGTAAGAAAAAGCAATAGCCAGCAGGCCAATATTGATTTTGGTGCGGTAACCAATTCCAATGGCTAGAGCAATGGCGCTAATCATTATTAAATGAATCATTGAATTGTCCTTTCAGTTAGAATATGGAAATAGGTTGGCAATTTTGGCGCTCAAAAGACCACCTGTTTCCTATTGGTACTTGACTATTATACACAAAAAAATACAATTGTCTTGACAATTGTATTGACACTTGTTAGAATTAAAAATGAGGTATTCAGGCTTGTGATTTCCTATGGAAGTTCATAGTGATTGCCTCTAGTGCTTACAAGTGATATTAAAAATAGAGGATCTAGTGATGTCAATCATTTCAACTGATTTAACCCCTTTTCAAATAGATGATACATTGAAAGCAGCCTTGCGAGAAGATGTTCATTCCGAAGATTACAGTACCAATGCCATTTTTGATCATCATGGCCAAGCCAAGGTGTCGCTTTTTGCCAAGGAAGCTGGTGTTTTAGCGGGGCTAACCGTTTTTCAAAGGGTTTTTACCCTATTTGATGCCGAGGTGACCTTCCAGAATCCTCATCAATTTAAGGATGGGGATCGTTTGACTAGTGGCGATTTGGTTTTAGAAATCATAGGCTCGGTGAGAAGTCTCTTAACATGTGAACGCGTTGCCTTGAATTTTTTACAACATTTATCAGGGATTGCTTCGATGACAGCTGCTTATGTAGAAGCCTTAGGCGATGATTGCATTAAGGTATTTGATACTCGAAAAACTACTCCTAATTTACGTCTTTTTGAGAAATATGCCGTGAGAGTTGGCGGTGGCTATAATCATCGCTTTAATTTATCAGATGCTATCCTGCTAAAAGACAATCACATTGCGGCAGTAGGTAGTGTTCAAAAGGCAATTGCTCAAGCGCGTGCCTATGCCCCTTTTGTGAAAATGGTCGAGGTGGAAGTGGAAAGCCTTGCTGCTGCCGAAGAAGCTGCGGCGGCGGGTGCTGATATTATCATGTTGGATAATATGTCATTGGAACAGATTGAACAGGCCATTACCCTAATTGCAGGACGTTCTCGGATTGAATGTTCTGGAAATATTGATATGACCACTATTAGCCGTTTTCGTGGTTTAGCGATTGATTACGTCTCCAGTGGTAGTTTAACCCATAGTGCTAAGAGTCTTGATTTTTCCATGAAGGGGTTAACCTACCTTGATGTCTAAGTTGTAAAATAAACTAACTTTTTAAAGGATGTCTTTCCTCTAGAACGAGTTTTATGTCAGATAGTTTAAACGCCTCTTCAAATATAGTAAAATGAACCAAAAATAGTACACAATGAGGTATAATCTTCTTATGGCATATTCAATAGATTTTCGTAAAAAAGTTCTCTCTTATTGTGAGCGAACAGGTAGTATAACAGAAGCATCACACGTTTTCCAAATCTCACGTAATACCATTTATGGCTGGTTAAAGCTAAAAGAGAAAACAGGAGAGCTAAACCACCAAGTAAAAGGAACAAAACCAAGAAAAGTTGATAGAGATAGACTTAAAAACTATCTTACTGACAATCCAGATGCTTATTTGACTGAAATAGCTTCTGAATTTGGCTGTCATCCAACTACCATCCACTATGCGCTCAAAGCTATGGGCTACACTCGAAAAAAAAGAACCACACCTACTATGAACAAGACCCAGAAAAAGTAGCCTTATTTCTTAAGAATTTTAATAGTTTAAAGCACCTAGCACCTGTTTAGATTGACGAAACAGGATTCGATACTTATTTTTATCGAGAATATGGTCGCTCATTAAAAGGTCAGTTAATAAGAGGCAAAGTATCTGGAAGAAGATATCAGAGGATTTCTTTGGTTGCAGGTCTAACAAATGGTGAATTAATCGCTCCAATGACTTACGAAGAGACGATGACGAGCGACTTTTTTGAAGCTTGGTTTCAGAATTTTCTCTTACCAACATTAACCACACCATCGGTTATTATTATGGATAATGTAAGATTCCATAGAATGGGGAAGCTAGAACTTTTATGCGAAGAGTTTGGGCATAAACTGTTACCTCTTCCTCCCTACTCACCTGAGTACAATCCTATTGAGAAAACATGGGCTCATATCAAAAAGCACCTCAAAAAGGTATTACCAAGTTGCAATACCTTTTACGAGGCTTTTTTATCCTGCTCTTGTTTCAATTGACTATATATCACGGATACAGTTGGGAAAGAAGCTATTAAATATTTGGAGAGTCCTTTTGGGATGAACATGTCAAATATTACTATAGATGGGCAAGAAATAGATCTGAGTCAAACGATGCCTTCTTATGCTCAAGTAGTGAGTCTTTATGATGATACAAGTATCTCTGTTAGTAATCATGAGACGGACAAAGTGTTGGCTGGATCCCTCTATACTGATACAAATGAACAGGGATTAACGATTCCAAGCAGTTTACTAAAAAATTGGAATGAACAGACAGGAAAAAATTTGACAGCTAATGATCTTATTGGCAAATCAGTCTCAGCCAGCATTGTAGAAAGTGCTGCCGAAACTAGTAAGATTGCTCAATTTCAAACGAAGATTGTACGTGTAATCAATGATGAAGATGACATGGAGGACAGCAACAGTTTCATGCTGTCTCATCAAATGGAAACGATTTTGAAAGAGGCTGGATTTACGAAAGCTGTATCTTATTTTATCTTGGAACTCAAAGATCCATCACAGACAAAAGTAGTAACAGAAGAATTACAGAAAAATAAGAAGTATACTGTGCTTTCTCAACAGAGAGTTCTTGATATTGTGATTACCTTTATTCGTGTTATTCAGGGATTATTGATTGTGCTTTCATCACAAGCTATTGTGGTAGCAGCGGTTATGATTGGTATCATTATTTACATCAATATCATGCAACGTTCCAAGGAAATAGGTGTCATGAAAGCAGTTGGTTATCAGAATCGTGATGTCAAAGGAATTTTTATTTACGAGGCTATCTGGATTGTAGGCATCGCCTTGCTGCTGGCATTTTTGGTTGCACAAGGGGTGGGAAGTTTGGCGAATGCGATTGTAAGTCACTTTTACCCATCCATCACTAAGGTTTTTGAATTAAATCTTTTATCTGTTTTAGGAACTCTAGTTTTCGCTCTATTACTTGGTTATGTCTCAGCCTACTTCCCGGCGCGTAAGATTAGTAAAATGGATCCTGTAGAATCGTTACGCTATGAATAATAAGGGATTCCTTGATTTACAGTCTTAAAAAGAAACTCACATAGAAAAACAATGGCCATACTTGCAATTCAACTCAAATAGTTGTATAATAGGTTTGTTGAAAGGTGATTTGTAGTGATTCAAGTTACTCTTTTCACAATAAAAATTTCATGATTTTCATAAGGAGGAAATCACTAATGGTAGTTAAAGTTGGTATTAACGGTTTCGGACGTATCGGTCGTCTTGCTTTCCGTCGTATCCAAAACGTAGAAGGTGTTGAAGTTACACGCATCAACGACCTTACAGATCCAGTTATGCTTGCACACTTGTTGAAATACGACACAACTCAAGGTCGTTTCGACGGTACTGTTGAAGTTAAAGAAGGTGGATTTGAAGTTAACGGTAAATTCATCAAAGTTTCTGCTGAACGTGATCCAGAACAAATCGACTGGGCTACTGACGGTGTAGAAATCGTTCTTGAAGCTACTGGTTTCTTTGCTAAGAAAGAAGCAGCTGAAAAACACCTTAAAGGTGGAGCTAAAAAAGTTGTTATCACTGCTCCTGGTGGAAACGACGTTAAAACAGTTGTATTCAACACTAACCACGACGTTCTTGACGGTACTGAAACAGTTATCTCAGGTGCTTCATGTACTACAAACTGCTTGGCTCCAATGGCTAAAGCTCTTCAAGACAACTTTGGTGTTGTTGAAGGATTGATGACTACTATCCACGCTTACACTGGTGACCAAATGATCCTTGACGGACCACACCGTGGTGGTGACCTTCGCCGTGCTCGCGCTGGTGCTGCAAACATCGTTCCTAACTCAACTGGTGCTGCAAAAGCTATCGGTCTTGTAATCCCAGAATTGAATGGTAAACTTGATGGATCTGCACAACGCGTTCCAACTCCAACTGGATCAGTTACTGAATTGGTAGCAGTTCTTGAAAAGAACGTTACTGTTGATGAAGTGAACGCAGCTATGAAAGCAGCTTCAAACGAATCATACGGTTACACAGAAGATCCAATCGTATCTTCAGATATCGTAGGTCTGTCTTACGGTTCATTGTTTGACGCAACTCAAACTAAAGTTCTTGACGTTGACGGTAAACAATTGGTTAAAGTTGTATCATGGTACGACAACGAAATGTCATACACTGCACAACTTGTTCGTACTCTTGAATACTTCGCAAAGATTGCTAAATAATTCTTGAGTTGATAGAAAGCAAGGCTTTGTGGTCTTGCTTTTTTATATGGAAAAATGGATGACACGATCATCCATTCTTTTTTAATTCTTTTTCAAATGTATTTGAAAGGGTAGTGAAAGTTAGCCTCTCTAAAGTAAGTGGGTGGGTAAAGGAAAGTCGGAAGGCATGAAGCATAAGCCGGCTTGTCTTTGATTTACTATTATAGAGAGGGTCTCCCAGGATAGGAAGATTATGATGCAAAAGGTGCACACGAATCTGATGGGTTCGCCCTGTCTTTAGCTTGCAATGAGCCAAGGAAGTCTTGTTTGAGAATTGCTTTAATCTGCTTACATGCGTTTCAGCATATTGCCCATTTTTTGCATCAACTATTCTTTTTCTACGATCATGGCGATCACGTCCAATTTTGTCTCTGAAAACAAGTTCTTTTCTGTTGATATTTCCATCAACTAGAGCCCAATATTCTCTAGAAATCTCTTTTTTCTCCAATAAGCGATTGAGAATGGGCAGGATAAAAGGATTTTTGGCAAAGAGAACTAAGCCACTGGTTTCCATGTCCAGACGATGAACGACATAGCAGGTTTGGCCAACATAGGTACTAACATGGTTAAGAAGGGCAATTTCGTTTGGTTGATTACCATGCGTTTTCATACCCTCTGGTTTGTTTACAATAATCAAGTGTTGATCTTGATAAACTTCCTGCACTAAGTCTGGGTTGCCCCAAGGGATCGTCTTTTGGGGATAATCTTCCTCGTCAAAAGTCAACTGGCAAACATCTCCAGGATTTACGATTTCGTTCCAGTGGACTTCTTCTTGATTTATCAAAATATGTTTCTTGATTCTCAAAAAATGACGGATTTTTCTAGGGATGAGGAGTTGTTCCTCAAGTAATTGCTTTACCGTCATTTGAGGTAGAGAGGCGGGTAATGTAAATGTGAATTGCATACAGATATTGTAACAAAAAAAGCCCTATTTGGATAGGAAATAGCTAAATTCTTGTCTTCCTATGATGAAGATGATAAAATAAACGCATGAAATTAGATAAATTATTTGAGAAATTTCTTTCTCTTTTTAAAAAAGAAACAAGTGAACTAGAGGACTCTGATTCTACTATCTTACGTCGCTCTCGTAGTGATCGAAAAAAATTAGCCCAAGTAGGTCCGATTCGAAAATTCTGGCGTCGTTATCATCTAACAAAGATTATCCTTATACTAGGTTTGAGTGCAGGCTTGCTAGTTGGAATCTATTTGTTTGCTGTAGCCAAGTCGACCAATGTCAATGATTTGCAAAATGCCTTGAAAACTCGGACTCTTATTTTTGATCGTGAAGAAAAAGAGGCTGGTGCCTTGTCTGGTCAAAAGGGAACCTATGTTGAGCTGACTGATATCAGTAAAAACTTGCAGAATGCTGTTATTGCGACAGAAGACCGTTCTTTCTATAAAAATGACGGGATTAACTATGGCCGTTTCTTCTTGGCTATTGTCACTGCTGGACGTTCAGGTGGTGGCTCTACCATTACCCAACAGCTGGCTAAAAACGCCTATTTATCACAAGATCAAACTGTTGAGAGAAAAGCGAAAGAATTTTTCCTTGCCTTAGAATTAAGCAAAAAATATAGTAAGGAGCAAATTCTAACCATGTACCTTAACAACGCTTATTTTGGAAATGGTGTGTGGGGTGTAGAAGATGCGAGTAAGAAATACTTTGGAGTTTCTGCATCAGAAGTGAGTCTGGATCAAGCTGCGACTCTGGCAGGGATGCTCAAGGGGCCGGAACTGTATAATCCCTTGAATTCCGTAGAATATTCTACTAATCGGCGCGATACTGTCTTGCAGAATATGGTTGCAGCAGGATATATTGATAAAAACCAAGAAACCGAAGCTGCTGAAGTTGATATGACTTCGCAATTGCACGATAAGTATGAAGGAAAAATCTCAGATTACCGTTACCCCTCTTATTTTGATGCGGTGGTTAATGAAGCTGTTTCCAAGTATAATCTAACAGAGGAAGAGATTGTCAATAATGGCTACCGCATTTACACAGAGCTGGACCAAAACTACCAAGCAAATATGCAGATTGTTTATGAAAACACATCGCTATTTCCGAGGGCAGAGGATGGAACGTCTGCTCAATCAGGAAGTGTAGCTCTCGAACCGAAAACAGGGGGAGTTCGTGGAGTTGTCGGTCAAGTTGCTGACAATGATAAAACTGGATTCCGGAATTTCAACTATGCAACCCAATCAAAGCGTAGTCCTGGTTCTACAATTAAGCCTTTAGTTGTTTATACGCCAGCAGTTGAAGCAGGCTGGGCTTTGAATAAGCAGTTGGATAACCATACCATGCAGTATGACAGCTATAAGGTTGATAACTATGCAGGGATCAAAACGAGTCGAGAAGTTCCTATGTATCAAGCCTTGGCAGAATCGCTTAATCTACCTGCTGTTGCCACTGTTAATGATTTGGGTGTCGACAAGGCTTTTGAGGCAGGCGAAAAATTCGGACTCAACATGGAAAAGGTCGACCGTGTTCTTGGTGTCGCCTTGGGAAGCGGTGTTGAAACCAACCCTCTTCAAATGGCTCAAGCATACGCTGCCTTTGCAAATGAAGGTTTAATGCCTGAAGCTCATTTTATTAGTAGAATTGAAAATGCTAGTGGACAAGTTATTGCGAATCATAAAAATTCACAAAAACGGGTGATTGATAAGTCTGTAGCTGACAAGATGACCAGTATGATGTTGGGGACTTTCACCAACGGTACCGGTATTAGTTCATCGCCTGCAGACTATGTCATGGCAGGGAAAACTGGAACAACTGAAGCAGTTTTCAATCCGGAGTACACAAGTGACCAGTGGGTAATTGGTTATACTCCGGATGTAGTGATTAGCCACTGGCTTGGCTTTCCGACCACTGATGAAAATCACTATCTAGCTGGCTCTACTTCAAACGGTGCAGCTCATGTCTTTAGAAACATTGCCAATACCATTTTACCTTATACGCCAGGAAGTACCTTTACGGTTGAAAATGCTTATAAGCAAAATGGAATTGCACCAGCCAATACAAAAAGACAAGTACAAACCAATGATAATAGCCAGACAGATGATAATTTGTCTGATATTCGAGGGCGTGCGCAAAGTCTAGTAGATGAGGCTAGCCGGGCTATCTCAGATGCGAAGATTAAGGAAAAGGCTCAAACAATATGGGATTCGATAGTCAATCTATTTCGCTAAGATGCTTGTCAAAGCCTAGCTTTCTTGTTATAATGGATAAGATGGAGGCGTTATGGCACTAAAAAAAGCAAGCCTAGCTTGTGCGGTTTGTGGTTCGAGAAACTATTCAATCAAGATCAGCGGAAACCCCAAGCCTACACGACTAGAAGTAAATAAATTTTGTAAGCATTGTGGCAAGTACACTACACACAGAGAAACGAGATAGGAGAGAGCGATGCGTTTTATTGGAGATATTTTTAGACTTCTTAAAGACACAACATGGCCAACTCGCAAGGAAAGCTGGAGAGATTTTCGTTCTATCATGGAATACACAGCTTTCTTTGTAGTAATTATTTACATTTTTGACCAGTTGATTGTTTCAGGTTTGATTCGATTTATTAACATTTTTTAGAAGATTAGTGGAGTTAATTACACTAGAAATCTTCTATTTATGAAAGGAAATATCATGGATAGTTTTGATAAAGGATGGTTTGTTTTACAAACTTATTCTGGTTATGAAAATAAGGTGAAAGAAAATCTATTACAACGTGCACAAACCTACAATATGTTGGATAATATTCTACGCGTTGAAATTCCAACACAAACAGTGCAAGTTGAAAAAAATGGAAAGAGAAAAGAAGTAGAAGAAAATCGCTTTCCAGGTTATGTTCTTGTAGAAATGGTCATGACAGATGAAGCTTGGTTTGTTGTTCGAAACACACCAAATGTTACAGGATTTGTCGGATCACACGGGAACAGATCAAAACCAACTCCATTATTGGAACAAGAAATTCGTGACATTTTGGTATCTATGGGACAAACTGTTCAAGAATTTGATTTCGATGTTGAGATTGGTCAAACTGTACGTATTATTGATGGTGCTTTTGCAGACTACACTGGTAAGATTACAGAAATTGATAATAACAAAGTGAAAATGATTATCTCTATGTTTGGTAATGACACAGTTGCAGAAGTAAACCTAAACCAAATCGCAGAATTATAATCCTGAGAGAGGCTGGAGCCTCTCTTTTTTGTGCAGTTTAGGAGCTAAAGGGAACAGAATGGAGAAAATGGAACAAATGTGTTTTCTAATCTGTTAGACTGTATCTAGAAAGGGGAAAATTATGATTAAAGAATTGTATGAAGAAGTCCAAGGGACTGTTTATAAGTGTAGAAATGAATATTACCTTCATTTATGGGAATTGTCGGATTGGGACCAAGAAGGCATGCTCTGCTTACATGAATTGATTAGTAGAGAAGAAGGACTGGTAGACGATATTCCACGTTTAAGGAAATATTTCAAAACCAAGTTTCGAAATCGAATTTTAGACTATATCCGTAAGCAGGAAAGTCAGAAGCGTAGATACGATAAAGAACCCTATGAAGAAGTGGGAGAGATCAGTCATCGTATAAGTGAGGGGGGTCTCTGGCTAGATGATTATTATCTCTTTCATGAAACACTAAGAGATTATAGAAACAAACAAAGTAAAGAGAAACAAGAAGAACTAGAACGCGTCTTAAGCAATGAACGATTTCGAGGGCGTCAAAGAGTATTAAGAGACTTACGCATTGTGTTTAAGGAGTTTACTATCCGTACCCACTAGTAAGTCATGCAAAAAAAAATGAAAAAAATTAGAAAAAGTAGTTGACAAAGTTTGAAAAGACTGTATAATAGTAAGAGTTGAAAATAACAACTCAGGTCCGTTGGTCAAGGGGTTAAGACACCGCCTTTTCACGGCGGTAACACGGGTTCGAATCCCGTACGGACTATGGTATGTTGCGGTTGGAACACTTGATGAAAAAAAGTTTAAAAAAGCTTAAAAATCTTCAAAAAAGTGTTGACAAGCGAAAGCGGCTGTGATATACTAATATAGTTGTCGCTTGAGAGAAGCGAGTGACAAAGACCTTTGAAAACTGAACAAGACGAACCAATGTGCAGGGCGCTACAACATAAGTTGTAGTACTGAACAATGAAAAAAACAATAAATCTGTCAGTGACAGAAATGAGTGAGAACTCAAACTTTTAATGAGAGTTTGATCCTGGCTCAGGACGAACGCTGGCGGCGTGCCTAATACATGCAAGTAGAACGCTGAAGGAGGAGCTTGCTTCTCTGGATGAGTTGCGAACGGGTGAGTAACGCGTAGGTAACCTGCCTGGTAGCGGGGGATAACTATTGGAAACGATAGCTAATACCGCATAAGAGTAGATGTTGCATGACATTTGCTTAAAAGGTGCACTTGCATCACTACCAGATGGACCTGCGTTGTATTAGCTAGTTGGTGGGGTAACGGCTCACCAAGGCGACGATACATAGCCGACCTGAGAGGGTGATCGGCCACACTGGGACTGAGACACGGCCCAGACTCCTACGGGAGGCAGCAGTAGGGAATCTTCGGCAATGGACGGAAGTCTGACCGAGCAACGCCGCGTGAGTGAAGAAGGTTTTCGGATCGTAAAGCTCTGTTGTAAGAGAAGAACGAGTGTGAGAGTGGAAAGTTCACACTGTGACGGTATCTTACCAGAAAGGGACGGCTAACTACGTGCCAGCAGCCGCGGTAATACGTAGGTCCCGAGCGTTGTCCGGATTTATTGGGCGTAAAGCGAGCGCAGGCGGTTAGATAAGTCTGAAGTTAAAGGCTGTGGCTTAACCATAGTAGGCTTTGGAAACTGTTTAACTTGAGTGCAAGAGGGGAGAGTGGAATTCCATGTGTAGCGGTGAAATGCGTAGATATATGGAGGAACACCGGTGGCGAAAGCGGCTCTCTGGCTTGTAACTGACGCTGAGGCTCGAAAGCGTGGGGAGCAAACAGGATTAGATACCCTGGTAGTCCACGCTGTAAACGATGAGTGCTAGGTGTTAGACCCTTTCCGGGGTTTAGTGCCGTAGCTAACGCATTAAGCACTCCGCCTGGGGAGTACGACCGCAAGGTTGAAACTCAAAGGAATTGACGGGGGCCCGCACAAGCGGTGGAGCATGTGGTTTAATTCGAAGCAACGCGAAGAACCTTACCAGGTCTTGACATCCCTCTGACGACTCTAGAGATAGAGTTTTCCTTCGGGACAGAGGTGACAGGTGGTGCATGGTTGTCGTCAGCTCGTGTCGTGAGATGTTGGGTTAAGTCCCGCAACGAGCGCAACCCCTATTGTTAGTTGCCATCATTTAGTTGGGCACTCTAGCGAGACTGCCGGTAATAAACCGGAGGAAGGTGGGGATGACGTCAAATCATCATGCCCCTTATGACCTGGGCTACACACGTGCTACAATGGCTGGTACAACGAGTCGCAAGCCGGTGACGGCAAGCTAATCTCTTAAAGCCAGTCTCAGTTCGGATTGTAGGCTGCAACTCGCCTACATGAAGTCGGAATCGCTAGTAATCGCGGATCAGCACGCCGCGGTGAATACGTTCCCGGGCCTTGTACACACCGCCCGTCACACCACGAGAGTTTGTAACACCCGAAGTCGGTGAGGTAACCGTAAGGAGCCAGCCGCCTAAGGTGGGATAGATGATTGGGGTGAAGTCGTAACAAGGTAGCCGTATCGGAAGGTGCGGCTGGATCACCTCCTTTCTAAGGATAAGGAACTGCGCATTGGTCTTGTTTAGTCTTGAGAGGTCTTGTGGGGCCTTAGCTCAGCTGGGAGAGCGCCTGCTTTGCACGCAGGAGGTCAGCGGTTCGATCCCGCTAGGCTCCATTGGTGAGAGATCACCAAGTAATGCACATTGAAAATTGAATATCTATATCAAATAGTAACAAGAAAATAAACCGAAAACGCTGTAGTATTAATAAGAGTTTATGACTGAAAGGTCAGAAAATAAGGTTAAGTTAATAAGGGCGCACGGTGGATGCCTTGGCACTAGGAGCCGACGAAGGACGTGACAAACGACGATATGCCTTGGGTAGCTGTAAGTAAGCGATGATCCATGGATTTCCGAATGGGGGAACCCAACAGGTAATACCTGTTACCCACATCTGTTAAGGATGTGAGGAGGAAGACGCAGTGAACTGAAACATCTAAGTAGCTGCAGGAAGAGAAAGCAAAAGCGATTGCCTTAGTAGCGGCGAGCGAAACGGCAGAAGGGCAAACCGAAGAGTTTACTCTTCGGGGTTGTAGGACTGCAATGTGGACTCAAAGATTATAGAAGAATGATTTGGGAAGATCAGCCAAAGAGAGTAATAGCCTCGTATTTAAAATAGTCTTTGTACCTAGCAGTATCCTGAGTACGGCGGGACACGTGAAATCCCGTCGGAATCTGGGAGGACCATCTCCCAACCCTAAATACTCCCTAGTGACCGATAGTGAACCAGTACCGTGAGGGAAAGGTGAAAAGCACCCCGGGAGGGGAGTGAAATAGAACCTGAAACCGTGTGCCTACAACAAGTTCGAGCCCGTTAATGGGTGAGAGCGTGCCTTTTGTAGAATGAACCGGCGAGTTACGTTATGATGCGAGGTTAAGTTGAAGAGACGGAGCCGTAGGGAAACCGAGTCTGAATAGGGCGCCTTAGTATCATGACGTAGACCCGAAACCATGTGACCTACCCATGAGCAGGTTGAAGGTGCGGTAAGACGCACTGGAGGACCGAACCAGGGCACGTTGAAAAGTGCTTGGATGACTTGTGGGTAGCGGAGAAATTCCAAACGAACTTGGAGATAGCTGGTTCTCTCCGAAATAGCTTTAGGGCTAGCGTCGACATTAGAGATTCTTGGAGGTAGAGCACTGTTTGGGTGAGGGGTCCATCCCGGATTACCAATCTCAGATAAACTCCGAATGCCAATGAATTATGGTCGGCAGTCAGACTGCGAGTGCTAAGATCCGTAGTCGAAAGGGAAACAGCCCAGACCACCAGCTAAGGTCCCAAAATAATTGTTAAGTGGAAAAGGATGTGGGGTTGCACAGACAACTAGGATGTTAGCTTAGAAGCAGCTATTCATTCAAAGAGTGCGTAATAGCTCACTAGTCGAGTGACCCTGCGCCGAAAATGTACCGGGGCTAAAACAATTTACCGAAGCTGTGGATACCTTTATAGGTATGGTAGGAGAGCGTTCTATGTGTGATGAAGGTATACCGTGAGGAGTGCTGGAACGCATAGAAGTGAGAATGCCGGTATGAGTAGCGAAAGACAGGTGAGAATCCTGTCCACCGTAAGACTAAGGTTTCCAGGGGAAGGCTCGTCCGCCCTGGGTTAGTCGGGACCTAAGGAGAGACCGAAAGGTGTATCCGATGGACAACAGGTTGATATTCCTGTACTAGAGTATGTAGTGATGGAGGGACGCAGTAGGCTAACTAAAGCAGACGATTGGAAGAGTCTGTCTAAGCAGTGAGGTGTGAATTGAGTCAAATGCTTAATTCTATAACATTGAGCTGTGATGGGGAGCGAAGTTTAGTAGCGAAGTTAGTGACGTCACACTGCCAAGAAAAGCTTCTAGCGTTTAAACATACTCTACCCGTACCGCAAACCGACACAGGTAGTCGAGGCGAGTAGCCTCAGGTGAGCGAGAGAACTCTCGTTAAGGAACTCGGCAAAATGACCCCGTAACTTCGGGAGAAGGGGTGCTGACTTAAAGTCAGCCGCAGTGAATAGGCCCAAGCAACTGTTTATCAAAAACACAGCTCTCTGCTAAATCGTAAGATGATGTATAGGGGGTGACGCCTGCCCGGTGCTGGAAGGTTAAGAGGAGTGCTTAGCGTAAGCGAAGGTATGAATTGAAGCCCCAGTAAACGGCGGCCGTAACTATAACGGTCCTAAGGTAGCGAAATTCCTTGTCGGGTAAGTTCCGACCCGCACGAAAGGCGTAATGATTTGGGCACTGTCTCAACGAGAGACTCGGTGAAATTTTAGTACCTGTGAAGATGCAGGTTACCCGCGACAGGACGGAAAGACCCCATGGAGCTTTACTGCAGTTTGATATTGAGTGTCTGTACCACATGTACAGGATAGGTAGGAGTCTAAGAGATCGGGACGCCAGTTTCGAAGGAGACGCTGTTGGGATACTACCCTTGTGTTATGGCCACTCTAACCCAGATAGGTGATCCCTATCGGAGACAGTGTCTGACGGGCAGTTTGACTGGGGCGGTCGCCTCCTAAAAGGTAACGGAGGCGCCCAAAGGTTCCCTCAGAATGGTTGGAAATCATTCGCAGAGTGTAAAGGTATAAGGGAGCTTGACTGCGAGAGCTACAACTCGAGCAGGGACGAAAGTCGGGCTTAGTGATCCGGTGGTTCCGTATGGAAGGGCCATCGCTCAACGGATAAAAGCTACCCTGGGGATAACAGGCTTATCTCCCCCAAGAGTTCACATCGACGGGGAGGTTTGGCACCTCGATGTCGGCTCGTCGCATCCTGGGGCTGTAGTCGGTCCCAAGGGTTGGGCTGTTCGCCCATTAAAGCGGCACGCGAGCTGGGTTCAGAACGTCGTGAGACAGTTCGGTCCCTATCCGTCGCGGGCGTAGGAAATTTGAGAGGATCTGCTCCTAGTACGAGAGGACCAGAGTGGACTTACCGCTGGTGTACCAGTTGTCTTGCCAAAGGCATCGCTGGGTAGCTATGTAGGGAAGGGATAAACGCTGAAAGCATCTAAGTGTGAAACCCACCTCAAGATGAGATTTCCCATGATTATATATCAGTAAGAGCCCTGAGAGATGATCAGGTAGATAGGTTAGAAGTGGAAGTGTGGCGACACATGTAGCGGACTAATACTAATAGCTCGAGGACTTATCCAAAGTAACTGAGAATATGAAAGCGAACGGTTTTCTTGAATTGAATAGATATTCAATTTTGAGTAGGTATTACTCAGAGTTAAGTGACGATAGCCTAGGAGATACACCTGTACCCATACCGAACACAGAAGTTAAGCCCTAGAACGCCGGAAGTAGTTGGGGGTTGCCCCCTGTGAGATAGGGAAGTCGCTTAGCTCTAGGGAGTTTAGCTCAGCTGGGAGAGCATCTGCCTTACAAGCAGAGGGTCAGCGGTTCGATCCCGTTAACTCCCAAAGGTCCCGTAGTGTAGCGGTTATCACGTCGCCCTGTCACGGCGAAGATCGCGGGTTCGATTCCCGTCGGGACCGTTTAAGGTAACGCAAGTTATTTTAGACTCGTTAGCTCAGTTGGTAGAGCAATTGACTTTTAATCAATGGGTCACTGGTTCGAGCCCAGTACGGGTCATATATGCGGGTTTGGCGGAATTGGCAGACGCACCAGATTTAGGATCTGGCGCTTAACGGCGTGGGGGTTCAAGTCCCTTAACCCGCATTAAGATATAACAAATGAGCCGGCTTAGCTCAGTTGGTAGAGCATCTGATTTGTAATCAGAGGGTCGCGTGTTCAAGTCATGTAGCCGGCATTTTTAGATAGAAGAAAACAGTGCGAACGTAGTTCAGTGGTAGAACACCACCTTGCCAAGGTGGGGGTCGCGGGTTCGAATCCCGTCGTTCGCTTAGAGAGGCCGGGGTGGCGGAACTGGCAGACGCACAGGACTTAAAATCCTGCGATTGGTAACGATCGTACCGGTTCGATTCCGGTCCTCGGCATAATATGGAGCACCCTTAGCTCAACTGGATAGAGTACCTGACTACGAATCAGGCGGTTAGAGGTTCGACTCCTCTAGGGTGCATTTTTCTATTTAACTCGGGAAGTAGCTCAGCTTGGTAGAGTACTTGGTTTGGGACCAAGGTGTCGCAGGTTCGAATCCTGTCTTCCCGATTCATTACAGAGATATGTGAGTGTGTATTTTTAAAACTAGATATTATATACATTAAGAGGGAATCAGTTTGGTTCTCTCTTTTTTGATTTTCAGTAATTCATTTTGGCAGCGTATACTTTTTGTCTCCAGTCTTTTCAATAAATACCGTAGTTTAGGTATACACATTGAAATTTAACAGATTTTATAACTCTTATAAATTTTTAAGAAAGCAATAGAAGGGTTTTGTTCAACGTATAATATAGAGAATTGAAATAAGATATGAACAGCTCTATCAGGAAAGTTAAATTAATTTATAGAAATATTTTAGTATTTAAGGCCTACTGTTATAGATTCAATACACTATATATGTGTTTGTCTGATAAAAATTTCTACTCTTTTTGATTTTAAATAAGTATTAGTTTACATTATGGTGTGAATTGAGTTTGATATCTCTTTTGAGGAAGTTGCCTTAGATTTTTCTGATTGTGTTTTATTGTATAATGTATCTTGCTTGTTTTGAACAGAATTTTTTATGACATTTGTCATATTTTCTAGTGACAGAAGCTTCTGCCTCCTCTGATTTTAAAAGACTATAATTGTAGTATGAAATGGGGGAAGAAGAGATGAGAAATAAAATGATTATTGCAATGAGTTTAGTAGTAGCAGGAGTTATGACCTATCTCATGTTTTCGGGATTGGATGAGGATTTCTACCATTTTCCTTGGAAGGTCTTTGCTGGCTTTGGAATCATGTCTTGGCTTGTTAGAGAAGGTTTGAAATTAGTCAGAGATGTGAAAAAGGAGTTTGAAGAATGAAGAGAGGGATCATCTATTTCTTTATCGGCCTGTCACTCTTGGTATGGTTAGTGGAAATGTTTACTGATTGGTTTGATCAAGCCTTGCTTTGCCAATTCATTCGTGGTGCTTTGGAGTTTGGATTTATGATTTTCGTCGTTTTCCCTATGGGAATGGAGTGGTTGAAAGGAGAGTCTCATGACGGTGGTTAAAGTTGAGAAATTGAGTAAGAAAATAAAAGACAAGGAAATTTTGCGGAACATCTCCTTTGAAATCAACGATGGTGAATGTGTTGCCTTAATTGGTCCAAATGGTGCCGGAAAGACAACACTCTTAGATTGTTTGCTTGGAGATAAACTGGTCACAAGCGGTCAAGTATCTATTCAAGGTTTACCAGTGACGAGTTCTAAGTTAGACTATACTAGGGCTTACCTCCCTCAAGAAAATGTAATCGTTCAGAAATTAAAAGTTAAAGAGTTGATTGCTTTCTTTCAACGTATCTATCCAAATCCTTTGAGCAATCAGGAAATTGATCAACTATTGCAGTTTGTCAAGCAACAAAAAGAACAGTTGGCAGAAAAATTATCAGGCGGTCAAAAGCGTCTCTTTTCTTTCGTCTTGACCTTAATTGGGCGACCAAAGATTGTTTTTTTAGATGAGCCTACTGCGTCCATGGATACCTCAACTCGTCAACGTTTTTGGGAAATTGTCCAGGAGTTAAAAGCGCAAGGAGTCACCATTCTCTATTCGTCCCATTATATTGAGGAAGTGGAACACACTGCAGACCGCATTTTGCTCTTAAATAAGGGAGAGTTGATTCGAGATACGACGCCTCTAGCTATGCGTAGCGAGGAAATAGAAAAGCACTTTATCCTTCCTATAGCTTACAAGGAAGTCGTAGAGCAGTCAAATTTGGTTGAAAACTGGACCCTAAAGCAAGATTCTTTACAAGTAGTCACTCGAGAAGCAGATGCTTTCTGGGAACTATTAGCTCAAGCAGGATGTAGGATGCAAGAAATCGAAGTTAATAATCGTAGTTTGTTGAATACAATCTTTGAAGAGACGCAGAAGGGAGATAACTAAGATGAAACGATGGATAGCACTTAGTAAGATAGAATTTTTATTGACCAAACGACAATTAATCTATTATCTATTGTCGGTAGGGATGCCGACGGCTTTCTATTTATTTTTTTCTGGTATCTATCAGGACACACCAGGTGAACTCGCGAATTTTATGCGTGATTACCTCATCTCCATGACTGCCTTTTCCATGATGTCGACAACTATCCTCTCATTTCCAGCTGTTTTACATACCGATAAGATGAACAACTGGCAGAAAACATTGCGTCATAGCCCTGTAAATATGGTAGAATATTATCTATCAAAGATAACAAGTATGCTGGTTGATTATTTGGTCTCAATTCTGGTTGTTTTTACAGTTGGACATTTTGTAAGAGGTGTAGACATGCCTCTAGTAAAATGGGTTGGAGCTGCGATTTTGCTGATTGTGGGGAGTATTGCTTTTGTAGCACTTGGCTTGACCTTGACTCTCTTACCAACTAGTCAGCTGATGTCTGTTGTGGGCAATCTTCTTTATCTAGGATTGGCTGTTTTAGGCGGACTCTGGATGCCCATTTCTTTATTTCCAGACTGGATGCAAGCAGTTGGTAAGTGTCTCCCGACCTATCAATTGATGGAGTTGCTCAAGACCTTCTTAAACGAGGGTGGCATCAATCTATCAGCCACAGTTTATTTACTTGTTTTTTCAGCAGTTTTATTTGGTTTGACTATTTACCTTCAAGGTCATAAGGAGAATGCTTAATGCTTGAAAGACTGAAAAGCATACACTATATGTTTTGGGCCAGTTTGATTTTTATGCTTTTTCCCATCCTACCTGTAGTGATTGGGGAGCTTCCTGCTTGGCATTTATTGGTTGATATTCTATTTGTAGTGACGTATTTGGGTGTTTTAATAACTAAGAACCAGCGCCTATCTTGGCTTTTCTGGGGGCTCATGCTGGTCTATGTAGCTGGGAATACCGCCTTTGTTGCTGGGAATTATATCTGGTTTTTCTTTTTCCTTTCCAATCTCTTAATTTATCATTTTGGCGTACGTAGTTTAAAGTCTTTACATGTATGGACATTTCTCCTTGCTCAAGTCCTTGTTGTGGGGCGACTTTTGATTTTTCAGAGAATCGAAGTTGAGTTTCTAGTCTATATGCTTGTAATTCTTACTTTTGTCGATTTGATGACTTTGGGCTCGGTTCGAATTCGCCTTGTCGAGGATTTGAAAGAAGCTCAGGTCAAGCAAAATACCCAGATAAATCTATTGCTAGCAGAAAATGAGCGCAATCGTATCGGTCAGGATTTGCATGATAGTCTGGGACATACCTTTGCTATGCTTAGTGTCAAGACAGATCTAGCCTTGCAGCTATTTCAAATGCAGGCTTATCCACAAGTGGAAAAGGAATTAAGAGAAATACAGCAAATTAGCAAAGAATCAATGCGTGAAGTTCGAACCATTGTGGAAAATCTTAAGTCTAGAACTTTGACATCCGAACTAGAGACTGTGAAAAAGATGTTAGAAATTGCTGGAATTGAGGTGGAAACGGATAACCAACTAGATACTGCTAGCCTTACTCAAGAATTGGAGTCAATGGCTTCTATGATTTTGCTTGAGTTGGTGACCAATATCATCAAACATGCCAAAGCGTCTAAAGCTTACTTAAAATTAGAACGGACAGAGAAGGAACTCATTTTAACAGTAAGTGATGATGGCTGCGGCTTTGCTTTTCTAAAAGGAGATGAGCTCCATACAGTCCGAGATCGTGTTTTTCCATTTTCAGGAGAAGTAAGTGTAATCAGTCAGAAACATCCAACGGAAGTGCAAGTTCGACTACCTTATAAGGAGAGAAACTAAGATGAAAGTATTAGTCGCAGAAGATCAAAGTATGTTGCGAGATGCCATGTGTCAATTGCTCACGCTTCAACCAGATGTGGAGTCTGTCCTTCAAGCCAAGAATGGGCAAGAAGCAATCCAACTATTAGAAAAGGAGTCTGTAGATATCACCATCCTTGACGTAGAAATGCCTGTTAAGACAGGTCTTGAAGTCTTGGAGTGGATACGATCAGAAAGGCTTGAAACAAAGGTGGTTGTGGTGACGACCTTCAAGCGTGCTGGGTATTTTGAACGTGCGGTCAAGGCTGGAGTGGATGCTTATGTATTAAAGGAACGAAGCATTGCAGACCTCATGCAAACCTTGCACACCGTCCTCGAAGGACGCAAGGAGTATTCGCCTGAATTGATGGAAGTGGTGATGACCCGTCCCAATCCGTTGACAGAACAAGAGATTGCTGTCTTAAAGGGAATCGCCCGGGGCTTATCCAACCAAGAAATCGCAGATCAGCTTTACCTCTCAAACGGAACTATTCGAAACTATGTCACCAATATTCTTTCAAAACTGGATGCTGGTAATCGAACAGAGGCAGCTAATATCGCAAAAGAATCTGGTTGGTTATGATGATATAATATTTTCATGAAGACTATGTGCTAAAATTGACGGTAGTGAATGGAACAATACCTATAGTAGATTGAAACTAGAATAGTACACCTCTACTTCTAAAACATTGTTAGAAATCGATTTGACTGTCCTGATCGATTTATCCTGTTCTTATTTCATTTTACTATAACTTTAGGAGGGCTTAGTTTCCTCCTTTTTGTTTAGTCTAAGGTGGTAGCAAGGAGCTAAACCTAGGTTTTCTATGAAATTTTTTCAATCAATCTTCAAAAAACACTTGAAAGTGTTTACAATTAGTGATAGAATGGAATAAGTAGAAATATGAAAACGAAATTTTCACATCTTCACTTTTGTAAGTAGATATAGAGCTTCAATCAGCACCTCTACTTGTAAAAGAATATGTGAGATAGAAAGGACAGGAAAAGGAATGAATGCAGATGATACAGTAACCATTTATGATGTCGCTCGTGAAGCAGGTGTTTCCATGGCGACGGTCAGCCGTGTGGTCAATGGCAATAAAAATGTAAAAGAGAATACCCGTAAAAAAGTGCTAGAGGTAATTGATCGTTTGGATTATCGTCCAAATGCAGTTGCGCGTGGTCTTGCAAGTAAAAAGACAACCACTGTCGGTGTCGTGATTCCAAATATTACCAATGGTTATTTTTCGAGTTTGGCTAAGGGGATTGATGATATTGCAGAAATGTACAAGTACAATATTGTCCTAGCTAATAGCGATGAAGATAACGAGAAAGAAGTTTCTGTTGTCAATACCCTCTTTTCAAAGCAGGTAGATGGCATTATCTATATGGGTTATCACTTGACAGATAAAATTCGCTCAGAATTTTCGCGCTCACGTACTCCGATTGTTCTCGCAGGAACTGTCGATGTTGAGCACCAGTTGCCAAGTGTCAATATTGACTATAAGCAAGCAACAATTGATGCAGTGAGTTACCTTGCTAAAGAAAATGAGCGTATTGCTTTCGTTAGCGGTCCGCTAGTGGATGACATCAATGGTAAGGTTCGTTTAGTTGGCTACAAGGAAACCTTGAAAAAAGCAGGAATCACTTATAGTGAGGGTTTGGTATTTGAATCTAAATATAGCTATGATGATGGTTACGCCTTAGCAGAGCGTTTGATTTCATCAAATGCAACTGCAGCAGTTGTGACAGGTGATGAGTTGGCAGCAGGAGTCTTGAACGGTTTGGCTGATAAAGGTGTTTCTGTGCCAGAAGATTTTGAAATTATTACTAGTGATGATTCACAAATCTCACGCTTTACCCGTCCAAACTTGACAACGATTGCCCAACCTCTTTATGACCTTGGTGCTATTAGTATGCGTATGTTGACCAAGATTATGCATAAGGAAGAGTTGGAAGAACGTGAAGTTCTCTTACCTCATGGTTTGACAGAACGTAGCTCAACACGAAAACGTAAATAGAAAAAATCAGGGAATCGAGAAGATTTCCTGATTTTGTGCTCTTAAACAAGAGATGTTGACTTAATGAATACCATAGAGCGGACTAGGCGGCTGGTTAAAGGCTGCGCAACACACTGTTTTGAGGTTGTAGATAGAACTGACGAAGTCAGCTCAAAACATGTTTTTGAGGTTGTAGATGAAACTAACGAAGTCAGCTCAAAGCACTGCTTTGAGGTTGCAGATGAAACTGACGAAGTCAGCTCAAAGCACTGCTTTGAGGTTGCAGATGAAACTGACGAAGTCAGCTCAAAACATGTTTTTGAGGTTGTGGATGAAACTGACGAAGTCAGCTCAAAACATGTTTTTGAGGTTGTAGATGAAACTGACGAAGTCAGTAACCATACATACGGTAAGGCGACGCTGACGTGGTTTGCAGAGATTTTCGAAGAGTATTAGCCTTCCATATAGTCTTTCAAAGCCTGTCCTGTTAGTCCGGCATTGAGGGCGATGAGGAGTTTCAAGCGAGCTTTTTGGGCGTTGAGTTCTTTAACAAAGAAAACGCCTGCTTTTTGCAACTGTACGCCCCCACCCTGGTAGGCATAAACAGGCTCGGCAATACCGTTAAAGCATCGTGATACCAGAGCGACTGGGATTCCTTTTTGCAGAAGGCTTTCTAATTTTTGAGCCGTTTCTTTGGGAATATTACCAGCTCCGAAGGCTTGGATAATCAAACCGTCCAAGTGTTCTAAATCCAGCATATCAATCAGCTCATCTGTCATACCAGCATAAGCCGAGATGATAGGGACTAAACCTTGTATGTGATCAAGGTCAAAGCGAACACGAGGTTCAGTTGTTTTGAAGTAGAGGATTTCCTGTTTCATGATGAGACCGAGGGGGCCATGTGTTGGAGTCTGGAAGGTGCTGACATTAGTCGTATGTGTTTTGGTGACATACTTGGCAGCGTGGATTTCATCGTTCATAACGACCAAAACTCCTTTGTCAGCAGCCCTGTCATCGCTGGCCACTCGTAAAGCACTTAGGTAATTATAAACACCATCACTACCGAGCTCATTGGAGCTACGCATGGCTCCTGTTAGAACGATAGGCATATGGGGAACTTCCATGGTATCAAGGAAATAGGCTGTTTCCTCTAAAGTATCGGTTCCGTGTGTGATCACCACTCCATCGTAGTTATCTGCTTCCTCTTTAATTTTCTGGTAGAGGACCAGCATATGTTTGGGTTTGATATGGGGACTTGGAAGGTTAAAAAAGTCCAAGGCGTGGACTTGGATTCCTTCAAGTGGGTTGGACACATGGTTCATGGGATTATCTGAACTCGTCACAACAGCGCCAGAAGCATCGGCCTGCATGGAAATAGTTCCACCCGTATGTAAAACAAGGATTTTCTTAGGCATGATTTACTAACTCTTTCTGAAATGTGGTATAATCATTGTATCACAAAAGGGGAGATTGGAATAGGATGGAAGTCAAAGCTGTTTTTTTTGATATCGATGGAACCTTGGTCAACAATCGCAAGAGTGTTTTGAAATCCACTAAGGACGCGATTAAGATTGTCAAAGAACAAGGGGTACTAGTTGGCGTAGCGACAGGACGAGGACCTTTTTTTGTTAAGGAATTGATGGACGATTTGGATCTGGATTTTGCGGTAACCTATAATGGCCAGTATATCTTTAGTAAAGACAGAGTCTTGTTCACGAGCCCTATTTCCAAGTTACATTTGCGCCATCTAATTAGCTATGCTAAAAAAGAGGGCACGGAGATTGCTCTAGGGACCAAGGATGCCATGTTGGGTTCTAAAATCATGTCCTTTGGTCTGGGTTCTTTTTCCCAACGAATTAGTCGCTTCGTTCCCTCTGTTTTAACTCGGACGGTGAGTCAGTCTTTTAATCGCATGGTCAGCAAGGTTGTTCCCCAAAAGGAAGAGGACCTGCTTCACCTGATGAATCAGCCTATCTACCAAGTTTTGATGCTGATGACACCAGAAGAATCTGAGAAGGCGGCAGCTGATTTTGAAGACTTGAAATTGACACGTAGCAATCCTTTTGCATCGGATGTCATCAATCAGGGAAATTCTAAATTAGAAGGCATTCGCCGAGTTGGGAAAGAATATGGCTTTGACCTCAACCAAGTCATGGCTTTTGGTGACTCAGATAATGACCTTGAAATGCTGGCTGGCGTCGGTATGTCGGTCGCTATGGGAAATGGTAGTAGCAGTGTCAAGGAAGCTGCCAAGCACATTACCACTAGCAATCAACAAGATGGGATCCACAAGGCCTTGGAACATTTTGGTGTTTTGTCTTCAGAAAAAGTCTTTGTCAGCCGTGACTATCATTTCAATAAGGTCAAGACCTTCCACCACATGATGGATGAACGAACCCAAGAAGAACCTCGAGCTTGGGATTTAGAGGGTGCAACCCATAGGGCTGGTTTTAAAATAGAAGAATTGGTGGAGTTTGTTCGAGCAGCCAGTCCTTCTGAAGAAGATTTTGGTCAAGCTGTATCGCAACTTCATCAGGCCCTTGATAAGGCAGCAGGTAAAGTAGCCAAGAAGACACCTGCTCAGCAAGATTTGATAGGGCAAGTGGATGCCTTGATTGACACGCTTTACTTCACCTACGGCAGTTTTGTCTTGATGGGGGTGGACCCAGAACGTATTTTTGATATTGTCCATCAGGCCAATATGGGGAAAATTTTTCCAGATGGCAAGGCTCATTTTGATCCAGTGACCCATAAAATCTTAAAACCAGATAATTGGGAAGAAAAATATGCTCCAGAACCTGCTATTAAAAAGGAACTGCAGCGCCAGCTCAAGGCTTACGAACGCCATAAAGAGAGAAATAAATCGTAAACAAAAAGGAGCTAGGGGCTCCTTTTCTTTGTGATTATAAGGTTTTTTCTTGTTCTCTCACAACCAGCAAATCGACCTTAGCATGGCGGAGTATGTATTCAGATGAAGAGCCGACTAAGAGGCGTTCAAAGGCGTTGAGACCAGTTGCGCCAACGAGGATGAGGTCCACTTCCTCGGCATCTGGAATAGTACGTGCTAGCAGGGTCTTTGGATTTCCCATTTCAATGACGATATGAACATCTGCTACCCCAGCATCTTTAGCACGTTTTTCGTACTCTTTCATCAGACTTTCAGCGTCGACTTGGAGTTCTTCGTAAACTTCAGCATCAAAGGTGGATACGCTTTGGAGAGCGCGTGTGTCAATGACATGTACGATGGTGAGTTTAGCGTCGTTTCGTAGAGCAGAATGAACTCCCTTGACAAAAGCCAAGTCCGCTTCCTTAGAACCATCGATTGCGACCATGATATTTTGGTAACGTTGTGCCATAATGAAACCTCCTGAAATTTTCTTACTATAATTGTAAACCTTTTCACTATAGAAGTAAAGCAAAAAAAGTATTTTTCAAAAGAATATTAGGGCTTAAAATCTATATAAATATATGATAAAATAAAAGAAAGGATAGCAGGAAAGAAGTGAAGGAAGGGAGAATGATGAAAAACTCTTTTCAAAAATCAAATTTCCTGTATTATGGAATTATCCTAGTTTCAGTCTTGGTAGAAGTGATCATGATCTGGCAATTAGAGAGTTTGGTACCGCTTATTTATCCAGGTTTTATTGGATTTTTAGTCTTTCATGTACTCTACCATCTAATCTTATTTCTAGTTGCAAAACGAAGTGGGCGTTGGGATTACTTGATGATATGGGGGCTTTTCCTCATGTTTAATCTTCTTTATGACTCCTTTCTAGGCTTGCTTTTTCTAGGTTTATCTTTTGGTATGTGATGTGTCTTTGCAAAATACCTGCTATCTCTACGTTCTTAACCTCGCCTTTAGCAAGGTTTTTCTTCTATACGAAACTAGTAACACATTTCAGTAAACTTGTCGCATTCTCTTTCTAGTGGTATAATGTTACTATCCTGATGAATTGAGGAAACAAGATGAAAGAATATAACAAGTCTAGTAAGTTAGAGCATGTTGCTTATGATATCCGTGGTCCTGTATTGGAAGAAGCCATGCGGATGCGAGCGAATGGAGAAAAGATTTTACGTCTGAATACAGGAAATCCAGCAGAATTTGGCTTTACAGCGCCAGACGAGGTCATTCATGACTTGATTATGAATGCGCGTGATAGTGAAGGCTATTCTGACTCCAAAGGGATTTTCTCAGCCCGTAAGGCCATCATGCAGTATTGCCAGCTGAAGAAATTCCCAAACGTAGATATTGATGATATTTACCTTGGAAATGGTGTCAGTGAGTTGATTGTCATGTCCATGCAGGGGCTTTTGGACAATGGGGATGAGGTCTTAGTGCCAATGCCAGACTATCCTCTATGGACGGCGGCTGTCAGCCTAGCTGGAGGAAATGCCGTTCACTATATCTGTGATGAAGCTGTGGAATGGTACCCAGATATTGACGATATCAAGTCAAAAATCACTTCCAATACCAAGGCAATTGTCCTTATCAATCCAAATAACCCAACTGGAGCCCTTTATCCTAAGGAACTCTTGCTGGGGATTATTGAGATTGCCCGTCAAAACGATTTGATTATCTTTGCGGATGAAATCTATGACCGCATGGTAATGGACGGACATGTGCATACGCCTGTGGCGAGCTTGGCACCAGATGTCTTCTGTGTCAGCATGAATGGTCTGTCAAAATCCCACCGCATAGCAGGTTTCCGTGTGGGTTGGATGGTCTTGTCTGGCCCTAAGACTCATGTTAAGGGCTATATCGAAGGGCTCAATATGCTGTCCAATATGCGCCTTTGCTCTAACGTTTTGGCCCAACAAGTCGTACAAACTTCCTTGGGGGGTCACCAATCAGTCGATGAATTGCTTCTTCCTGGTGGACGAATCTACGAGCAAAGAAATTTCATCTATAATGCCATTCAAGATATTCCAGGTTTGTCTGCCGTTAAACCCAAGGCGGGGCTCTATATCTTCCCAAAAATCGACCGCAATATGTACCGTATCGATGATGATGAGCAGTTTGTCCTTGATTTCTTGAAGCAGGAAAAGGTTCTCTTGGTTCATGGTCGAGGCTTTAACTGGCAGGAACCAGACCACTTCCGTATCGTTTACCTTCCTCGTGTTGATGAGTTAGCCCAAATCCAAGAAAAGATGACTCGTTTCTTGAAACAGTATCGTAGATAGGGCTTGCATTCGAAAAAGCTGGAAACATTTGCCTAGAGCTATTGACAAAAGTGAAAGAATCAGATAGAATAGTAAAGTATGTTTAGTAACTGATCACTTTATAGCCGGCTAAACGAATACAAAATCTATGAGGAGGTATTCATCGTGAAACGTACTTATCAACCAAGTAAACTTCGTCGTGCGCGCAAACACGGATTCCGTAACCGTATGTCAACTAAAAATGGTCGTCGCGTATTGGCAGCTCGTCGTCGTAAAGGACGCAAAGTTTTGGCTGCATAATCCAAACGAATTCTATCAAAAATCAGTAGGAACTCGAGTCTACTGATTTTTATTTTTGTAAAAAAGTTCAGTAGATGCAAATGGATTCGGAAGCGATGTTATAGTAGATTGAAACTAGAATAGTACACCTCTGTTTCTAAAACATTGTTAGAAATCGATTTGACTGTCCTGATCGATTTGTCCTGTTATTATTTTATTTTACTATAAAGTTGAAGTAGCTGGAGATGGTACAGCGACAATCGTCTTTAAAGATGGTTCAGCTATTACAATTCCAGGAAATCAATTGGTAGCACAAGATCCAAAAGCACAAGATAGTACTAAACCGACTGCTGAAAAATCAACTGTTAAAGCACCTGCTCAAAGAGTAGATGTAAAAGATATAACTCATTTAACAGATGAAGAAAAAGTTAAGGTTGCTATTTTACAAGCAAATGGTTCAGCATTAGACGGAGCGACAATCAATGTAGCTGGAGATGGTACAGCAACAATCACATTCCCAGATGGTTCAGTAGTGACGATTCTAGGAAAAGATACAGTTCAACAATCTGCGAAAGGTGAATCTGTAACTCAAGAAGCTACACCAGAGTATAAGCTAGAAACTACACCAGGTGGAGATAAGGGAGGCAATACTGGAAGATCAGATGCTAATGCGAATGCAGGCGGTGGTAGCCAGGCAGGTGGACCAGTTCACACAGGTTCACAAAACTCAGCTCAATCACAAGCTTCTAAGCAATTAGCTACTGAAAAAGAATCAGCTAAAAATGCCATTGAAAAAGCAGCCAAGAACAAGCAGGATGAAATCAAAGGCGCACCGCTTTCTGATAAAGAAAAAGCAGAACTTTTAGCAAGAGTGGAAGCAGAAAAACAAGCAGCTCTCAAAGAGATTGAAAATGCGAAAACTATGGAAGATGTGAAGGAAGCAGAAACGATTGGAGTGCAAGCCATTGCCATGGTTGCAGTTCCTAAGAGACCAGTGGCTCCTAATGCTGCTCCTAAGACAACAAGTGCACCGCAAGCAACTGCAGGAACAATGCAAGATGTTACCTACCAGTCACCTGCTGGCAAACAATTACCTAACACAGGTTCAGCATCAAGTGCAGCACTTGCTAGTCTTGGTCTAGTGGTGGCAACAAGTGGTTTTGCTTTGCTAGGAAGAAAGACTAGACGTAGAAAATAGAACAGCTAGAAAATTCTATTCTCTACTTAAAGTTAGATTATAAGGGGGATTTTGAGAAGTCATCAATCCTAGTGATGGGTGAGAAAAGTGAGAACCCAAGATAATCACATACTTTAGCTGAATAGGAATATTCTATCAATGTAGCCAATCTCTTCTGTCTCTAACTGTGGAATAGGAGATGGGCAATATCGGATAGAAAAGATAGCAGAATAGCTCTTTATTGAAGAGAGGAGGGGAAACCGAAAAATTAGGTGCCCCTCCTCTTTTTTGGTATAATAGAAGATAGAAAACGAGGTTAGAAGAGATGATTTTTGATACACATACACACTTGAATGTAGAAGAATTTGCAGGTCGTGAGGCAGAAGAAATTGCCTTGGCTGATGAGATGGGTGTGACACAGATGAATATTGTTGGTTTTGATAAACCGACGATTGAGCATGCCTTGGAGTTGGTAGATGAGTATGAGCAGCTCTATGCGACTATTGGTTGGCATCCTACAGAAGCTGGTACTTATACAGAGGAAGTTGAGGCTTACTTGTTGGATAAGTTAAAACATTCCAAGGTTGTGGCTTTAGGTGAAATTGGCTTAGACTACCATTGGATGACAGCGCCCAAAGAGGTGCAGGAGCAGGTTTTTCGCCGTCAGATTCAGCTATCTAAGAACTTGGATTTGCCTTTTGTTGTCCATACCCGTGATGCGCTGGAAGATACCTATGAGATTATCAAGAGTGAGGGCGTTGGTCCTCGTGGTGGTATCATGCATTCATTTTCAGGGACGCTTGAGTGGGCAGAGAAGTTTGTGGATCTTGGTATGACCATTTCCTTCTCAGGAGTGGTGACTTTCAAGAAGGCAACTGACCTCCAAGAAGCAGCTAAAGAGTTACCTTTGGACAAGATGTTGGTGGAAACAGATGCGCCTTACTTAGCACCTGTACCCAAGCGTGGCCGTGAAAATAAAACAGCCTATACTCGCTATGTGGTCGACTTTATCGCTGACTTGCGTGGTATGACGACAGAAGAGCTAGCGGCGGCAACGACTGCAAATGCAGAACGCATTTTTGGATTGGACAGCAAGTAATGAAAGAGAAAATTTCCCAAGTAATTGTGGTTGAAGGGCGTGATGATACGGTCAATCTCAAGCGTTATTTCGATGTGGAGACCTATGAGACTCGAGGTTCTGCCATCAATGATCAGGATATAGAGCGGATTCAGCGCCTGCACCAACGTCATGGAGTCATTGTCTTTACAGACCCAGATTTTAATGGGGAACGGATTCGGCGCATGATCATGACGGTCATTCCAACAGTTCAGCATGCCTTTCTCAAGCGAGATGAAGCTGTTCCCAAGTCCAAGACCAAGGGGCGTTCTCTGGGAATTGAGCATGCCAGCTATGAAGACCTGAAAACGGCTCTAGCTCAGGTGACAGAACAATTTGAACATGAGAGTCAGTTTGACATTAGTCGTAGCGATTTGATTCGCCTTGGTTTTCTAGCAGGGGCAGACAGCCGTAAGCGTAGAGAATATCTCGGAGAGACTCTCCGAATCGGCTATTCCAACGGCAAGCAACTCCTCAAACGCCTAGAGTTGTTTGGGGTTACTTTGGCAGAAGTGGAAGAAGCTATGAAATCTTATGAGTAGGAAAGATGTAGCCGTTACAATTTTTTAAGTTTCACAGTATTTTTCGAAGCAGGTAGAAGAGGAGGCGTCTGATGTTAATTGGTCAAAAAATTAAAGAGATTCGGATAGAAAAAGGAATTAGTCGTCCAGATTTTTGTGGAGATGAGCAAGAACTGACAGTTCGTCAACTGTCGCGAATTGAAAGTGGAGCTTCGCAACCGAGTTTGCCCAAGTTAGACTATATTGCTCGCCGGCTAGGAGTTCCAGTTTATAGCCTTATGCCGGATTTTTCAGCTCTTCCTCCTGCTTATTTAGAATTGAAATACCAGATTTTACGTGAACCAATCTATGGTAAAGAAGAGGAGTACGATAAGAAGGAAGCGTGTTTGGAAGAGATTTATAAAACATACTTTGATAATCTTCCTAAAGAAGAACAATTAGCATGTGAAGTATTGCAGGCGTGTTTGGATACTTCTAGAACTAGAAGGCCTGAATATGCAGAGTTAATACTTGAGGAACATATGCCTCAGATCATAGAAAAAGAAGTTTATTCAACAAATGATATGTTGTTGATTCGTTTGTTTTTTTATCAAATGCTCATTAGAAAAGATCTTGCCAAATTTATAAATCAAATCGAAAAGCTAATGCTCTTTCTTTTGGAACAGAAAAAGGTAACTAAATTAGAAAACTTCTTTATAATTAGAGATACTCTTATTTCAGGAATGTGTTGTCTTGAAAAGGTAGGAGTAACTGATTGTTTTAATGATTATCTATCGTGTTTACAAGAAATTATGGATAAAACTCAAGATTATCAAAAGAAACCTCTTGTATTTATGTTTTTGTGGAAGCAAGCATTAAGAGAAGAAAGAGATTTTAGTTTAGCTGAATCATTTTATCAGTCTTCTAAAACATTTGCGCAGCTAATTGGAGATGAATTTCTAGTAAAGAAATTGACAGAGGAATGGCAAGAGGATGTCAAAAAATATTTATAAACATAGTGAATCAGTGACAAAAATGTCCTTGTTCTCGCATCAAAACAGTTCTAAAGTTCGTCTTTAGGGCTGTTTTTTTAGATATAAGCTAAAAATGACACGAAATGGTTAGATTTTAAGGACATTGATGTCCTTGATAGTTCTTGAAAAAACGGATATAATGTATTTGAAGATGTTGCTAGTAGAAAGAACTTAATAAGCTTCTTAACATCGCAGTGACTGTGGTCACCTTCTCACTAAGTGACCAAGTAACTTTTTGGAGGAAATGATGAAACGTTTATTTATTTTGATTTCAATGGTATTGGTATCGCTTTATATGGTGATAACTTCCGTTGACCATCGAGAAGAGATTTTATTTGGTAACTATCCTTCTGTTGATGTGACAGGAATGATGATAAATCAACCAGTAGCTAGTCGCGAAGAGGTGACAGAGGTTTTGAGTCACTTGGCGGTAGAGCATAATAGTCTCATCGCCCGTCGAATCGTTGAGCCAAATGAAGCTGGAGAAACACTCTTTACCTATGCCACTTATGGTGAGGGAGAGCTTCCAGAAGGTCTGACCATTTCCTCCAAGGAGAGTGCAGAAACGAGTGATTTATTAGGGTCTTACTTGATTGTGTCAGGAAGTTTGGATGGAGTGAGCTTACAGACCACCTTGAAAGAACTTGGCTATCAAGGCTTTGTTTCGAATGGAGAAGATCCATTTTCGATAGTCTTACTATTGGCGGCCACCCCTATGGTGCTACTGAGTTTAGCTATTTTTCTGCTGACCTTTATGAGTCTGACCCTGATTTATCGGATCAAATCCCTTCGTCAGGCAGGGATTCGCTTAATAGCTGGTGAGAGCTTGTTTGGAGTTGCTCTCAGACCAGTGTTAGAAGATGTGAGACAGTTTATCTGCTCAGTGCTGGTATCCAGTCTTTTGGGATTGGGGATTCTCTGGTATCAAGGTGTCTTGTTTATGGCAACGGTGCAACTGGTCATCATTGCTCTTCTACTTTATGGATTGACCCTGGCAGGGATTTCTACCTTACTAAGTGTCGTCTATCTACTTGGTTTACAGGAAAATAGTCTGGTGGATCTATTGAAAGGGAAACTCCCTCTCAAACGTATGATGACATTGATGATGGTGGGGCAACTCTTAGCTGTATTGGTGGTCGGATCGAGTGCGACAGCTCTCCTACCCCACTACCGTGAAATGCAGGAAATGGAGAGAGCTAGCAATAAATGGAGCCAGTCCTCAGACCGTTACCGTCTATCCTTTGGTTGGTCTAGTGCATTTGCCGATGAAGAAGGAACGCGTAAGGATAATCGTGAGTGGCAGACATTTACTGAAGAACGGTTAGCCAATACAGACTCTTTTTATATTATGAGCAATGTTGACAATTTCTCAGACGGAGCAGAAGTGGACCTAGATGGCAATCGTCTCAGTGACTACACACCGTCAGGGAATGTTATCTATGTCTCACCACGCTATCTGATAGAAGAAAAGATTACCGTTTCTTCAGAGTTTATGGACAAGATGCAAAACTTGTCTGAGGGAGAGTTTGGGCTGATCTTGCCTGAGAGCTTGCGAGAGCAGTCTGCCTACTACCAAGGATTGTTTACAGATTACCTGCAAAACTTTTCATCTGAAAGTGTAGAAGTGACGAGTCAGAAATACTACCTCCCACAGGTAAGTCTAGCTTTTACAGAAACAGGACAGGAACGTTTCCTCTATAATGATGGGTACAAGACAACACGCCAGTACCTAAAAGATCCGATTATTGTAGTTCTAACGCCGCAAGCGACTGGAACAAGACCTGTTGCAGGGATGTTGTGGGGAACTACGGCTAATAGTGCCTTGAAACTAGATCGATATGGAGACAGCATCACAGCTCTAAAAGAGCAAGGTCTGTATCACAAGGTTTCTTACTTGGTAAAAAGCCAGCTATTTTTGCCAAGGTACTAAATGACAAACGGGTAGAGTTTTACTCTCTCCTTATTGGGACGATTTTGACCCTGTCTACGGCTATCTTGTTATTTGATTCCATGAATCTTCTCTATTTTGAGCAGTTCAGACGGGAGCTTATGATTAAACGTCTTGCTGGTATGACAATCTATGAGCTTCATGGCAAGTATTTACTGGCGCAAGGAGGAGTTCTCTTGCTTGGCCTAGTCCTATCTAGTATTTTGACAAGAGATGGTTTGATTAGCGCTCTAGTTGTAGCTTTGTTTACGCTTAACGCCCTCTTGATTTTAGTAAGGCAGGACAAAAAAGAAGAAGCTGGTAGCATGGCAGTATTGAAAGGAAAATAAGATGATTGATATTCAAGGATTGGAAAAGAAATTTAATGACCGCGCGATTTTCTCTGGTTTGAATCTCAAGCTGGAGAAGGGCAAGGTTTATGCCTTAATCGGAAAGAGTGGAAGCGGAAAGACGACGCTGCTGAATATCTTGGGAAAGCTAGAAAAGATAGATGGAGGAAGGGTTCTCTATCAGGGGAAAGATTTAAAAACCATTCCCACTCGTGAGTATTTTCGAGATCAGATGGGCTATCTCTTTCAAAATTTTGGCCTCTTAGAAAACCAATCAATCAAAGAAAATTTGGATTTGGGTTTTGTTGGTCAGAAAATCTCAAAAGTAGAACGTTTGGAAAGGCAAGTGGGGGCTTTAGAAAAAGTTAATCTAGGGTATTTGGATTTAGAACAAAAAATTTATACTTTATCTGGGGGAGAGGCCCAACGAGTTGCCCTTGCGAAAACTATTTTGAAAAATCCACCCTTGATTTTGGCAGATGAACCAACAGCAGCTCTTGATCCTGAAAATTCAGAGGAGGTTATGAATCTCTTGGTGGATTTGAAAGATGAAAATCGAATTATCATCATTGCGACCCATAATCCCCTAGTCTGGAATAAGGCTGATGAAATCATTGATATGAGGAAACTTGCTCATGTGTGAAAAAATCCGTATTCGCAGGGTATCTGATTATCCTAGTGCCAGAGGTGGTTTATAAGATATCCTCATCATGGAAAATATGACCAATCATCTCCTTTTGGTTCAAATCCGAGTGCATGGCTATTTGCTTGATTTTGCTAGTAGTGAAGGGCAAAGGCAAAAGCATTATCGTTTGAAAAATTTACCTCAAACGGTTGAACTGACAGTGGATGATGTGGAGGAGGATGTGGATTTGACCCTACCCGAAAATCGAAGTTATCAAGAAGCTGATTTTTTTGATACTCAATGAAAATCAAAGAGCAAACTAGGAAGCTAGCCGCAGGCTGTACTTGAGTACGGCAAGGTGAAGCTGACGTGGTTTGAAGAGATTTTCGAAGAGTATGAACGTATGTTTCGAGAGAAGCGCTAAGGCCACTTTTAAAGATTTCCAAGACTATCTTTCTTCATGAGGAAAGATAGTTTTTTGGTATGATTTTCACCCCCAAAATACAAGGGGAATGTGTTACAATAGTAGTAACAGATAATAGAAAAGAGAATAGATGAGAATTGCAGATTATAGCGTGACCAAGGCAGTGCTGGAGCGTCACGGTTTTACCTTTAAAAAGTCCTTTGGGCAAAATTTCTTGACGGATACCAATATCCTACAAAAAATCGTGGATACGGCTGAGATTGATGACCAGGTCAATGTCATTGAAATCGGGCCAGGTATTGGTGCCTTGACCGAGTTTTTGGCTGAGCGTGCAGCAGAAGTTATGGCCTTTGAGATCGACCATCGTTTGGTACCGATTTTGGCAGATACCTTGCGTGATTTTGACAATGTGACTGTAGTCAACGAGGACATTCTCAAGGTCGATTTGGCGCAACATATCCAGAATTTCAAAAATCCTGACCTGCCAATCAAGGTAGTGGCTAATTTGCCTTACTACATCACAACGCCTATTCTCATGCACTTAATCGAGAGTGGCATTCCTTTTAGTGAGTTTGTGGTCATGATGCAAAAAGAAGTGGCGGACCGTATCTCGGCTCAACCAAATACCAAGGCTTACGGTAGCTTGTCTATCGCTGTGCAGTATTACATGACAGCCAAGGTTGCCTTTATCGTGCCGCGTACAGTCTTTGTGCCAGCACCAAATGTAGACTCAGCCATCTTGAAAATGGTGCGCCGTCCAGTGCCAGCTGTAGCAGTGGAAGACGAGAACTTTTTCTTTAAGGTTTCCAAGGCTAGTTTTACCCATCGCCGCAAGACCTTGTGGAATAACTTGACAGGTTACTTTGGCAAGACTGAAGAGGTCAAGGACAAGCTGACCAAGGCTTTGGACCAAGCAGGCTTGTCACCAAGTGTGCGTGGGGAAGCTCTCAGCTTGGAAGAGTTTGCCAGCCTAGCAGATGCACTTAAAGGGCAAGGACTCTAAGATGCAGGGACAAAAACTTAATTTTAGTAAAAAATGAAGTAGATCTTTCTATGATAAAACGCATATTATCAAGGTTTTCCAACACCTGATAATATGCGTTTCTCTGATTTTAAAGACTTTTGTCCCAGCATTTTGGTATATATAGTAGATTGAAATAAGATATGAACAAAGAGATTAGGAAAGTCAAATTAATTTCTAGAAACGTTTTAGAATCCTTAGTGTACTATTTCTAGGTTCAATCCACTATAGTTCGTATTAAATCAATGAATCAGTAGTTGATTGGGCACTTCATTAGATTTTTAAACTCGTGAAATACCTGATTAGCCTTGTGGGGCTGGACCAACGAAATCGAGTCTTTGTCTACCGATTTCTGCTCCATCGATTTTTCACTCGACATTTATATATGAAATTTACCCTAACAATACTATTCTATCATAAAACTAGTAGAAAAAACAGTCTTGTATTTATTTATTTTTGTGATATATTAGTAGGTGAATAAGGGCATGTTCAATAGACTTAGAAAGGAGTTTTTTGTAGCAAACTATTGAAATATATGTAGCCAAGATTTGGAACAGTTACCTATAGGAGTGTGAATTGCTTTCAGATAGATATCCTATTCTGAAATATAAGGAAACGTTCATCTTATATTAGCTATTTTTACTCCTCTTGAAAATGGGAAGGATATATTCATGAGAAAAAAATTAGTCAATAGCCTTATGTGTGCAGTGGTTCTATCAGGATTTCCTATTGCGACTTATGCAAATGAGAAGAATATTGGTCCAAATATAACGGTTTCTAATGGGCAAACTAGATTATCTATACCTGAAAAAAATGGGGTAGAAGTGATTCAGTCTGAAGAAAATCGAGTTGTATATGAGGTGAAAGAGGCAGCTAAAATAGAAACTAGCGATGGAGATATGGTGGCCCCCATTGTTGTGGATAGCCGTATTACTTCTATAAACAATCAAGTAGTACAAGGAAAAACTGTTTATACCGCTGATTTAGAGAAGGCTACTTTTGTTGAAGAGGGTTACAATAAGCTTGCTAAACCAACGAATATATTAGACCATATTTTTGGTATACAGAAAGTGCACGCTTATACTCAAAACATTACTACTCATCAAAGTCAGTTTGATAGTACTTATAGTGTGGAATTGTATACTGTTGTTCACTGGGTGAGTTATGATGGAGGTGTACAAAAAAATATTACTAAAATAAGTGGAGGAGTTGACTTCCATGAAAGGGATATCGAAATAGAATCTTCAAGTGTGGAAGTTAGACAAGGTGGTTGGTATTCATCCCAGCAAAAATGGTTTCATCCAGGTGCAAGAAGTAGTTGGGAGTATAGCACAGGTTTTTCTAAGGTTGGACCAGGTGAAAATCGGGTAGTAACTAATTATACTGTTAATTTGATTCGATATGGAGATAGATGGTCAGCTTACTTGCAAAATAATCCATGGTAGAGAATATGAAAAAAATAATTAGTCCCCTTCTTTTTTTAGTGAGCTATTGTTTACCTTTCTATAAAGTAGTTGATGTGATTGATGGAGAAACGACTGAAAGTATGATTTATGGTTTTCAATTTATGTTGCGAAATTGGTCAATCTATCTACTTTGTCTGTTCTTATTGATGATTTTTCTATGGCGAAAGCAAGGATGGGTTCTAATTGTAGCAGTATTTATGTATGTTCTTTGTTTACTATCTCTAACGACCTATGATTTCTATCAATTTCCAATCATCTATCTACCAGGCTATTTTATAGAGTCTGTCTTTCCCCACATGATGTATGGAGTTTATATTCATATTTTTTGTCTTGCTTTATTAGGTTTTTTCTATTACACACAGAAAAAGTAAAGCGAACAGGGAGTTTTAGGCTCTCTGTTCGCCTGTTTTTATATAAGGAGGTAGATTCGTTATTTTTGTATAAAACTTGGTATCTAAAGCGTGAGTGTATCTTTTTCTTTTAGAATAGACTTATCGAAATTGTAAAGAGAAGCTAAGCTAAAATAGCTTTTTTTTGTTATAATGGAACTAACAATTTTAAAGGAGTTATTTTGCAGGGACAAATCATTAAAGCCTTGGCTGGGTTCTACTATGTAGAGAGTGATGGCCAAGTCTATCAAACACGCGCGCGTGGGAATTTCCGTAAAAAAGGGCATACCCCTTACGTTGGGGACTGGGTAGATTTCTCTGCCGAGGAAAATTCAGAAGGCTATATTCTCAAGATTCACGAACGGAAAAACAGTCTGGTCCGTCCGCCTATTGTCAATATCGACCAAGCTGTAGTAATCATGTCTGTCAAGGAACCTGATTTTAACAGCAATTTGCTGGATCGTTTCTTGGTTCTTTTGGAGCATAAGGGTATTCATCCCATCGTCTATATTTCTAAAATGGATTTGTTGGAAGACGGGGGAGAACTGGATTTTTACCAGCAGACCTATGGTGACATCGGATATGACTTTGTGACCAGTAAAGAGGAACTCCTGCCTTTGTTAACAGGCAAGGTTACGGTCTTTATGGGGCAGACGGGTGTTGGGAAATCAACTCTTCTCAATAAAATCGCACCAGATCTTAATCTTGAAACGGGAGAAATTTCAGACAGTCTGGGTCGCGGGCGTCATACCACTCGAGCTGTTAGTTTTTACAACCTCAATGGGGGTAAAATCGCAGACACACCAGGCTTTTCATCACTGGATTATGAAGTATCAACGGCTGAAGACCTCAATCAGGCCTTTCCAGAGATTGCCACTGTCAGTCGAGACTGCAAATTCCGTACTTGTACCCATACCCATGAGCCGTCCTGTGCTGTCAAGCCAGCAGTTGAAGAAGGTACCATTGCACCCTTCCGTTTTGACAACTACCTGCAATTCCTCAGCGAAATTGAAAATCGCAGAGAAACCTATAAAAAAGTCAGCAAAAAAATTCCAAAATAAGGAGAAACCTATGTCTCAATACAAGATTGCTCCGTCAATTCTGGCAGCAGATTATGCCAACTTTGAACGTGAAATTAAACGCCTAGAAGCAACTGGGGCAGAGTATGCCCATATCGATATTATGGATGGTCATTTTGTGCCGCAAATCAGTTTTGGTGCGGGTGTGGTCGAAGCTCTTCGTCCTCATAGTAAGATGGTTTTCGACTGCCACTTGATGGTGTCAAACCCTGAGCATCATTTAGAGGACTTTGTGCGTGCAGGTGCGGATATTATTAGTATCCATGTGGAAGCAACGCCTCATATTCATGGTGCCCTCCAAAAGATTCGTTCACTCGGTGTCAAGCCATCAGTTGTTATCAATCCTGGTACACCAGTTGAAGCGATTAAGCATGTGCTTCATCTAGTTGACCAAGTCCTAGTCATGACAGTTAACCCTGGATTTGGTGGTCAAGCCTTTCTGCCAGAAACCATGGATAAGGTTCGTGAGCTGGTTGCCCTTCGTGATGAAAAAGGTTTGAACTTTGAGATTGAAGTGGATGGTGGGATTGATGACCAAACTATTGCTCAATCCAAAGAAGCTGGTGCGACCGTTTTTGTAGCAGGTTCCTATGTCTTTAAGGGAGATGTCAATGAGCGAGTACAAACTCTCAGAAAACAACTGGACTAGGGTTGCCGTTTTTGCAGGCGGAGACCGCGGTCATTATCGGACGGACTTTGATGGTTTTGTTGGTGTGGATCGAGGCTCGCTCTGGATCTTGGAAGAAGATTTGCCTCTTGCTCTAGCAGTCGGAGATTTTGATTCTGTGACGGAAGAAGAGCGACAGGTGATTCAAAAACGTGCCCAGTATTTTGTCCAAGCCCGGCCAGAAAAAGATGATACTGATTTGGAATTGGCTCTCTTGACCATCTTTAAGCAAAATCCTCAGGCTCAGGTTACTATTTTCGGTGCCTTGGGTGGCCGTATTGACCATATGTTGGCCAATGTCTTTCTGCCTAGCAATCCTAAGTTGGCACCCTATATGCATCAAATAGAAATTGAGGATGGGCAAAACTTGATTACTTATTGTCCAGAAGGAATCAGTCAGCTAGAACCTCGTTCAGACTACGACTATCTAGCCTTTATGCCAGTTCGGGATAGCCAGCTGACTATTCTTGGAGCCAAGTATGAGTTGACAGAGGAAAATTTTTTCTTTAAAAAAGTGTACGCTTCTAACGAATATATAGATAGGGAAGTGTCGGTAACTTGCCCAGATGGTTATGTGGTCGTACTGCATAGCAAGGACAGGAGGTAGGATGGAAAGTTTACTTATTCTATTATTAATTGCCAATCTAGCTGGTCTCTTTCTGATTTGGCAAAGGCAGGATAGGCAGGAGAAACACTTAAGTAAGAGCTTGGAGGATCAGGCAGATCATTTGTCAGACCAGTTGGATTACCGCTTTGACCAAGCCAGACAAGCCAGCCAGTTAGACCAAAAAGATTTGGAAGTGGTTGTCAGCGACCGTTTGCAAGAAGTGCGGATTGAATTGCACCAAGGTCTGACCCAAGTCCGTCAAGAAATGACAGATAATCTCCTCCAAACTAGAGACAAGACAGACCAACGTCTCCAAGCCTTGCAGGAATCAAATGAGCAACGTTTGGAACAAATGCGCCAGACGGTCGAGGAAAAACTAGAAAAGACCTTGCAGACACGCTTACAGGCTTCCTTTGAGACAGTTTCTAAACAACTGGAGTCTGTCAATCGTGGCCTTGGAGAAATGCAGACAGTTGCCCGTGATGTCGGAGCTCTTAACAAGGTTCTCTCTGGAACCAAGACGCGAGGGATTCTGGGAGAATTGCAACTGGGGCAAATTATTGAAGACATCATGACACCTGCCCAGTACGAACGAGAATACGCAACGGTTGAAAACTCTAGTGAACGAGTGGAGTATGCCATCAAGTTACCCGGACAAGGCGACCAAGAATACGTCTATCTGCCAATTGACTCTAAGTTTCCACTGGCAGATTATTACCGCTTGGAAGAAGCCTATGAGACAGGTGACAAGGATGAGATTGAACGCTGTCGTAAGTCACTCCTAGCAAGCGTCAAGCGCTTTGCTAGGGATATTAGGAACAAGTACATAGCACCACCTCGGACAACCAACTTTGGAATCTTGTTTGTTCCGACAGAAGGTCTTTATTCAGAGATTGTGCGCAATCCGGTCTTCTTTGATGATTTGAGACGGGAAGAACAGATTATTGTTGCAGGACCAAGTACCCTATCAGCCCTTCTTAACTCTCTATCAGTTGGTTTCAAGACCCTTAATATCCAAAAGAGTGCCGACCATATCAGCAAGACTCTTGCCAGTGTCAAGACCGAGTTTGGCAAGTTTGGTGGTATTCTGGTCAAGGCACAAAAACATCTCCAACATGCCTCTGGCAATATTGATGAATTATTAAACCGTCGTACCATAGCTATCGAGCGGACGCTCCGTCACATTGAGTTGTCAGAAGGTGAGCCTGCGCTTGATCTACTCCATTTTCAAGAAAATGAGGAAGAATATGAAGATTAGTCACATGAAAAAAGATGAGCTATTTGAAGGCTTTTACCTAATCAAATCAGCTGACCTGAGGCAAACTCGAGCTGGGAAAAACTACCTAGCCTTTACCTTCCAAGATGATAGTGGCGAGATTGATGGGAAGCTCTGGGATGCCCAACCTCATAACATTGAGGCCTTTACCGCAGGTAAGGTTGTCCACATGAAAGGACGCCGAGAAGTTTATAACAATACCCCTCAAGTCAATCAAATTACTCTCCGCCTGCCTCAAGCTGGTGAACCCAATGACCCAGCCGATTTCAAGGTCAAGTCACCAGTTGATGTCAAGGAAATTCGTGACTACATGTCGCAAATGATTTTCAAAATTGAAAATCCTGTCTGGCAACGGATTGTCCGAAATCTCTACACCAAGTATGATAAGGAATTCTACTCCTATCCAGCTGCCAAGACCAACCACCATGCCTTTGAAACGGGGTTGGCTTATCATACGGCGACCATGGTACGTTTGGCAGACGCTATTAGCGAAGTTTATCCTCAGCTCAATAAGAGCCTGCTCTATGCGGGGATTATGCTGCATGACTTAGCTAAGGTTATCGAGTTGACGGGGCCAGACCAGACAGAGTACACAGTGCGAGGTAATCTTCTTGGACATATCGCTCTCATTGATAGCGAAATTACCAAGACAGTTATGGAACTCGGCATCGATGATACCAAGGAAGAAGTCGTTTTGCTTCGTCATGTCATCCTCAGTCACCACGGCTTGCTTGAATATGGAAGTCCAGTCCGTCCACGTATTATGGAGGCAGAGATTATCCATATGATTGACAATCTGGATGCAAGCATGATGATGATGTCAACAGCTCTGGCTTTGGTGGATAAAGGAGAGATGACCAATAAAATCTTCGCTATGGATAATCGTTCCTTCTATAAACCAGATTTAGATTGATAATTTAAGAAAAATGAGCATTTTTTAGGATAAGAATGTTCGTTTTTTTATGTGAATATGGTATAATAAGTAAAAGACAAAAATGAATACTCTTCGAAAATCTCTTCAAACTAGGGTAGTATCGCCTTGTCGTATGTATATATGCAGGTATATTACAGGGTTTGTCAGTTCTATTGACAATCTCAAAACAGTGTTTTGAACCACCAGCGACCAGCTTTCTAGTTTGCTTTTTGATTTTTTGAATAAAAATGGAATAGGAAATAGAAATGAAATTAAGAAGAAGTGATCGGATGGTTGTCATTTCCAACTATTTGATTAATAATCCTTATAAACTAACTAGTCTCAATACTTTTGCTGAAAAGTATGAGTCTGCTAAATCATCCATCTCAGAAGATATCGTCATTATCAAACGCGCCTTTGAGGAAATTGAAATCGGTCATATCCAGACAGTGACTGGGGCTGGCGGAGGTGTCATCTTCACACCGTCTATTTCGAGTCAGGATGCTAAGGAAATGGTTGAAGACTTGCGTACCAAGTTGTCAGAAAGTGACCGTATCTTGCCAGGTGGTTATATCTATCTGTCTGATTTGCTTAGCACACCAGCCATCTTGAAAAATATTGGTCGTATTATTGCCAAAAGCTTTATGGACCAAAAAATTGACGCGGTTATGACCGTAGCAACTAAGGGTGTGCCACTTGCAAATGCAGTTGCCAATGTCCTCAATGTCTCTTTTGTCATTGTGCGCCGTGACCTGAAAATTACCGAAGGTTCAACTGTTAGCGTCAACTATGTTTCAGGTTCAAGTGGTGACCGTATCGAGAAAATGTTCCTTTCAAAACGTAGTCTTAAGGCAGGCAGCCGTGTCTTGATTGTGGATGACTTCTTGAAAGGTGGCGGAACGGTCAATGGTATGATTAGTCTCTTGCGCGAGTTCGACTCAGAACTGGCAGGTGTAGCGGTCTTTGCGGACAATGCCCAAGAAGAACGTGAAAAGCAGTTTGACTACAAGTCACTCTTGAAGGTAACCAATATTGATGTCAAGAACCAAGCCATCGATGTTGAGGTTGGCAATATCTTTGACGAAGATAAAGAAGAGATAGAACTAAAGGTTGGAACGATTGTCCCAGCCTTTCTTTGCAAACAGAATAGAAGGAAGCTTATGAAAACACCATTTATCAATAGAGAAGAGTTAGAAGCGATTGTTGCCGAGTTCCCGACTCCCTTTCACTTGTATGATGAGAAGGGGATTCGTGAGAAGGCAAGAGCCGTCAACCAAGCTTTTTCGTGGAACAAGGGCTTTAAGGAATATTTTGCAGTTAAGGCTACTCCAACTCCAGCTATTTTGAAAATTCTCCAAGAAGAAGGTTGTGGTGTGGACTGCTCTAGTTATGTAGAGCTTTTGATGAGCCATAAACTGGACTTTCTGGGTTCTGAGATTATGTTCTCTTCCAACAACACGCCAGACAAGGAATACGCCTATGCACGTGAATTGGGTGCGACCATTAACTTGGATGCCTTTGAAGATATTGAACATCTGGAGAGAGTAGCAGGCATTCCAGAAATCATCTCTTGTCGTTATAATCCTGGAGGCGTTTTTGAACTGGGGACAGACATTATGGACAATCCTGGGGAGGCTAAGTTTGGCATGACCAAGGACCAGCTCTTTGAAGCCTTTGCTATCTTGAAGGAAAAAGGAGCCAAGACTTTTGGGATTCACTCCTTCCTAGCGTCCAATACCGTGACCCATCTCTATTATCCAGAGTTGGCTCGTCAGCTCTTTGAACTGGCTGTTGAAATCAAGGAAAAGTTGGGCATTTCGCTAGACTTTATCAATCTTTCTGGCGGTATTGGTGTTAATTATCGTCCAGACCAGGAGCCGAACGATATCGCCTTGATTGGTGAGGGAGTTCGTAAGGTGTATGAAGAAGTTCTTACGTCAGCAGGTCTTGGTCAGGTCAAGATTTTCACCGAATTGGGTCGTTTTATGCTGGCACCTCACGGTGCTCTAGTCACAAGAGTGACTCATAAGAAGGAAACCTACCGTACCTATCTAGGTGTGGATGCCTCAGCAGTCAACCTCATGCGTCCAGCTATGTACGGAGCTTACCATCATATTAGCAACGTGACCCATCCAGATGGACCAGCTGAAGCGGTAGATGTGGTTGGTTCACTCTGTGAAAACAATGATAAATTTGCAGTCAATCGCGAACTGCCTCATACAGAAATCGGTGATTTGCTGGTAATTCATGATACAGGTGCCCACGGATTTTCAATGGGCTACCAGTATAATGCCAAATTACGTTCTGCGGAAATCCTCTATACCGAAGAAGGTAAAGCCCGTCAAATCCGCCGTGCAGAGCGCCCTGAGGACTATTTTGCAACCTTATATGGCTTCGATTTTGAAGAATAATCTGATAATAGATTGAAAATGAAATTGAAAAACAGATTGCTTTCTAAAAAATAGGCAAAAATCTTGTTTTTCCTTCAAGTCGTGATATAATAAAACTATAAAACGTTTTCAAGGAAGGTAACGATATGTCTGAAGAAACAATTGATTATGGACAAGTGACAGGAATGGTGCATTCGACAGAAAGCTTTGGGTCAGTAGATGGGCCTGGTATTCGCTTTATTGTCTTTTTGCAGGGCTGTCACATGCGTTGCCAGTATTGCCACAACCCAGACACTTGGGCTATGGAGTCCAATAAGTCACGTGAACGGACGGTAGATGATGTCTTGACAGAGGCCTTGCGCTACCGTGGTTTCTGGGGAAATAAGGGTGGGATTACAGTCAGTGGAGGAGAAGCTCTCTTGCAGATTGATTTCCTGATTGCTCTCTTCACCAAGGCTAAGGAACAAGGAATCCACTGTACCTTGGATACCTGTGCTCTTCCTTTCCGTAATAAACCACGTTACCTTGAGAAGTTTGACAAACTCATGGCTGTCACTGACTTGGTTCTTTTGGATATCAAGGAAATCAACGAAGAACAGCACAAGATTGTCACTAGCCAAACTAATAAAAATATCTTGGCTTGTGCCCAGTATCTATCAGATATTGGAAAACCTGTCTGGATTCGCCACGTGCTAGTTCCAGGATTGACAGACAGAGATGATGACTTGATTGAACTTGGTAAGTTCGTCAAGACCCTCAAAAATGTTGATAAGTTTGAAATTCTACCTTATCACACCATGGGTGAGTTCAAGTGGCGTGAACTTGGAATTCCATATTCCCTCGAAGGAGTCAAACCACCAACAGCAGATCGCGTCAAGAACGCTAAAAAACTCATGGATACCGAAAGTTATCAAGATTATATGAAACGTGTACATGGATAGAAAAGAAGCCTGATGGAAACATCGGGCTTTTGATTTGCAAAAAGACTTAGCAAATCAGCTAAGCCTTTTTCTTCTTATCTCGAACGTTGTTTTCCAGCGTTGCGATTTTTGTGTTTTTTCTTGCTTGTGATAGCAGTTGGTTGTTCAGGGGTAACGTCTTTTCGTCCACTTGGTTTAGAGAAAGCACTTGCTTTTGGTGGGTTCTTGGCTAGTTCTTCACGGACTTTTTTGCGAAGTTTTGGACGAACGATATAGTTGACGATAAACTGTTGGAGAATCATCATGAAACCACCGACAACCCAGTAAAGTGTGACACTAGCTGGTGAGAAGAGGGAGAAGACGACGATCATGAGTGGGCTCATGTAAATCATTTTCTTGATTTGTTCTCTTTGCATTTCATCTTCTACTCCGTGAAGTGAAAGGAGCGATTGAAGATAGTAAAGGACACCAGCACAGGCAACCAAAATCATACTTGGAGAACCTAGAGGAATGCCTAGGTAGCTTGCTTGAGCAACCCCTTCAGTATGTTGGGCAGCAAAGTAGATAGCAGAGAAGAAAGGCATTTGAAGGAGGATAGGGAAACATCCTACACCACCAAACATGCTGATGCCGTGCTCTTTTTGAGCGGCAAAGAGGGCTTGTTGGGCTTCGAGTTTTTCTTCTTGAGTAGTTGCTTCTTTGAGACGTGTTTGGTGTGGCTCAAGGACATGCTTGAGAGCGTTCATCTTTTCAGAGTGAAGCGTTGCCTTCCATGATTGGTAGATACCAAGTGGTAAGATAATCAAGCGTACGATAATGGTTACGATAATGATAGCGACACCAAAGCCTAGACCTTTATCAGTAGCGAAGTACTTGATGGCTTCAGCCATAGGCGCTCCGATCGTATTCCAAATAAATCCTGTTGGCTGACCTGTGGTTTTATCGACATTGACACAGCCAGTCAAGACAAGCAACATAGCCACTCCCATAGCCGAGAATGCAAAACGTTTAATAGATTTCACTGTTTTTATTCCTTCTTTAAAAATTATACCTTTCTATTCTACTGTTTTTTTACAAAATATACAATAGTTCTGGAGACCTAATTTGCGATTTTAAAGTCAGAGTAGGGAGGAAAGTTGCTTAGTTTGACATCTAAGTAGCTTACTTTTGAAAAAGGTGTCGGTCCTTTTCGGATTTCTTGGATAAATTTTGCCATGATAGCAGATGAGTCTGCTTGGGCTAAGATTTCCACTGTGCCATCGTCGTTATTCCATACTCGACCTGTGATGCCACCAATTTCAAGTGCCAAGCTGTAAACACCCCAACGAAAGCCGACTCCCTGTACCCTACCTTGGGCAATCATTCTAACCTTTTGCATACCAACCCCCTTTGATTGTGTTATAATATTTCTATGACTATTATAACCTCAAAAGCCAATTCTGTGGTAAAAAATGCCAAGAAATTACGCCAAAAAAAATACCGCAAGTCTGCCTATTTGATTGAAGGCTGGCACTTGTTTGAAGAAGCTGTCCAAGCTGGAGTGACGATTGAGAAAATCTTTGCCCTAGAAAATTATCGAGATCAGTTAGCTACTTTTTCGCAAACTGTCTGGGTGTCAGAGGATATTTTGCTAGATTTGGCGGATTCTCAGACTCCACAGGGAATTGTGGCGGTGGTTCAAAAAGAAGAAGTAGGACAAGCTGATTTGAGTCAGGGCAAGTTCTTGTTTTTGGAAGATGTGCAAGATCCCGGTAATGTAGGAACTATCATTCGAACTGCGGATGCAGCAGGTTTTACAGGAGTGATTGTTTCAGATAAGTCGGCAGACATCTACAGTCTCAAAACCCTACGTTCCATGCAAGGTAGTCATTTCCATCTGCCCATTTACCGGATGACTAGTCCAGCGCTTCTTGACGAAACTAAAAAGGTAGCTATCCCAGTGCTAGCAACAACCCTATCTAAAGATTCTGTTGATTACAGAGAACTGCCTTCTATAGAAAATTTTGTACTAGTTATGGGAAATGAGGGTCAAGGAATTAGTCCCCTTATGGCTGAAAGTGCAGACCAGTTGGTCCATATTAGCATGAAGGGGCAGGCCGAGAGTTTGAATGTTGCAGTTGCAGCCGGTATTTTAATCTTCCATTTAAGCTAATTTTAACTTTTTTTGTTATAATCAAGGAAAGATGTTCACAGAAAAGGAGAAAAGGATGAATCACACTATTATACATGACCGTGCAGGTCTCAATCAATTTTACGCTAAGGTTTATGCCTTTGTTGGTCTGGGAATCGGACTATCTGCTTTGGTATCAGGCCTTATGTTGACGGTCTTTCAGTCTCAGTTGGTTTACTTGTTGATGCAGGGGCGTCTCTGGTTGACCATTGCTACTTTTGCGGAGTTGGCTTTGGTTTTCGTTGCCAGTAGCATGGCTTCAAGAAATAGTCCAGCTGCTCTTCCAGTATTTTTACTTTACTCCGTTTTAAACGGCTTTACCCTTAGTTTTGTGGTGGCTTTCTATACTCCGGGTACAGTTTTATCTGCCTTTGTATCGAGCGCCCTTCTCTTCTTTGTCATGGCGGCAGTTGGTATCTTTACCAAGAAAGACTTGAGTGGGATTGGTCGAGCAATGATGGCAGCTCTCATTGGTTTACTGATTGCTATGGTAGTCAATATTTTCTTGGCTAGTGGCTTCTTTGATTATATGATTAGCGTAGCCATGGTTTTGGTTTTTTCAGGGTTGATTGCTTGGGATAACCAAAAGATTCGCCTCGCCTATGAACAATCACAAGGTCGTGTAGCGACAGGCTGGGTGGTGTCAATGGCTCTCAGCATCTATCTTGATTTTATCAATCTTTTCCTAAGTATTCTACGTATCTTTGGTCGCAATGACTAAAAGGTCTATGAAATCAGTGTTTTGAGTGACACTGATTTTTTTAAATTTTCTCTTTTCTTTTCTTGGAAATAGGTGTATAATACGTTTATTAAATTTTTGAGGAGTTGTCTATGAAGAAAAGTTTTATCCATCAACAAGAAGAAATTTCCTTTGTCAAAAACACTTTTACCCAGTATTTGAAAGATAAGCTAGAAGTTGTCGAAGTTCAAGGTCCTATCTTGAGTAAGGTCGGTGACGGAATGCAGGACAACCTGTCTGGTGTGGAAAATCCAGTATCGGTCAAGGTTCTCCAAATCCCTGATGCTACTTATGAAGTGGTGCACTCACTTGCTAAATGGAAACGCCACACCTTGGCTCGTTTTGGCTTTGGTGAAGGAGAGGGTCTCTTTGTCCACATGAAAGCCCTTCGTCCAGATGAGGATTCCTTGGATGCAACCCACTCTGTTTATGTTGACCAGTGGGACTGGGAGAAGGTTATCCCAAATGGTAAGCGTAACATCGTTTATCTAAAAGAAACAGTTGAGAAGATTTATAAGGCTATTCGCCTGACTGAGCTAGCTGTTGAAGCTCGCTATGACATCGAGTCTATCTTGCCAAAGCAAATCACCTTTATCCATACAGAAGAATTGGTAGAACGCTACCCAGACTTGACACCGAAAGAACGTGAAAATGCGATTTGTAAAGAATTTGGAGCCGTCTTTTTGATTGGTATCGGTGGCGAGTTGCCAGATGGTAAACCGCACGATGGACGTGCACCAGACTATGATGACTGGACAAGCGAGTCTGAGAATGGCTACAAGGGTCTAAATGGTGATATTCTTGTCTGGAATGAGTCTTTAGGTGGAGCCTTTGAGTTGTCTTCTATGGGAATTCGTGTAGATGAAGAAACTCTTAGACGTCAGGTGGAAATTACAGGTGATGAAGACCGCTTGGAATTGGAATGGCACAAGTCTTTGTTGAATGGCCTATTCCCATTGACAATCGGTGGAGGAATTGGACAATCTCGTATGGCCATGTTCCTACTTCGCAAGAGACACATCGGAGAAGTGCAAACAAGTGTTTGGCCTCAAGAAGTCCGCGATACTTACGAAAATATTTTGTAGAGAATCGAACCGCAAGGTTCGGTTTTCTTTCTCTTTTTGTCTATAATTTGGTATAATAAACAGTATGAAAATCGTATCAGGAATCTATGGGAGACGTCCCCTCAAGACACTAGAAGGCAAGACAACAAGACCTACTTCGGATAAGGTTAGGGGAGCCATTTTTAACATGATTGGTCCCTACTTTGAAGGGGGACGAGTCTTGGACCTTTATGCAGGTAGTGGTGGTTTATCTATCGAAGCAGTATCGCGTGGCATGTCCAGTGCTGTTTTGGTGGAGCGAGACCGTAAGGCTCAGACCATCGTGGCTGAAAATATCCAGATGACCAAGGAAGTTGGAAAATTTCAACTCCTCAAGATGGATGCAGAAAGGGCATTGGAACAGGTATCTGGGGAATTTGACCTCGTTTTCTTAGACCCTCCCTATACCAAGGAACAAATCGTAGCAGATATTGAAAAAATGGCTGAGAGAGAGCTTTTTTCTGAAGATGTTATGGTTGTGTGCGAGACGGATAAGGCCGTTGAACTTCCAGAAGAAATTGCCTGTCTGGGTATCTGGAAGGAAAAGATTTATGGAATTAGTAAGGTGACAGTCTATGTCAGATAAGATTGGCTTATTCACAGGCTCATTTGATCCGATGACAAATGGGCATCTGGATATCATTGAACGGGCGAGCAGACTCTTTGATAAGCTCTATGTCGGTATTTTTTTTAATCCCCACAAACAAGGATTTCTTCCTATCGAAAATCGTAAACGGGGGCTAGAAAAGGCTTTGGGACATCTGGAAAATGTTGAAGTCGTGGCTTCTCATGATGAATTGGTGGTCGATGTTGCAAAAAGATTGGGTGCTACTTGTCTAGTGCGTGGTTTGAGGAATGCGTCGGATTTGCAATATGAAGCCAGTTTTGATTACTACAATCATCAGCTGTCTTCTGATATAGAGACTATTTATTTACATAGTCGACCTGAACATCTCTATATCAGTTCATCAGGCGTTAGAGAGCTTTTGAAGTTTGGTCAGGATATTGCCTGCTATGTTCCCGAGAGTATTTTGGAGGAAATAAGAAATGAAAAAAAGATTAGATGGCCCTTATACGTCATTGCGGCCTTGATTGTGACTTTCTTGGCATTTGTAGTGCCCTTGCCTTATTATATAGAGGTTCCAGGTGGTTCGGAAGATATTCGCCAAGTCCTTAAAGTAAATGACACAGAAGATAAGGAAGCTGGTGCCTATCAATTCGTTACGGTTGGTGTTCAACATGCCACTTTAGCTCATATGATTTATGCTTGGTTGACACCTTTTACAGATATTCGTAGTGCTCAGGAGACTACAGGTGGTTCTTCCGATGTTGAATTTATGCGAATCAATCAATTCTACATGCAAACATCACAAAATATGGCCAAGTATCAAGGTCTAAAAACAGCTGGTAAGGATATCGAACTCAAGTACTTTGGGGTTTATGTCTTGAATGTGACGGATAATTCAACCTTTAAAGGGATTCTCAATATCTCTGATACGGTCACAGCAGTCAATGATCAGACCTTTGATAGTTCCAAAGACTTGATTGATTACGTCAGTTCTCAAAAATTAGGGGACTCCGTCAAGGTCACCTATGAAGAGGATGGGCAAACCAAGTCTGCAGAAGGAAAGATTATCACCTTGGAAAATGGAAAAAATGGAATTGGAATCGGCTTGATTGATCGTACAGAGGTAATCAGCAATGTCCCAATTAGCTTTTCAACAGCTGGTATTGGCGGCCCAAGTGCTGGTCTCATGTTTAGTCTAGCTATCTATACTCAAATAGCTCACCCAGATCTTCGTAATGGTCGTATTGTTGCCGGTACAGGTACCATTGACCGCGATGGTAATGTGGGAGACATTGGAGGTATTGATAAGAAGGTTGTAGCTTCGGCTAGGGCAGGTGCTGCTATTTTCTTTGCTCCTGATAACCCTGTTAGCGAAGAAGAACAAAAGGCGCATCCGGACGCGAAAAACAACTACCAAACAGCCCTAGAAGCGGCTAAAACAATCAAGACGGATATGAAAATCGTGCCCGTTAAAACCCTACAAGATGCGATTGATTACTTGAAAAACAATCCCTAATTTTTGAGTGAAGTTTCCAAACTAGCGCACAAACAGAGAAGATGGTATAATAGTCAAATGGTTCAATTATTATTCACTCTAAGTAGTCATATGCTCTTTATTTATGTGAGTTTTTACCTTTTAAAGGATCTTGTTAGATGGGAGAAGGTTTTAAAAGTGACAGATGAGAATACAAGAAAAGTTCGTTTATTAGTAGCCTTTTTTAGCATTGTCATAGGCTACATCCTGAGTTCTTTCTTTATTAGCCTGTATCATTTGTGGCAAGAAGCGCTTAGAGGATTATTATAAAATCAAGAGTAAAGGAAACGAGTATGGATAAAATTGTGGTTCAAGGTGGCGATAATCGTCTGGTAGGAAGCGTGACGATCGAGGGAGCAAAAAATGCAGTCTTACCCTTGTTGGCAGCGACTATTCTAGCAAGTGAAGGAAAGACCGTCTTGCAGAATGTTCCGATTTTGTCGGATGTCTTTATTATGAATCAGGTAGTTGGTGGTTTGAATGCCAAGGTTGACTTTGATGAGGAAGCTCATCTTGTCAAGGTGGATGCTACTGGCGACATCACTGAGGAAGCCCCTTACAAGTATGTCAGTAAGATGCGCGCCTCCATCGTTGTATTAGGGCCAATCCTTGCCCGTGTGGGTCATGCCAAGGTATCCATGCCAGGTGGTTGTACGATTGGTAGCCGTCCTATTGATCTTCATTTGAAAGGTCTGGAAGCTATGGGGGTTAAGATTAGTCAGACAGCTGGTTACATCGAAGCAAAGGCAGAACGCTTGCATGGTGCTCATATCTATATGGACTTTCCAAGTGTTGGTGCAACGCAGAACTTGATGATGGCAGCGACTCTGGCTGATGGGGTGACAGTGATTGAGAATGCTGCGCGTGAGCCTGAGATTGTTGACTTAGCCATTCTCCTTAATGAAATGGGAGCCAAGGTCAAAGGTGCTGGTACAGAGACTATAACCATTACTGGTGTTGAGAAACTTCATGGTACGACTCACAATGTAGTCCAGGACCGTATCGAAGCAGGAACCTTTATGGTAGCTGCTGCCATGACTGGTGGTGATGTCTTGATTCGAGACGCTGTCTGGGAGCACAACCGTCCCTTGATTGCCAAGTTACTTGAAATGGGTGTTGAAGTAATTGAAGAAGACGAAGGAATTCGTGTTCGTTCTCAACTGGAAAATCTAAAAGCTGTTCATGTGAAAACCTTGCCCCACCCAGGATTTCCAACAGATATGCAGGCTCAATTTACAGCCTTGATGACAGTTGCAAAAGGCGAATCAACCATGGTGGAGACAGTTTTTGAAAATCGTTTCCAACACCTAGAAGAGATGCGCCGCATGGGCTTGCATTCTGAGATTATCCGTGATACAGCTCGTATTGTTGGTGGACAGCCTTTGCAGGGAGCAGAAGTTCTTTCAACTGACCTTCGTGCCAGTGCAGCTTTGATTTTGACAGGTTTGGTAGCACAGGGAGAAACTGTGGTCGGTAAATTGGTTCACTTGGATAGAGGTTACTACGGTTTCCATGAGAAGTTGGCGCAGCTAGGTGCTAAGATTCAGCGGATTGAGGCAAGTGATGAAGATGAATAAGAAATCAAGCTACGTAGTCAAGCGTTTACTTTTAGTCATCATAGTACTGATTTTAGGTACTCTGGCTCTAGGAATCGGTTTAATGGTAGGTTATGGAATCTTGGGCAAGGGTCAAGATTCATGGGCTATCCTGTCTCCAGCAAAATGGCAGGAATTGATTCATAAATTTACAGGAAATTAGGCTGGAGAACCAGCCTTTTTCTAAAGATAAGGAGAAATATGAACAAAAAAACAAGACAGACACTAATCGGACTGCTAGTGTTATTGCTTTTGTCTACAGGGAGCTATTATATCAAGCAGATGCAGTCGACAGCTAATAGTCCTAAAACCAAGCTTAGTCAGAAAAAACAAGCGCCTGAAGCTCCTAGTCAAGCATTGGCAGAGAGTGTCTTAACAGACGCAGTCAAGAGTCAAATAAAGGGGAGTCTGGAGTGGAATGGCTCAGGTGCTTTTATCGTCAATGGTAATAAAACAAATCTAGATGCCAAGGTTTCAAGTAAGCCCTACGCTGACAATAAAACAAAGACAGTGGGTAAGGAAACTGTTCCAACCGTAGCTAATGCCCTCTTGTCTAAGGCCACTCGTCAGTATAAGAATCGTAAAGAAACTGGGAATGGTTCAACTTCTTGGACTCCTCCAGGTTGGCATCAGGTCAAGAATCTAAAGGGCTCTTATACCCATGCAGTCGATAGAGGTCATTTGTTAGGCTATGCCTTAATCGGTGGTTTGGATGGTTTTGATGCCTCAACAAGCAATCCTAAAAACATTGCTGTTCAGACAGCCTGGGCAAATCAGGCACAAGCCGAGTATTCGACTGGTCAAAACTACTATGAAAGCAAGGTGCGTAAAGCCTTGGACCAAAACAAGCGTGTCCGTTACCGTGTAACCCTTTACTACGCTTCAAACGAGGATTTAGTTCCCTCAGCTTCACAGATTGAAGCCAAGTCTTCGGATGGAGAATTGGAATTCAATGTTCTAGTTCCCAATGTTCAAAAGGGACTTCAACTGGATTACCGAACTGGAGAAGTAACTGTAACTCAGTAAAAGATAAGCCTAAACTCCTATGTCACTTATGGATGTAGGAGTTCTTTTTACTAGTTTAAGCAGGGCTAGAACAGGTACTAAGAAAAAATAGTAACTTCTAAAACTAACTTCCAGTTTCCCACAACCTAGCTTTTAGTATGAGAAAAACGCGTGAAATCAGTGGAAATCCGTCTTAGACTAACTTCCAGTTTTGGGAGAGAGATGGAAGTTACGCTAAGAAAAAAATAATATGTATTGGATTAAATTTTGTGATATAATAAAGGATAAGATACTATTTTAGGAGAAGAACTATGGAAGACCCAAGTAGTCAGAATTTGTTGCTACAATTTGTTTTATTGTTTATCTTGACGGTATTAAATGCCTTTTTCTCAGCCACAGAAATGGCCATGGTTTCTCTTAATCGTGCCCGAGTTGAACAAAAGGCGGAAGAAGGAGACAGACGCTACATCCGCCTGCTGAAGGTACTAGAAAATCCTAACCACTTTTTATCAACCATTCAGGTAGGAATCACCCTGATTACAATCTTATCAGGGGCGAGTTTAACTGATACTCTAGGACGTGTGATTGCCTCTTGGCTTGGGAATGGCGAAACAGCACAAGCCGTGGCAACTTTTCTATCCTTGGCATTTTTGACCTATATTTCCATCGTTTTTGGGGAATTATATCCTAAGAGAATCGCTCTTAATCTAAAGGATGCCTTGGCAATTCGTACAGCGCCGATTATCATTGGGATCGGAAAACTAGTCAGTCCTTTTGTTTGGCTTTTAGCTGCTTCGACCAATTTCTTGAGCCATTTGACTCCTATGTCATTCGATGATGCGGATGAAAAGATGACCCGTGATGAAATTGCCTATATGCTGACAAATAGTGAAGAAACATTGGATGCTGATGAGATTGAGATGCTACAAGGTGTCTTTTCGCTCGATGAACTGATGGCACGAGAGGTTATGGTTCCTCGAACGGATGCCTTTATGGTGGATATTCAGGATGATAGTCAAGCCATTATCCAAAGTATTTTAAAACAAAATTATTCTCGTATCCCGGTTTATGATGGGGATAAGGACAATGTAATTGGAATCATTCACACCAAGAGTCTCCTTAAGGCAGGCTTTGTGGACGGTTTTGACAATATTGTTTGGAAGAGAATTTTACAAGATCCACTTTTTGTACCTGAAACTATTTTTGTGGATGACTTGCTAAAAGAATTGCGAAATACCCAAAGACAAATGGCAATCTTGCTGGATGAATACGGTGGTATGGCTGGTTTGGTGACTTTGGAAGACCTCTTAGAGGAAATTGTTGGTGAAATTGATGATGAAACGGACAAAGCAGCAATAGATGTTCATCAGATTGGCGAGGATACCTACATTGTTCAAGGAACTATGACCCTCAATGATTTCAATAATTACTTTGATGTTGAACTGGAAAGTGATGACGTTGATACCATCGCTGGTTATTATTTGACAGGAGTGGGAACCATTCCAACGACTGAGAAACTCAGCTATGAATTGGTCAGCCAAAACAAACAGTTTATCTTAACCAATGATAAAGTGAAGAATGGACGTGTTACCAAGGTAAAAGTCCAAATCACAGAAGTCGAAATAGAAGAAGAAACAGAATAAACTAGAGGCTTTTGTCACCAGGCGTGACGAAGCTTTTTTCAATTGATTTCAAAAGGGAATTATGCCATGGAAAGAACTCTGCCACAAACTCGCTCCAAAAGTTTTTAAAGTTATACGTATTTATTCGAGGGAAAATAAAAAAAGCCCTTCAAATTGGGCTTTCTGTTCATTTGAAACCTGATAAATCAAGTTATAGAAGGCGGTAGACGGATTTGAACCGACGATCAAGCTTTTGCAGAGCCGTGCCTTACCACTTGGCTATACCGCCTTAACGTTTATTATTATACCTTGAAAATGATTTTCAGTCAATAGTTTTTTCAGTTTTTTGTACCATAGCGTGATTCGAATGTGATGCCAAGTTTTCTATGGGAAAAAAATTACCAAAAACCTACTGAATCCCCTTGAAAAATCTAGCTAAATAGGGTATAATATGGGTAATCATTTGTCGTAGGTTTTGTCTGAAATATTGTCCAGACAAGGCTCACAGCAGTTAAATCTTCTGAAAAAGTCAGATTTAGCTGCTCTTTTTGTGCTTTTTTTCAAGATTTTGAGCATTTGTAACAGAGGCTTAAAGATTCTGAAAATTCGTCAAGAGGACACGGTGATAAGGGGTTTACAACCATATGGCGATTAGAAAAGCCTGATTGACAAGGCTTGGAACTTATTTACAAAGGAGAATCATCTTGGCAGGACATGACGTTCAATACGGGAAACATCGTACCCGTCGTAGTTTTTCAAGAATCAAAGAAGTTCTTGACTTACCAAATTTGATTGAAATTCAAACTGACTCATTCAAAGCTTTCCTAGACCACGGTCTTAAGGAAGTGTTTGAAGATGTATTGCCAATTTCAAACTTCACAGACACAATGGAGTTGGAATTTGTTGGATATGAAATCAAGGAACCAAAATACACGCTAGAAGAAGCTCGTATTCACGATGCTAGCTACTCAGCACCAATTTTTGTAACCTTCCGCTTGATCAATAAAGAAACAGGCGAAATCAAGACCCAAGAAGTTTTCTTTGGTGATTTCCCAATCATGACAGAAATGGGTACTTTCATCATCAATGGTGGTGAACGTATTATCGTTTCTCAGTTGGTCCGCTCACCAGGTGTTTACTTTAACGACAAAGTAGACAAAAATGGTAAGGTGGGCTATGGTTCAACTGTTATCCCTAACCGTGGAGCTTGGTTGGAACTTGAAAGCGACTCAAAAGATATCACCTACACTCGTATCGACCGTACTCGTAAGATTCCATTTACAACCTTGGTTCGTGCTCTTGGTTTCTCAGGTGATGATGAAATCTTTGATATTTTTGGTGACAGCGAATTGGTTCGCAACACTGTTGAAAAAGATATCCACAAGAATCCAATGGACTCTCGTACAGACGAAGCCTTGAAAGAAATTTACGAACGCCTTCGTCCAGGTGAGCCTAAGACGGCTGAAAGCTCACGTAGCTTGCTTGTGGCTCGCTTCTTTGACCCACGTCGCTATGACTTGGCAGCAGTTGGTCGTTACAAAATCAATAAAAAACTCAATGTTAAAACACGTTTGCTCAACCAAACCATTGCAGAGCCATTGGTAGACCCTGAAACTGGAGAAATCTTGGTAGAAGCTGGTACGATTATGACTCGTAGCGTGATTGAAAGCATTGAAAGCCATTTGGATGGCGACTTGAACAAGATTGTCTACATCCCAAACGATGCAGCCGTTGTGACTGAGCCTGTTGTTCTTCAAAAATTCAAGGTTGTTGCTCCAACTGATCCAGATCGCGTCGTAACGATCATTGGTAATGCTAACCCAGATGACAAGGTTCGTACGGTGACTCCTGCAGATATCCTTGCTGAGATGAGCTACTTCCTCAACTTGGCTGAAGGACTTGGCCGTGTAGATGATATCGACCACCTTGGAAATCGTCGTATCCGTGCGGTTGGTGAATTGCTTGCCAACCAAGTACGTTTGGGACTTTCTCGTATGGAACGTAATGTCCGTGAACGTATGTCTGTTCAGGACAATGAAGTCTTGACACCACAACAAATTATCAATATCCGTCCTGTAACAGCTGCAGTTAAAGAATTCTTTGGTTCATCACAGTTGTCACAGTTCATGGACCAACACAACCCGCTTTCTGAGTTGTCTCACAAACGCCGTTTGTCAGCCTTAGGACCTGGTGGTTTGACTCGTGACCGTGCCGGATATGAAGTACGTGACGTGCACTACACTCACTATGGTCGTATGTGTCCAATCGAGACACCTGAAGGACCTAACATCGGTTTGATCAATAACTTGTCATCTTACGGACACTTGAACAAATATGGTTTTGTTCAAACACCATACCGTAAGGTTGACCGTGAAACAGGTGTTGTCACGAACGAAATTGTTTGGTTGACAGCTGATGAAGAAGATGAATATACTGTAGCTCAGGCTAACTCTCGTCTGAATGAAGATGGAACCTTTGCTGAGAAGATTGTCATGGGACGTCACCAAGGGGTCAACCAAGAGTATCCAGCTAATATTGTTGACTACATGGACGTTTCACCAAAACAGGTAGTTGCCGTTGCGACAGCATGTATTCCTTTCTTGGAAAACGATGACTCCAACCGTGCCCTCATGGGAGCCAATATGCAACGTCAGGCTGTGCCATTGATTAATCCTCAGGCACCTTACGTTGGTACTGGTATGGAATACCAAGCAGCCCACGATTCTGGTGCGGCTGTGATTGCTCAGTATGATGGTAAAGTTACTTACGCAGATGCTGACAAGGTAGAAGTTCGTCGTGAAGATGGTTCATTGGATGTTTACCACATCCAAAAATTCCGTCGTTCAAACTCAGGTACTGCTTACAACCAACGCACTCTCGTAAAAGTTGGTGATGTCGTTGAAAAAGGCGATTTCATCGCTGACGGACCTTCTATGGAAAATGGAGAAATGGCGCTTGGACAAAACCCAATCGTTGCCTACATGACTTGGGAAGGTTACAACTTCGAGGATGCCGTTATCATGAGCGAACGCTTGGTGAAGGACGATGTCTACACATCTGTTCACCTTGAAGAATACGAATCAGAAACGCGCGATACAAAGCTTGGGCCTGAAGAAATCACTCGCGAAATTCCAAACGTTGGTGAAGATGCCCTCAAAGACCTTGACGAAATGGGGATTATCCGTATTGGTGCTGAGGTTAAAGAAGGTGATATTCTTGTAGGTAAAGTAACACCTAAGGGTGAGAAAGATCTTTCAGCTGAAGAACGTCTCTTGCACGCTATCTTTGGAGACAAGTCTCGTGAAGTGCGTGATACTTCTCTTCGTGTACCACACGGTGCCGATGGTGTCGTTCGTGATGTTAAGATCTTTACACGTGTAAATGGAGATGAGTTGCAATCAGGTGTTAACATGTTGGTTCGTGTTTACATCGCTCAAAAACGTAAGATTAAGGTCGGAGATAAAATGGCCGGACGTCACGGAAACAAAGGGGTTGTCTCTCGTATCGTTCCTGTAGAAGACATGCCTTACCTTCCAGACGGAACTCCAGTCGACATCATGTTGAACCCACTTGGGGTACCATCACGTATGAATATCGGTCAGGTTATGGAGCTTCACCTTGGTATGGCAGCTCGTACTCTTGGTATTCACATCGCGACACCAGTCTTTGATGGAGCAAGTTCTGAAGATCTTTGGTCAACTGTTAAAGAAGCAGGTATGGATAGCGATGCCAAAACGATCCTTTACGATGGACGTACTGGTGAACCGTTTGATAACCGTGTTTCTGTCGGAGTCATGTACATGATCAAACTCCACCACATGGTTGATGATAAATTGCACGCGCGTTCAGTCGGACCATACTCAACTGTTACCCAACAACCACTCGGAGGTAAGGCTCAGTTTGGTGGACAACGTTTCGGTGAGATGGAGGTTTGGGCTCTTGAAGCCTACGGTGCGTCAAATGTCCTTCAAGAAATCTTGACTTACAAGTCGGACGATATCAACGGACGTTTGAAAGCCTATGAAGCTATTACAAAAGGCAAACCAATTCCAAAACCAGGTGTTCCAGAATCCTTCCGAGTTCTTGTCAAAGAATTGCAATCTCTTGGTCTTGACATGCGTGTCCTAGACGAAGATGACCAAGAAGTGGAACTTCGCGACTTGGATGAAGGAATGGACGAAGATGTCATCCACGTAGATGACCTTGAAAAAGCCCGCGAAAAAGCAGCCCAAGAGGCTAAAGCAGCCTTTGAAGCTGAAGAAGCTGAGAAAGCAACAAAAGCGGAAGCAACAGAAGAAGCTGCTGAACAAGAATAAGCAGTTCACTTAGAATAGAAAGGGAAGAAATAGTGGTTGATGTAAATCGTTTTAAAAGTATGCAAATCACCCTAGCTTCTCCAAGTAAAGTCCGTTCATGGTCTTATGGAGAAGTCAAAAAAACTGAAACAATCAATTATCGTACCTTGAAACCAGAACGTGAAGGACTCTTTGATGAAGTGATCTTTGGTCCTACAAAAGACTGGGAATGTGCTTGTGGTAAGTACAAACGCATTCGTTACAGAGGAATTGTTTGTGACCGCTGTGGGGTTGAAGTAACGCGTACGAAAGTTCGTCGTGAGCGTATGGGACATATCGAATTGAAAGCTCCTGTATCTCACATCTGGTACTTCAAGGGGATTCCAAGCCGTATGGGCTTGACCCTTGATATGAGCCCTCGTGCCCTCGAGGAAGTTATCTACTTTGCGGCTTATGTGGTGATTGATCCTAAGGATACACCACTTGAGCACAAGTCTATCATGACAGAGCGCGAATACCGAGAGCGCTTGCGCGAATATGGTTATGGTTCATTTGTTGCCAAGATGGGTGCGGAAGCCATCCAAGACCTTTTGAAGCAAGTAGATCTTGAAAAAGAAATTGCTGAACTCAAAGAAGAATTGAAAACAGCTACTGGACAAAAACGTGTCAAAGCCATCCGTCGTTTGGATGTTTTGGATGCCTTTTACAAGTCTGGAAACAAACCTGAATGGATGATTCTTAACATCCTTCCGGTTATCCCACCAGATCTTCGTCCAATGTTGCAGTTGGATGGTGGCCGTTTTGCCTCATCTGACTTGAATGACCTTTACCGCCGTGTTATCAACCGTAACAACCGTTTGGCTCGTTTGCTTGAGTTAAATGCACCAGGTATCATCGTTCAAAATGAGAAACGTATGCTTCAAGAAGCAGTTGACGCTTTGATTGACAATGGTCGTCGTGGTCGTCCAATCACAGGACCAGGTAGCCGTCCATTGAAATCATTGAGCCACATGCTTAAAGGTAAACAAGGACGCTTCCGTCAAAACTTGCTCGGTAAACGTGTTGACTTCTCAGGACGTTCCGTTATCGCCGTTGGTCCAACTCTTAAGATGTACCAATGTGGTGTGCCACGTGAAATGGCGATTGAACTCTTTAAACCATTTGTCATGCGTGAAATCGTTGCCCGTGATATCGTGCAAAACGTCAAAGCAGCTAAACGCTTGGTGGAACGCGGAGATGAGCGTATCTGGGATATCCTTGAAGAAGTGATTAAAGAACACCCAGTGCTTTTGAACCGCGCACCGACCCTTCACCGTTTGGGTATCCAAGCCTTCGAGCCAGTCTTAATTGATGGTAAGGCTCTTCGCTTGCACCCACTTGTCTGTGAAGCCTACAATGCCGACTTTGACGGGGACCAAATGGCCATCCACGTACCACTTTCAGAAGAAGCACAAGCAGAAGCTCGTATCCTCATGCTAGCTGCTGAGCACATCTTGAACCCGAAAGATGGGAAACCGGTAGTTACTCCATCTCAGGACATGGTTTTGGGTAACTACTACTTGACCATGGAAGAAGCTGGTCGCGAAGGTGAAGGAATGGTCTTCAAAGACCGTGACGAAGCGGTTATGGCTTACCGCAATGGTTATGTTCACCTCCACTCACGTGTTGGTATCGCAACAGACAGCCTCAACAAGCCTTGGACAGAAGAGCAAAGACATAAGGTCTTGCTTACAACAGTTGGTAAAATTCTCTTCAACGATATCATGCCAGAGGGGCTACCATACTTGCAAGAACCAAACAATGCCAACTTGACAGAAGGTGTTCCAGCTAAATACTTCTTGCCACTTGGTGGAGATATCAAGGAAGCTATCAGCAATCTTGAGCTCAACCCTCCATTCAAGAAGAAAAACCTTGGAAATATCATCGCTGAAATCTTCAAACGTTTCCGTACGACAGAAACTTCTGCCCTACTTGACCGCATGAAGAACCTCGGTTACCACCACTCAACTCTTGCAGGATTGACAGTGGGTATTGCCGATATCCCAGTCGTTGATGACAAGACTGAAATCATTGAAGAATCACACAAACGTGTCGAACAAATCACCAAACAATTCCGTCGTGGTATGATCACAGACGACGAGCGTTACAATGCTGTTACAGCTGAATGGCGTGCTGCCCGTGAAAAACTTGAGAAACGCTTGATTGCTAACCAAGATCCTAAGAACCCAATCGTTATGATGATGGACTCTGGAGCCCGTGGTAACATCTCAAACTTCTCACAGCTTGCCGGTATGCGTGGTCTGATGGCTGCTCCGAATGGACGTATCATGGAATTGCCAATCCTTTCAAACTTCCGCGAAGGTTTGTCGGTATTGGAAATGTTCTTCTCAACTCACGGTGCTCGTAAAGGTATGACCGATACGGCCCTTAAGACAGCCGACTCAGGTTACTTGACTCGTCGTTTGGTCGACGTTGCCCAAGACGTTATCATCCGTGAGGACGACTGTGGAACTGACCGTGGTCTCTTGATCCGTTCTATCGCAGAAGGAAAAGAGATGATCGAGTCTCTCGAAGAGCGTCTCAACGGTCGTTACACTAAGAAAACTGTTAAACATCCAGAAACTGGTGCAGTGATTATTGGTCCAAATGAATTGATTACAGAAGACAAGGCGCGTGAAATTGTCAATGCTGGTGTGGAAGAAGTGACTATCCGTTCTGTATTTACATGTAACACTCGTCACGGTGTCTGCCGTCACTGTTACGGTATCAACTTGGCGACTGGTGATGCGGTTGAAGTTGGTGAAGCAGTTGGTACCATTGCTGCCCAATCTATCGGGGAACCTGGTACACAGCTTACAATGCGTACCTTCCACACAGGTGGGGTTGCCTCAAATACCGATATCACTCAGGGTCTTCCTCGTGTCCAAGAAATCTTTGAAGCCCGCAATCCTAAAGGGGAAGCGGTTATCACAGAGGTTAAAGGACAAGTTACTGCTATCGAAGAAGATGCATCAACTCGTACCAAGAAAGTCTTTGTTAAGGGTGAAACTGGCGAAGGTGAATATGTCGTTCCATTTACAGCTCGTATGCGTGTCGAAGTTGGGGGCCAAGTAGCGCGTGGTGCTGCTCTGACAGAAGGTTCTATCCAACCAAAACGTCTCCTTGCAGTTCGTGATGTCTTGTCAGTTGAAACGTACCTTCTCGGTGAAGTACAAAAAGTTTACCGTAGCCAAGGGGTAGAAATCGGTGACAAACACATCGAGGTAATGGTTCGTCAAATGATCCGTAAAGTCCGTGTCATGGATCCAGGTGATACAGATCTTCTCATGGGTACCCTCATGGATATCAATGACTTTACAGATGCCAACAAAGATGTCCTTATCGCAGGTGGAGTTCCAGCGACAGGTCGCCCAGTCCTTATGGGAATTACCAAAGCCTCACTTGAAACAAACAGTTTCTTGTCAGCGGCTTCCTTCCAGGAAACAACTCGTGTCCTTACTGACGCAGCTATCCGTGGTAAGAAAGACCATCTCCTTGGACTTAAAGAAAATGTTATCATCGGTAAGATCATCCCAGCTGGTACTGGTATGGCCCGTTACCGTAACCTTGAACCATATGCTGTCAACGAAGAAGAATACCTTAATCCTCCAGTAGAGGAAGAAGGAAATGAAGAAACAACAGAAGTAGTTGTGGATACTGCCGTTGAAACTGTGGAAGAAACAGTAGAATAATAGAGAATGAGAGAACCCTCGGGTTCTCTCATTCTCTATTCTGAAAACTTTCTCCATTTTTCCACGAAATGTGGTAAAATAAAAGAAAGAAGCTGACAAAGGAGACGGGTATGGAACAAACATTCTTTATCATCAAACCAGATGGTGTAAAAAGAGGGCTAGTGGGTGAAGTGTTAAAGCGCATCGAACAACGTGGATTTACAATCGAAAAATTGGAGTTTCGTTCACAAGTTTCAGAAGAGTTGATTGACCAGCACTATCAGGACTTGGTTGGTCAGAGTTTTTACCCACCGATTCGTGAATTCATGACTTCAGGTCCAGTTCTTGTGGGTGTCATTTCTGGTCCCAAAGTAATCGAAACTTGGCGGACCATGATGGGTGCAACTCGTCCAGAAGAAGCTTTACCAGGCACTATTCGAGGTGATTTTGCAAAAGCTGCTGGAGAAAATGAGGTTATCCAAAATGTTGTACATGGTTCAGATTCAGAAGAGTCAGCTAAGCGAGAAATTGCTCTTTGGTTTTAAGAGTGGATTGGCTCAATCAATTGGTTAAAAGCTCATTTGAATAGAAAGTATAGTCAATTAGTTTAAGACATGACGCATGATATCAAACTTTTTAGTTTTTGATATGGTGCGTTTTTTGATTAAGTGACTATTAGTTCGTCTCGCTCCGTTAGGTGCGAGACAAAAAAACACCCGCTATGCGGGTGCGCGTCGAAGGTTATACCAAAAAAACTCCAAACGCGATACAATAAAGGTGTTCAAGCCAATTGTAAAGCGAAAGGAGAAAAATATGGCACAAAAGGTTCTTTTGTCCTGTTCTTGTTTCAATTGACTATATTTCTATACTTTTTCTTCCTTTCTCTGTGAAAATCGCAAGTTTTTCCCACCTTTTCTCAATACTGAAACAACATCTTTCCAGAACTTCAATAATTTCTTTTTGTGTTAAATCATTATTTAACTAAATCTTTGGAGGCAATACGTTTTCAAAGCGACTTTTTTACCATAGGTTTTGAGCCTTCAACACAGATTACTAAGCCAAAAATGCTCTAAATTTTTGAAATTCTAACAAATTCCACTCAACTTTATCATCATCTTTGACTTTCACAATATCTTCCTCAAAATAACATGGAATAAAGATAGTTTTCTTTTGAAACGGTTGTAGGAGGAAAATCTCTCCTACACTATTATTGATTCTGAGAGGAAATTGCAAAATATCATCTACCAAATTTTCAATTATTAAGATTTTTTGCAGTTTATCTGAATTAGAATCGCAAGGCTTCTCAACAATATAATTGTCGAATTTTTTCATTCTAACTTCCTCTCCACTATTTCTTCCTTTATCAAGAAAAAGTTACCTCAATATTAATAAAGTACAATTCTAAATTAACTCCAATTATTGATTCATGATAATATTTCAGTAACTCATCGTGCAATTAAAAACAAGGATTTTTATTTCAGACGATCCATCGTGAACACTTCATCAGCCATCTCCCAAATTGCTGGATTATGTGTTGCGATAATGATTAGCCTATTATCATCTCGAAGAGATAGCAAAATCTCCATAATCAACTGAGAAGTTGCTGGGTCTATTGAAGCTGTTGGCTCATCTGCCAGAATAAAGGGTGGATTCTTTAAGATAACTTTTGCCAAGGCAACCCGTTGCGATTCTCCGCCCGATAACTCAAAGATGCGCTTATCTAGGTCAAGATAAGTCAGGCCGACCTGTTCTAAAGCCTGCTTCTGCCTCAACCGCTGTTCCGACCGACTCAACTTTTGACCAATGAGACCTAGCTTAAGGTTTTCTTCAATACTTTGGTTTTCAATTAAGCCAAAGTTCTGGAAGAGGTAGCCCAATTCGTGACGGAAAAAATCACTCGATTTATAATTGGCCAAGTCTTTACCTCGGTAAAAAATCGTCCCATCATAAGGTTCTAATTTCCCAATCATGTTCATCAAGGTTGTTTTTCCGCTACCACTTGAACCAATTAAGGCATAGACTTTTCCAGCCTCAAATGTCATTGAAAGATTCGAAAATAACTCTCGTTCTCCAAAAGATTTACTCACCTGTTTAAGTTCAATCATATTAACCTCCCTTCAAAACAAGCATGGACATCTTGTTTTCTTTCTGCATTTGGACATGTAACTGTAAAAGAGATAGACCAGTAAAGAGTAACAAGACTAAGAAAGCAACTCCTATCTCTACCTGAAGAAATACACTCGCAACAAATCCCAGTAAAAACACACCCAGTTGAGCAAAGAGATAAGTGCGATGGATTTCTAAGAACCTGAGACCTGCAATGCGTTTGATAAAAATGGCACGTCTAAATTCTTCAAAGTAGAGCCTATTCATAGTGTTAAACAACAAGATTGAAGTTGCAATCCCAAGCCCAGCTCCTGCTAGCATTACCCAACGTTCCCTCTGAATATTATCCAATAATGTGATGTAGTTGTGGTAACCTGTTTGCATTTCTGAGACCCAATTTTCAATGCCTTGTCTCTGGATAAGCTCCTGGGCATCAGACAATTGATTAAAGAGAACGTAGTTCTGTACTGCGTCTATCCAAAACAAAATGGACTGTGGACCAGTTGATTGGGGTGTTATAACAATGATGATTGGATCTTTCAAAAACTGCTGGTAAGAAATAGGGGTCGTATTATACACAAAACGATCCTGACCTGATTCTAAATAACCTACCGTAGCAGTCATTTGCTGTCGTTCATCTTGACTAGACATGCGACTGGTTAAGTCGTCTTCAAAAACAGATTTATAATGTTCTTCCTCTGAACGGAGGTGTTCAGGCAGCAATAAGACAAACTCCCCTACATAAAGGTGATTCATCTTTTGCTCAATAGTTGTATCTACAGGAATGTTTTGACGCTCCAAGTATTGCGGTGTGACGATAAGGACATTGCCATTCGGGTTGTAATCGTGCCATTCTGTAGAGGTTATCAAGTTTTTGGAGGAAGCCATGCCATTTTGCAAAGTACGGTCAATTAACTGGTGTCTAGATAAGAAAGCCTTTTGTTCTGAAACAGCCAGATCCATCAATTGATACCAAGTTCTGAGTTTCCTTTGAGCTTGTTCATCAAAACCAGGACTCGTTCCTTCACGGCTGATTGATAGGGTAATCAGTTGCCTTTCCTGACTCCAAGCCTCTTGTCCAATCCGATGCTGTTGCCAGGCTTGGGAATACTTTAAGCTACTCCCTATTCCCAGCGTTACAATAATAATCGCTAATAGTTGACCGATTAAAATCAAACTAATGATTCCTCTGACAGGCACTTGCCCTTTTATAATCTGCATCAGGTGTATCTTTTTTATCCCAACTGCGAAGAGTTGAGCGAAAAACAGGGAGATCGACAACAAGATGAGATTATAACTGAGCAAGCCTGCTCCTATGGTCATTAGGGATTGCGTTGGAAGCGACAGAATTTTTTGCATAAGAATGGCGAGCACGCCAGCTAAACTGAAACCAACAGCTATCCCTTTCAAATCCTCACCAACTGGTCTAAGGAAAATGGACCACCGTTTCTCTCCTGAAATGAGGCGAATGCCCGACGACCGTAATTGGCTAATTTGACTAATTAAAGTCAGTGCTATAAAGGTTAAGATGAAAATCAATAGACTGATTAACTGAAATCCGTTACTAAAGATAGCCATTAACGTAGATAGTTTAGATGGAATTGTCAGGTTCATGTTAGTCAAGCCAAGTTGACTTAGCTCCTCCCTTAGCAAGTGAATATCTAGGTGTCCATCGAATACAAAATAGTTTGTTTCAACACTACTACTTTGAGCATCTTCTAGTTTTTTTTCCTGAAGCCCATCAGGCAACTTTCCGTCCCCAAAGGTCGTATAAGAAAAAACTGTAGTACCTTCTGAGTTAGGATCTTGGTGTTGAATCGCAATAAAGCTATCTGTTTCTTCTGCTAGTTTTTCCAAGCGTGTAGCAACATGCTGAAAAGTTGTTTCAGGGGAAGAATCATGTACAACAACGTTGGGGTAATAATAGGAGACATATGTATCAGTCCAAATGGTAAATACCCAAACAAAGAACAAACTAGCAAGCAGGTTGGATATGAGTATAAATAATTTTTTCATAGTGCATTCCTTATTCTAAAACAGAGGGCAGAAATACCCCTGCCCTCTATAAACTAACAAGCTTACTGAACTATTGATAAAAGAATCTTCTTCAATTATTCTTTACCATCCCGCATCAAATGTAACTTGCTCCCCAAAATTTGTATTAACAAACGCATAGGCCGCACTACGTGCTCCTGCATAAACTGTTTTTTGATTGTTACGTCCATTACTTCCAACATAGGCCCAGTGATACTGTGAACCATGATAATAATTCGAAAATGCTCCCCAATTATTTGGATCATGATGGCCTCCCTAGGTCCACTCGCCACCACGGTGAGAAACTGCCAAAACAGGAAGAGCCAAACTAAATGCCAAAACGGCAAGGGATGATGCAACTACTTTTCTAAATTTTAACATATTATTACTCCTCTGAATGAAATATTATGAAAATGAGCGAAATGCAACTACATATTTTAATTAGAAATCTCAGTCTGAATTATAGTATCCTATTTTTTCCTCCTTTCTAACTGCACGTTCCTTTCTACAGGCAGAGACCTAATTTTATAAACCAATCTTAAATACTTTAGATTTTGTAACTCATAATTTTCAACAGTTGGTTAGCTATGAAAGCATTTTATCAAACATCTCCATTCTTATATCTATCTGGTATTGTTACAAGCTCTCATCAGAATACCTTTCTCTAAATAGTTGAATTTTAAAGTAATACGAAATCAATCAGCCTTCCCAACATCAAGACCATTGGACTTCTTTTGTGATTGCACTCGAATCTCCAATTGTCTATTCTTCTGAATAAACTGTTGGTAAGGAATTGTGTTACTAAACATAAAAACACCTAGTAATACTAATATAGCTAATTTTTGAATTCCACGATTTTTCTTCATTCGTGAAACCCTTTTCTTTTTCCTTGTTTTTATTTTAATATATATATATTATTCGGTCAAGCATTTTTATGTAATTTTTGACTTTTTTTAGTTTATTACCATAAAGAATTATTTATTCCTTTAACTTGCTATTTTGAACTAAAAATTTTATAATGCAATTAAGCAAATAGGAAGGTTTATTATCTTTAATGAGTACACTCGCAGAGAAATTCAGATTGAAAAGAAAAGAGTTGAGACTCTCCCAACAAACTCTTGCAGAAGGAATTTGTGAACAAAGCCAGATTAGTAAAATTGAGAGAGGGCATTTCATTCCCTCCGCAGACCTTTTGTTCAAACTCTCTCAACGACTTGAAGTACCATTAGATTATTTTTTTAATAAACAAATTGAAATTAAATCTAACCTCTCTAATTTCAAGCAATTGTCTGCTCGCCTATTAGATGATAGAAATTATGACGATTTGGAATATATTTATAGAATAGAGATTGAACGAAGTACTTTTCTAACACTAGAAGACCGAACTTACCTTGAATGGATTAAAGCTATTATTGACTTCTGTCAATATGACAGTAAGTGTGAGGCAATTTCTTCATTGGAAAATATATTATTAAAAGTCTCTTCAAATACTCTGATTTATTTAAAGGCGTTGAATACTCTATCTAATTTCTATTCCTTAGTGGGTCGTGAACAAGAATATGAGGCAAACTACTCTCATTTAATAGAGTTGTATCAGACAAAAAATTTGGACCATCAAGAGTTTTTATTTGGCTACATCAGAGTTCGTTACAACTACGCTCACTACCTAGTATCAAAGGAAAAATATAATGAAGCCATCCAAGAAGCTCTTGAAACGATTGAACTCTGTAAACAAAGACAGACAAGCTACCAATTGGCTCCTCTACTTATTCTTGTAGGAAATGCTGGAGCCAAATTTCTAGACAGAGAACAAGTCAAAAATTATTATATAGAAGCAAGAGAGTTATGTAAGATTTATAACAATCCTTTAATGTTGATGAAGATAGAAAATTATTTGAAGGAACTAGATACTGTTTAGTTAATCTTGACATTATAGTTTTTCTGAAACGTTAAATAACCTGTAAGGCTGATAGTTAGATTAATACTATCAGCCTTATAATTATGTGACTCTGAGTCCGTCTCGCTCCGTGAGGTGCGAGACAAAACAACCACCCGTTTGACGGATTTTCATGATTTCAAATTTATATTCTTCGAAAATCTCTTCAAACCACGTCAGCTCTATCTGCAATCTCAAAACAGTGTTTTGAGCAACCTGTGGCTAGCTACCTAGTTTGCTCTTTGATTTTCATTGAGTATTAGTCTCTAGTGTTTGTTTAGCGTCTTAAAGAGACATTTGAGAAGATTAGAAACAGCTCTCTCTTTTCTCCTAGTATAATGATTGGTAGGAAGGGAGAGAGAAGATGAAATCAATGAGAATCTTATTTTTGTTAGCTTTAATTCAAATCAGTTTGAGTAGCTGTTTCCTATGGAAGGAATGCATCTTGTCTTTTAAACAAAGTACAGCTTTTTTCATCGGAAGCATGGTTTTCGTTTCAGGAATCTGTGCTGGAGTAAATTATCTTTATACCCGTAAGCAAGAAGTCCATAGTGTCCTAGCCAGTAAGAAGTCGGTGAAGCTTTTTTACAGTATGTTACTCTTAATTAATTTGTTAGGAGCTGTTCTTGTTTTGTCAGATAACTTGTTCATCAAAAATACGCTGCAGCAAGAATTAGTTGACTTTTTATTGCCATCCTTCTTTTTCCTATTTGGGCTAGATTTGCTGATTTTTTTACCCTTGAAAAAATACGTGCGCGATTTTCTTGCTATGCTAGACAGAAAAAAGACAGTGTTGGTGACTATTTTAGCAACACTTCTTTTCTTAAGAAATCCAATGACCATTGTCTCACTTCTGATTTATATTGGACTGGGCTTGTTTTTTGCAGCCTATCTTGTCCCAAATTCGGTTAAGAAGGAAGTTTCCTTTTATGGTCATATTTTCCGAGATCTTGTATTGGTCATTGTTACGCTCATTTTCTTTTAGAGAAAGCCTGTTTTTTATGGATGTTATGATGATAAGTTCAGTAGGAAAATAGACACAAAAGAAAAGTTTTTGGTATAATAAGAGTATGTACACAAAAAATGAAGAAGAGTTGCAAGCCTTAGGGGAGCGTTTGGGCCATCTATTAGCAAAGAATGATGTTTTAATCTTAACTGGAGAACTGGGTGCAGGTAAAACGACCTTTACTAAAGGACTTGCAAAAGGATTACAGATTTCTCAAATGATTAAAAGTCCCACCTATACTATCGTGAGAGAGTATGAAGGTCGACTTCCACTTTATCACCTAGATGTTTATCGTATTGAAGGAGATGCTGATTCTATCGACTTGGATGAGTTTATCTTTGGTGGCGGCGTGACTGTTATTGAGTGGGGAAATCTCTTAGGAGATGCCTTGCCAGATGCTTATTTAGAATTGGAAATTCTAAAAGAAGCAGATGGACGCCGTTTAAATTTTCAGGCAAAGGGTTTGCGTGCTGAGAAATTGTTAGAGGAGCTTCAATATGGAGTATGAATTGCTCATTAGGGAAGCAGAGCCCAAAGATGCAGCTGAATTAGTGGCCTTTTTAAATCGTGTGAGTTTGGAGACAGACTTTACCAGCCTAGACGGAGATGGTATTCTCTTGACTAGTGAGGAGATGGAAATATTCCTCAACAAGCAAGCTAGTTCGGACAATCAGATAACCTTACTTGCATTCTTAAATGGCAAAATTGCTGGTATTGTAAATATTACAGCTGATCAGCGTAAGAGAGTCCGTCATATTGGAGATCTCTTCATTGTGATTGGAAAAAGATATTGGAATAATGGCTTGGGAAGTTTGTTGCTAGAAGAAGCGATAGAGTGGGCACAAGCAAGTGGCATTCTGCGTCGTCTCCAACTGACTGTCCAAACTCGTAATCAAGCAGCAGTCCATCTTTATCAAAAGCATGGCTTTGTCATTGAAGGTAGCCAAGAGCGTGGGGCATATATAGAAGAAGGGAAATTTATCGATGTTTACTTGATGGGTAAACTGATAGATTAGTAGAAATATGGTTAAAAAAATTATTGGAATGGTGCTAGCTTTACTTTCTGTAACTGTAGTAGGAGTAGGTGTTTTTGCTTATACTATTTATCAACAAGGGACAGAAACCTTAGCTAAAACCTATAAAAAAATCGGCGAAGAAACCAAGGTTATTGAAGCGACTGAACCTCTAACCATTCTGTTAATGGGAGTGGACACCGGAAATGCTGAACGAACTGAAACTTGGGTCGGTAGAAGTGATAGCATGATCTTGATGACAGTGAATCCTAAAACGAAAAAAACAACAATGATGAGTTTAGAGCGGGATATTCTGACGCGCATTGAATCAGGGAATGGTCAGGCTCATGAAGCGAAACTGAACTCAGCATATGCAGATGGTGGAGCAGAGCTTGCTATAGAAACCATTCAAAAAATGATGAATATCCATATTGATCGCTATGTGATGGTCAATATGAGAGGGTTGCAAAAACTAGTGGATGCAGTAGGAGGTATTACAGTCAATAATATCCTAGGTTTCCCAATTTCTATCAGTGACCAAGAAGAATTTAATACTATTTCTATCGGTGTTGGGGAGCAACATATTGGGGGAGAAGAAGCCCTAGTCTATGCACGAATGCGTTACCAAGATCCTGAGGGGGATTATGGTCGTCAAAAACGTCAACGTGAAGTTATTCAAAAAGTCATGGAAAAAGCTCTCAGTTTAAATAGCGTTGGTCATTATCAAGAGATTCTAAAAGCTTTGAGTGACAATATGCAGACCAATATTGATTTGTCTGCAAAAAGTATCCCTAACTTGCTAGGCTATAAAGATTCATTTAAAACCATTGAAACTCAGCAGTTGCAGGGTGAAGGAGAGATACTTCAAGGTGTTTCTTACCAGATTGTTTCGAGAGCACATATGTTGGAAATGCAAAATATACTCCGACGTTCTTTGGGACAAGAAGAAGTTACTCAGCTTGAAACCAATGCGGTTTTATTTGAAGATTTATTTGGCAGAGCACCTGTTGGTGATGAAGATAATTAACTTTTGATACAAATAAAAAAATCAATCGTAGGAAAATTCCTGCGATTTTTTCAAAAAAATACGAATAGATAGGTAGGAGGAAACATGAAAGCAGAAATCATTGCTGTTGGAACAGAGATTTTGACAGGACAGATTGTCAACACCAATGCCCAGTTTTTGTCGGAAAAACTAGCTGAGATTGGGGTAGATGTATATTTTCAGACGGCTGTAGGAGACAATGAAGTTCGTCTCTTGTCTTTGCTTGAGATTGCCAGTCAACGTAGCAGTCTGGTGATTTTGACAGGCGGTTTGGGGCCAACTGAGGACGACCTAACCAAACAAACCCTAGCTAAATTTTTAGGGAAAGCATTAGTCTTTGATCCTCAGGCTCAGGAGAAGTTGGATATCTTTTTTGCCCTGCGACCAGACTATGCCCGAACACCGAATAACGAAAGACAAGCTCAAATTGTAGAAGGAGCGATTCCACTGCCAAACGAAACAGGACTGGCTGTTGGAGGAAAATTAGAAGTAGACGGAGTGACCTATGTCGTCCTTCCAGGTCCGCCAAGTGAATTGAAACCCATGGTCTTAAACCAACTTCTACCCAAGTTGATGACAGGGAGCAAGCTGTATTCCCGAGTTCTTCGTTTCTTTGGGATTGGCGAGAGCCAGCTGGTTACGATTTTGGCTGATTTAATTGATAATCAGATCGATCCTACCTTGGCCCCTTATGCCAAGACAGGAGAAGTCACTCTACGTCTGTCAACAAAGGCTAGCAGTCAAGAAGAGGCGAATCAAGCGCTGGATATCTTGGAAAATCAAATCTTGGACTGCCAGACTTTCGAAGGAATTTCTTTACGAGACTTTTGCTATGGTTATGGGGAAGAAACTAGTTTAGCCAGCATTGTGGTAGAAGAACTGAAAAGGCAAGGGAAAACCATCGCGGCTGCAGAGAGTTTGACGGCAGGTCTTTTCCAAGCTACCGTGGCGAATTTTTCTGGAGTTTCAAGTATATTTAAGGGTGGTTTTGTGACCTATAGCTTGGAGGAAAAATCAAGGATGTTGGATATTCCTGCCAAGAATTTGGAAGAACATGGTGTGGTGTCTGAATTTACAGCTCAGAAGATGGCTGAGCAGGCACGAAGCAAGACCCAGTCTGATTTTGGAATTAGTTTGACTGGAGTGGCAGGACCAGATAGCCTAGAAGGACACCCAGTTGGGACAGTCTTCATAGGCTTGGCGCAAGATCAAGGAACTGAGGTTATCAAGGTTAATATTGGAGGCAGAAGCCGAGCAGATGTACGTCACATTGCGGTTATGCATGCCTTTAACCTAGTTCGCAAGGCTTTATTAAGTGACTAACTTTTGATATAATAGTAGATAGGTCTGAGGATCATTAGAATGTAGGAGAATAGAATGGCGAAAAAACCAAAAAAATTAGAAGAAATTTCAAAAAAATTTGGGGCAGAACGTGAAAAGGCCTTGAATGACGCTCTTAAATTGATTGAGAAAGACTTTGGTAAAGGATCAATCATGCGTTTGGGTGAACGTGCGGAGCAAAAGGTGCAAGTGATGAGCTCAGGTTCTTTAGCTCTTGACATTGCCCTTGGCTCAGGTGGTTATCCTAAGGGACGTATCATCGAAATCTATGGCCCAGAGTCATCTGGTAAGACAACGGTTGCCCTTCATGCAGTTGCACAAGCGCAAAAAGAAGGTGGGATTGCTGCCTTTATCGATGCGGAACATGCCCTTGATCCAGCTTATGCTGCGGCCCTTGGTGTCAATATTGACGAATTGCTCTTGTCTCAACCAGACTCAGGAGAGCAAGGTCTTGAGATTGCGGGAAAATTGATTGACTCAGGTGCAGTTGATCTTGTCGTAGTCGACTCAGTTGCTGCCCTTGTTCCTCGTGCGGAAATTGATGGAGATATCGGAGATAGCCATGTTGGTTTGCAGGCTCGTATGATGAGCCAGGCCATGCGTAAACTTGGCGCCTCTATCAATAAAACCAAAACAATTGCCATTTTTATCAACCAATTGCGTGAAAAAGTTGGAGTGATGTTTGGAAATCCAGAAACAACACCGGGCGGACGTGCTTTGAAATTCTATGCTTCAGTCCGCTTGGATGTTCGTGGTAATACACAAATTAAGGGAACTGGTGACCAAAAAGAAACCAATGTCGGTAAAGAAACTAAGATTAAGGTTGTAAAAAATAAGGTAGCTCCACCGTTTAAGGAAGCCGTAGTTGAAATTATGTACGGAGAAGGAATTTCTAAGACTGGTGAGCTTTTGAAGATTGCAAGCGATTTGGATATTATCAAAAAAGCAGGGGCTTGGTATTCTTACAAAGATGAAAAAATTGGGCAAGGTTCTGAGAATGCTAAGAAATACTTGGCAGAGCACCCAGAAATCTTTGATGAAATTGATAAGCAAGTCCGTTCTAAATTTGGCTTGATTGATGGAGAAGAAGTTTCAGAACAAGATACTGAAAACAAAAAAGATGAGCCAAAGAAAGAAGAAGCAGTGAATGAAGAAGTTCCGCTTGACTTAGGCGATGAACTTGAAATCGAAATTGAAGAATAAGCTGTTAAAGCAGTGGAGAAATCCGCTACTTTTTCGATTTTTGATTCAAGTTTTTAGATTATATATAGTAGCTTGAAATAAGATATGAACAACTCTATTAGGAAAGTCAAATTAATTTCTAGAAATGTTTTAGCAGCTACAGCGTACTATTCCAAACTCAACCAACTATAATAGATCGAAACTAGAATAGTACACATCTACTTCTAAAACATTGTTAAAAATCGATTTGACTTTCCTTATTTCATTCCGCTATATATAAGTTTGCTGTTTCTTGTCGCTCCTCTGGAAAGCTGATATAATAGCTTTATGAATAAAAAACGAACAGTGGACCTGATACATAGTCCGATTCTTCCCTCGCTCTTAAGCTTCACCTTTCCAATCTTGCTATCAAATATTTTTCAACAGCTCTATAACACTGCTGATGTCTTGATTGTTGGACGATTTCTTGATCAAGAATCCTTGGCTGCAGTAGGAGCGACGACAGCAATTTTTGACCTGATTGTAGGTTTTACACTTGGTGTTGGCAATGGCATGGGGATTGTCATTGCTCGTTATTATGGGGCTCGGAATTTCACTAAAATCAAGGAAGCAGTAGCAGCCACCTGGATTTTAGGTGCTCTTTTGAGCATTCTAGTTATGTTACTGGGCTTTCTTGGCTTGTATCCTCTCTTGCAATACTTAGATACTCCTGCAGAAATTCTTCTTCAATCTTATCAATATATTTCTATGATTGTGACCTGTGTAGGTGTCAGCTTTGCTTATAATCTTTTTGCAGGCTTGTTGCGGTCTATTGGTGACAGTCTAGCAGCCCTGGGATTTCTGATTTTCTCTGCCTTGGTTAATGTGGTTCTGGATCTCTATTTTATTACGCAATTGCATCTGGGAGTTCAATCCGCAGGACTTGCTACCATTATTTCACAAGGTTTATCAGCGGTTCTCTGCTTTTATTATATTCGTAAAAGTGTGCCAGAACTCTTGCCACAGTTTAAACATTTCAAATGGGACAAAAGCTTGTACGCGGATCTCTTGGAGCAAGGTTTGGCTATGGGCTTGATGAGTTCAATTGTATCTATCGGCAGTGTGATTTTACAGTCTTCTGTTAATACATTTGGTGCAGTGATTATTAGTGCCCAGACGGCAGCTCGACGCATTATGACCTTTGCCCTTCTTCCTATGACCGCTATTTCTGCATCAATGACGACCTTTGCTTCTCAGAATCTAGGAGCTAAGCGACCTGACCGCATTGCTCAAGGTCTTCGAATCGGCAGTCGTTTAAGCATATCCTGGGCAGTTTTTGTTTGTATTTTCCTCTTTTTTGCCAGCCCAGCCTTGATTTCCTTCTTGGCTAGTTCGACAGATGGTTACTTGATAGAAAATGGAAGTCTCTATCTGCAAATCAGTTCAGCCTTTTATCCCATTTTGAGCCTCTTGTTGATTTATCGCAATTGCTTGCAGGGCTTGGGGCAGAAGATCCTTCCTCTAGTTTCTAGCTTTATTGAACTAATCGGAAAAATCGTTTTTGTGGTTTTGATTATTCCTTGGGCAGGATATAAGGGTGTTATCCTTTGTGAACCTCTTATCTGGGTTGCCATGACAGTTCAACTGTACTTCTCACTATTCCGTCATCCCTTGATAAAAGAAGGAAAGGCAATTTTGGCAACCAAAGTGCAATCCTAGTTGGATTTACTGAATAAAATCCATTTCCTCTAGTGAACATCGAAAAAACTTGTGTTCTCTTCTTTAGTTTGGTGTTGAAAATAGTTTAACAGACTTTTGACTTCTTTTATATGATATAATAAAGTATAGTATTTATGAAAAGGACATATAGAGACTGTAAAAATATACTTTTGAAAAGCTTTTTAGTCTGGGGTGTTATTGTAGATAGAATGCAGACCTTGTCAGTCCTATTTACAGTGTCAAAATAGTGCGTTTTGAGGTTCTATCTACAAGCCTAATCGTGACTAAGATTGTCTTCTTTGTAAGGTAGAAATAAAGGAGTTTCTGGTTTTGGATTGTAAAAAATGAGTTGTTTTAATTGATAAGGAGTAGAATATGGAAATTAATGTGAGTAAATTAAGAACAGATTTGCCTCAAGTCGGCGTGCAACCATATAGGCAAGTACACGCACACTCAACTGGGAATCCGCATTCAACCGTACAGAATGAAGCGGATTATCACTGGCGGAAAGACCCAGAATTAGGTTTTTTCTCGCACATTGTTGGGAACGGTTGCATCATGCAGGTAGGACCTGTTGATAATGGTGCCTGGGACGTTGGGGGCGGTTGGAATGCTGAGACCTATGCAGCGGTTGAACTGATTGAAAGCCATTCAACTAAAGAAGAGTTCATGACGGACTACCGCCTTTATATCGAACTCTTACGCAATCTAGCAGATGAAGCAGGTTTGCCGAAAACGCTTGATACAGGGAGTTTAGCTGGAATTAAAACGCACGAGTATTGCACGAATAACCAACCAAACAACCACTCAGACCATGTGGATCCATACCCTTACTTGGCAAAATGGGGCATTAGCCGTGAGCAGTTTAAGCATGATATTGAGAACGGCTTGACGATTGAAACAGGCTGGCAGAAGAATGACACTGGCTACTGGTACGTACATTCAGACGGCTCTTATCCAAAAGACAAGTTTGAGAAAATCAATGGCACTTGGTACTACTTTGACAGTTCAGGCTATATGCTTGCAGACCGCTGGAGGAAGCACACAGACGGCAACTGGTACTGGTTCGACAACTCAGGCGAAATGGCTACAGGCTGGAAGAAAATCGCTGATAAGTGGTACTATTTCAACGAAGAAGGTGCCATGAAGACAGGCTGGGTCAAGTACAAGGACACTTGGTACTACTTAGACGCTAAAGAAGGCGCCATGGTATCAAATGCCTTTATCCAGTCAGCGGACGGAACAGGCTGGTACTACCTCAAACCAGACGGAACACTGGCAGACAAGCCAGAATTCACAGTAGAGCCAGATGGCTTGATTACAGTAAAATAATAATGGAATGTCTTTCAAATCAGAACAGCGCATATTATTAGGTCTTGAAAAAGCTTAATAGTATGCGTTTTTTTGTGGAGATATTTCCTTCAATGTTTGCTACTATATTAAACAAAAATCAGAAAGCAAACTAGAAAGTTATGCTCAAATAAAATCTAAATTTGACAATGTAAACCGAGTCGGATAGCTTTAAGTACTGTTTTGAGGTTGAAGATACGATTTTTGATAGGAACTCATCAATTTTAGATTTTTAAGCAGCATCAATAAATTGCTTCCTTGTTTTGTCATAATTTTTTTATTTAAAAAATTATGACAAGAGTGTGCTATTCTTTTTATGAGAGGTGTATGAATATGATAAATGTATGTGATAAATGTATGTGATGTTGGAAAAAGAATAAAAGAACTTAGAATATCTTCAAATCTTACTCAAGATAAGATTGCTGAGTATTTGTCTTTGAATCAAAGCATGATTGCCAAAATGGAAAAAGGTGAAAGGAATATCACGAATGGATTTAAGTAATAAAGCTCCAAATCTTAGAAAAAAGTTGGGAGCTGATGGTGAATCGCCGATAGATATTTTTAAATTGGTACAAAAGATAGAAAATTTGACGCTGGTATTTTATGGACTCGGAAAGAATATTATCGGAGTCTGTTATAAAGGAACTCAGTTCAGTCTCATTGCAGTCAATTCAGACATGTCATTAGGAAGGTAAAGATTTTCTTTAGCACATGAACTGTATCATCTTTATTATGATGAGGTGAAGAAGAGTTCAGTCAGTCTTATCTTGATTGGTGAAGGAGATGAAACTGAAAGAAAAGCGGATCAGTTTGCTTCTTATTTTTTAATTTTCCCATCTTCACTGTATAGGATGGTTGAGGAAATCAGAGAAAATGCCAATAGAACTCATCTTGAAGTAGAAGATATTATAAAATTGGGTCAGTTTTATGGTATCAGTCATAAAGCTATGTTATATAGATTGAGGAATGATGGATACCTTGATGCAGAAGAAATTAAAAATATGGATATTAGTGTTATAGAGACAGCTTCAAGATTAGGCTATGATACAAGTTTATATCGTCCTTTGTCAGAAAGTAAAAAGAAATGTTATTATGATAATATATTAGTTCAACTGAACAACTTTTAGAAAATAACAGAATTTCGCAAGGGAAGTATGAGGAACTGTTACTAGATGCTTTCAGATATGATATTGTATATGGGCTATATGAAGAGGGGGGAGTTGTCGTTTGACTAGTCGTGTATTTATTGATGCAGATTGTATTTCAGTATTTTTATGGGTTGGTACTGAACATCTTTTAGAAAAGCTCTATTCGGGTAAAATTGTTATTCCACAAGAGGTGTATGATGAAATCAATATACCTACAATTCCCCATTTAAAATCTAGGATAGATCAGTTGGTAGCTAAGGGTTCAGCTGAGATTGTGAGCATAGACATTGGAACTGAAGAATACGCATTATATAGAGATTTAACAAGAAATCATGATAGTAACAAGATTATTGGTAAGGGAGAAGCGGCTTCTATTTCCTTAGCGAAAAAGCATAATGGGATATTAGGAAGTAATAACCTAAGAGATGTTAAATCATATGTAGAAGAATTTTCTTTAGAACATATGACAACAGGAGATATACTGATTGAAGCGTTTAAAGCGTAATTTATTACTGAACAAGAGGGCAATCATATCTGGAATAATATGCTTAAAAAGAGAAGGAAAATTGGTGCAAATTCATTTTCAGACTATCTTCGTGGAAGTATTCATCAAAATAGACAAAAATAAATTTGGATAAATCGAACTCACTATTCAGGAGGCATATGAGCAATTCGAAAAAGAAAAGTGTCAAATTGAGCCTATAGGAGTAGAAGTGAAATAGTAAGTCCTGCATAGTGGATGAGAGAAAAGTTCTCCTTGAAGTTTTCCTGAACTATCAGTCGCATGTCAAACGATATGTAGGGTAATGTGAGAGGGGATAGAGAGTAGTTTTTGGTTATTTTATCAAAAAACTTATATTTTATTATACCGAATGATAAAATATAATAAAAATGATAGAATAAGGAAAAAACATGAATGTCAAAAAGATAATGTCAATTTTTCAATCCTTTTATGTTGATGTCAGTATTGAGGAACTGACTTTGACTTTACCAATCAGTTTTGTAAAAAGGTTTGAGTATACTCAAATGACTTTTCATAAGGAATCATTTTTATTGATTAAAGAAAAGAGAAGGGGGAGTTTGAGTTCATTTGTTACTCAGGCTCGCACTATGGGTGAAAAAGCCAATATGGATGTTGTTTTGGTGTTTTCGAAGTTATCAGACGGTGAAAAAAAGCAATTACTTCAAGCTAGAGTTCCGTTTGTAGACTTTAAGGGAAACCTCTTCTTCCCTCCATTGGGACTAGTACTGAATGCGAATGATACTGAAGTCCCTAAGGAATTAACACCTAGCGAACAATTAACGTGGATTGCCTTTTTATTGACAAAAGGTCAAAAAGTAGTAGATGTTGATTTGCTTTCACAAGTCACTGGACTTCCAAACTCAACAATTTATAGGTGTTTGAGGACTTTTAAAGCTTTATATTGGTTAAACAAGCAAAATAAGCTTTACACATATACGGTGTCAAAGAAAGAATTATTCTTAAAATCCGTGTCATATTTATTTAATCCCATCAAAAAACGGATTTTATTGCCAGATGGCGATATAAAGCAGATAAAATCTGTTTCTAACCTTCTATATGGTGGTGCTTATGCTTTGTCGCATTCAACTTTTTTAGCTGAAACGGATGAAAATACTAGCTATGTCATATGGCAGAGAAAATTCAATCAGTTATCCTTGCCACTTTCTCAGCATGTTTTAAAATGAAAGATGCTAGAGATATGGAAATATCGTCCTTTTGTATCTGAGTTTTGGAATGATTTTAAAAATAATCATGATAAACAATTTGTAGATCCGATTTCTCTTTATTTGACCTTAAAAGATGATGATGACCCACGTATAGAGGAAGAGAGTGAAGCACTAGAAAATATGATATTACAGTATCTGGGAGAAGATGATGCCAGCTAATACGAAAGTTATTTTTCAAGAAACGTTTGCGGATTTTCAGAACTATTATGTTCTGATTGGGGGAACTGCTACCTCTATCGTATTGGATTCGCAAGGATTTAAAAGTCGCACAACAAAAGATTATGATATGGTCATCATTGATGAAGTAAAAAATAAGGAATTTTATACTACCTTGAATCATTTTTTAGAATTGGGAGAGTATCAAGGAAGTCAGAAAGATGAGAAAGCGCAGCTTTTTCGATTTACAACAACTAATCCTGAGTTTCCTTCTATGATTGAACTATTTAGTATCTTACCAGAATATACATTAAAGAAGGACGGTCGAGAAATTCCCTTACATTTTGACCAAGATGCTAGTTTATCAGCCTTATTATTGGATGAAGATTATTATAATATATTGGTGCATGAAAAAGAAACCATTCAGGGGTATTCGGTATTGAGTAATTGTGGTCTATACTCTTCGAAAATCTCTTCAAACCACGTCAGCTTCCATCTACAGCCTCAAAACAGTGTTTTGAGCAGCCTGCAGCTAGCTTCCTAGTTTGCTCTTTGATTTTCATTGAGTATTAATTATTTTTAAGGCTAAAGCTTGGCTGGATATGAGAGAGCGCTCTGCTACAGGTGCTCAAGGTTTAAGTAAGTCCATTAAAAAGCATTTGAATGACATTACCCGTTTGACAGCTTCCTTGCTAGGAGATGAAAAGTTATCGGCTATAACATCAAGTAGTGCGGTAAAAGCAGACATGCACCGCTTTGTGATAGAATTAGAGCCTGTGAAGTCAACTATTCTTCAAAATGATGACATTTCATTGGATCAAAATGAAATTTTTGAAATTCTGAAAAATTTTCTCGATGGTTAAAATAATTGTAGCGAGATGGCTATATTGAATTCGTCTATATCTGGAAACTAGAAAAAACTTCAATTTCAGGAGAAAATGAAGTCAATCTTCCCACAATCAAACGTATAGTATCAAGGTTTTTCAAGACCTGATATTATGCGTTTTTTGCTTTTCAAAACTTTTTGCCCAGTCTTTGTTTTTATCCTCTAGTCACTTGATTTGTTTCAGGTGGTTTTTTAGTATAGTAAAATGAAACGAGAACAGGACAAATTGATCAGGATAGTCAAATCGATTTCTAACAATGTTTTAGAAGCAGAGGTGTACTATTCTAGTTTCAATCTACTATAGTTAAATCTGCGGTCAAGTCTACTGGTGAATCTATGATTGTAATACTCTTCCAAAATCTCATCAACCACGTCAGTCTTGCCTTGCAGTCTGTATCTTACTGACCAAGCTAGTGATGGATTTAGAATAGGTGATTTGGAGCGTCCTATTGGCTAGGAAATGCTGCTCATAGTCCTTTGCTGAGGCTAGGGTGTTTCAACATTCAACACTCAACTGGTTGATCTAGTTGATAGGAAGGGAATTACTATAAAATACTCAGGCTTCCATCATATTTTTTGAAACGATTGTGTAATCAAAATGTACCAATATTGTAGTATTAGTACAGAAGATGTTGTGAATGGATAAATATATCATAACTGCTGTCTCAAAAAGATTTCATATGTCTGTGCATATATAATAGACTTCCTGCGAAACCAAAATCCTAGTTCATGATTGATAATACCAGCACTCAAATTCATTCGTAATCCGAAGCGTTTACGATGATTTCGATAGGTTGTTGAAAACATTTTAAACGTTTTTACTTTGGCAAAGATGTTCTCAACCTTGCTTCTCTCCTTAGATAGCGCATGGTTACAGGCTTTATCTTCAGCTGTTAGCGACTTGAGTTTGCTGGATTTACGTGGAGTTTGTGCTTGAGGATATATCTTCATGAGCCCTTGATAACCACTGTCAGCCAAGATTTTACCAGCTTGTCCGACTTTTTTGATAAGCTGTTTTTAATCCAGCTAACATCTCTTTAAAAGTGGTACGCTGAACACCAACAAGGAGCTTAAATCGTGTATCAGTTAATTGTTTACTTGCTTCATAATTCATAGAACTACTATACCATATTTTGTTTCGCAGGAAGTCTAATAAGTTATAGTCCAGTTTTTACTATACTTTGATATTCAAATATGTTGTACTATGATTATCAAAGTAAATGAAAGGAGTTACGAATATGACGCCAGAAGAAATGTACCTGACAGAGCGATTAGACGTACAGATAGCTCATTTTTTAAAGAAAAGCGTTCAACATCGTAGGCGCTATAAGGTATTAAAAATAACAGAAATCGTGGCAGGTTTCCTCATAGCTGTCTTTTGTGCTATTCCTATGCCAGGTGATCGCTACCGTTTGATTTCGGTTGCCTTATCCAGTCTCGGCTTGCTGTGTGAGGGGATTATCAATTTGTATAATGCAAAGGAAAATTGGATTTCTTACCAAAAAACTGCGCAACTCCTGGAGAAAGAAAAATTCCTCTATCAATGCCAAACGGAGAAATATGCAGGAAAGACCAAGGCTTTTGCCCTATTTGTCAAGACATGCGAAGGTCTTATCTCAGAGGAGATTAACCAGTGGGAAAGTATCCAGTCAAAAGAAGTGGCAGCTAGTGCAGATGCTCCAGTTAAAAAAGAGTAGGAGGTAGAGGAAATGTCTCAATCCAGCTACCTGTCGCCCTTGCTCTGGTTAAAAAAAGAAGCCGATAAGGAAAAGATGAGCGCGACCCAGTGCCAGATATTTTTCTTTTACTATCAAATGTTTGAGCTCTTATTTGCTAGAGAAAGCGACATGAAAGACTTATGTCTGGGAACGAAAGGTTTTTATTTCTCGCAGTTAGAGAAAAATTTGCTTTCTGGAGTTTCCCGATTTCTAAAAAACTTGGAGGGGAAAGTAACTCTCAAGGCTAACCAAGAAGTATCAGCTCGCAAAGCCCTTTTTCTAGCCTTGACAACTAGCCAATCAGATTGGCAGGAGTTAGCTCCTGTTTTTGATTTTTATCAGACTATCGGGAGGCTTGAAAATCCTTCTCTCTTGAGTTCTCAGGACAGACAACATCTGATGTGGATTTACCAGTCAGCTTTGGAGAAGGATTATATTGTCAAGGTTATTGGCGACAAGCATTTTGTATTGAAGAGACAAGATGCTACTAAATTGACAGCGCGCCAAACTCAAACTTTGGAAATTCTGAGTCAATCAGAAGACTTGGTCAATCCTGTCTATGTTACATTAGGAGAAAAGGGGGTGCTCTTGCTTGATTAAGAGAGGAGATGTTGTAGCTCTTTATTTGCCTTTTCCGACTATTAGTAGCGATTTGGCTGTGAAGAATCATATGTATATCTGTATTGACAACAGCATGACTAAAAACAAAGAGTTGGTTAAAAATCAGACCTTCAAACCAGCTCTCTTGACCAGACGTTTGGTCAAGAACTTTATGATAGAAGAGCCAGATCTAGCTCGTAATCCTTTTACAAGACCAACCTTGATTGACTTAGATAAGGTATTTATGTTGGATAATACGGTCATTCCGACTTCTTATCTAGCCAGACGGCGACGCAATGTCTCAGAAGAATTGTACGAGGAAATTTTGGATTACTTAGTCCAACCACGGCTGATTTCGCTGAACAAGTCTGAGTTTATGCAACTCAATCCAGGAACTTATTAGGAGGTAGAAGATGGCAAATAAAGCAGTAAATGACTTTATACTAGCTATGAATTACGATAAAAAGAAACTCTTGACCCATCAGGGAGAAAGTATTGAAAATCGTTTCATCAAAGAGGGTAATCAGCTACCCGATGAGTTTGTTGTTATCGAAAGAAAGAAGCGGAGCTTGTCGACAAATACAAGTGATATTTCTGTAACAGCTACCAACGACAGTCGCCTCTATCCTGGAGCACTTCTCGTAGTGGATGAGACCTTGTTAGAGAATAATCCCACTCTTCTTGCGGTCGATCGTGCTCCGATGACTTATAGTATTGATTTGCCTGGTTTGGCAAGTAGCGATAGCTTTCTCCAAGTGGAAGACCCCAGCAATTCAAGTGTTCGCGGAGCGGTAAACGATTTGTTGGCTAAGTGGCATCAGGATTATGGTCAGGTCAATAATGTCCCAGCTAGAATGCAGTATGAAAAAATCACGGCTCACAGCATGGAACAACTCAAGGTCAAGTTTGGTTCTGACTTTGAAAAGACAGGGAATTCTCTTGATATTGATTTTAACTCTGTCCATTCAGGCGAAAAGCAGATTCAGATTGTTAATTTTAAGCAGATTTATTATACAGTCAGCGTAGACGCTGTTAAAAATCCAGGAGATGTGTTTCAAGATACTGTAACGGTAGAGGATTTAAAACAGAGAGGAATTTCTGCAGAGCGTCCTTTGGTCTATATTTCGAGTGTTGCTTATGGGCGCCAAGTCTATCTCAAGTTGGAAACCACGAGTAAGAGTGATGAAGTAGAGGCTGCTTTTGAAGCTTTGATAAAAGGAGTCAAGGTAGCTCCTCAGACAGAGTGGAAGCAGATTTTGGACAATACAGAAGTGAAGGCGGTTATTTTAGGGGGCGACCCAAGTTCGGGTGCCCGAGTTGTAACAGGCAAGGTGGATATGGTAGAGGACTTGATTCAAGAAGGCAGTCGCTTTACAGCAGATCATCCAGGCTTGCCGATTTCCTATACAACTTCTTTTTTACGTGACAATGTAGTTGCGACCTTTCAAAATAGTACAGACTATGTTGAGACTAAGGTTACAGCTTACAGAAACGGAGATTTACTGCTGGATCATAGTGGTGCCTATGTTGCCCAATATTATATTACTTGGAATGAATTATCCTATGATCATCAAGGTAAGGAAGTCTTGACTCCTAAGGCTTGGGACAGAAATGGGCAGGATTTAACGGCTCACTTTACCACTAGTATTCCTTTAAAAGGGAATGTTCGTAATCTCTCTGTCAAAATTAGAGAGTGTACCGGGCTTGCCTGGGAATGGTGGCGTACGGTTTATGAAAAAACCGATTTGCCACTAGTGCGTAAGCGGACGATTTCTATTTGGGGAACAACTCTCTATCCTCAGGTAGAAGATAAGGTAGAAAATGACTAGGAGAGGAGAATGCTTGCGACAAAAAGAGGCGATGATCTCTCTGCGGATATCTGAAAGTTTATCTCTTGCCTAGCGATTTCCATTGGAGTATGCTCGTGATGTTAAAATGAATCTATCAAACAGAATGTGTAAAAAAGTAAAAAGGGTAGCCAATTCCTTGATATACAGGGGATTGATTATCCTTTACTTGTTTTAGATGATTGGAAATTCAAGAACGACACGTATCGGAAATATTTTGCTGTTTATATCTAATACCCATTTATGGAAGAAATGAAATTAAATATGAACAAATCAATTGCTAGCAATGGTTTAGAAGTGCCAGTGTACTAGTCTAACTTCTCCATCTTGGGAACACGTAAATTATACTCTTCGAAAATCTCTTCAAACCAGGTCAGCCCTATCCGCAACCTCAAAACAGTGTTTTGAGCAACCTGCGGCTAGCTTTCTAGTTTGCTCTTTGATTTTTATTGAGTATTAGAGGTTTGCTTAGAAACTCGTCTATTAATTTCTTAGAATACAATAGCGCCTATAAGAACTGTTGGATTGCAAAGTATTTACTGGAACTATGATATGTCTGGAGTAGACTGTCAACAAAAGGTGCAGTATGATTGTTTTTGCCGCTTATATCTACAAACTTCAAACAGTAATTTGAGCTGACTTTGTTAAACTTGGCTGAAACTTTCTATTTGCAGATAATGGTCTAGTTTGTTTTTTGAATGTGGATGAGTGTCTGTTGATAAAGATAGAAAGGCAAGACCATCTTAGCAGGTAAAGTACTATCCTAGCTTGATTTGCTAATAAAATCCATTTCCTCTAGTGAAAATCAAAAAAACTTGTGTTATAATAAGAAAGATTAAAATGTGAAAAAAGGAGATTCCTAATGGGACGTAAATGGGCCAATATCGTAGCCAAGAAAACGGCTAAAGATGGAGCCAACTCTAAAGTATATGCAAAATTTGGTGTAGAAATCTATGTAGCAGCTAAAAAAGGTGATCCAGATCCAGAATGAAACTCAGCTTTGAAATTCGTTATCGACCGTGCTAAACAAGCCCAAGTGCCAAAACACGTTATCGATAAAGCGATTGATAAAGCCAAAGGAAACACAGACGAAACCTTTACAGAAGGACGTTACGAAGGTTTTGGGCCAAATGGCTCTATGCTAATTGTGGATACTTTGACTTCTAACGTTAACCGTACAGCAGCCAATGTCCGTGCAGCCTTTGGTAAAAACGGCGGAAACATGGGCGCTTCAGGTTCTGTTTCTTACCTCTTTGACAACAAAGGTGTTATTGTATTTGGAGGTGAAGATGCAGACGCAGTCTTTGAGCAATTGCTCGAAGCGGATGTGGATGTGGATGACGTAGAAGCACAAGAAGGTACAATCACAGTTTACACAGCGCCAACTGACCTTCACAAGGCTATCGTTGCCCTCCGTGAGTCTGGTATTGAAGAATTCCAAGTGACTGAATTGGAAATGATTCCTCAGTCAGAAGTGGAATTGTCAGGCGAAGACCTTGAAACTTTTGAAAAACTTTACAGCGTTCTTGAAGACGACGAAGACGTCCAAAAGATTTATACGAACGTAGATGGGTTTTAATTTAACCTATAGAACATGATCCTAAGTGAGAAAATCACTTGGGATTTTTTTAATCAAGAAAATAGTTCTCATAGAAATTTAATTATTCTCCAGAGAACTATTTTTATTTAGAAGGGGGAGATTATGGATAAACCGATGTTAGTCTTTAAGCGTTTTGGTCATCAAACTTACCTGATGGTGCAAAAGGAAGCCAAACGTTGCGGCATTGAATTTATGGGTGGGCCGCAAGGTCAGGTTGTGCGTTTTTGGGATAATCGCGAGAAAAACCAAGACTTGGTCTTGATTAAAGATATCGAGCAGGAACTCAAAATTACCAAGTCTGTTGCTAGTAATCTGGTTAAGCGTATAGTGTAAAATGGTTTGGTGGAATTGGAGGCGAGTCCTGTTGATAAGCGGGCTAAGTTTGTTCGTCTGACGGACAAAGCACGTTCTCAGATGCAACAGGTTAAGGCTTTTTTTGAACGCATAGACAAGCAGTTGATGGAAGACATTGATGAAGATGAATTACTGATTTTTGAGAAAGTTCTCGGTCAACTACAGGCAAAATATCAAGGGAATAGGAGGAGAGAATAAAGAAATTAGCCAAAAGAATTAGTAGAAAAGAATGGGGGATGATTTTACTAGCCATTCTCTTTACTTGCTTTTCGGTCTATCTAGAGTTGGAAGTGCCGACCTATATCTCGAAAATTACGGATTTGCTAGGTAGTCAAGGAACTAATTTAGATGAGTTGTGGCAGCCGGCAAGCATGATGATGGGAATGCCCTTTCTTGCCTTCTTGTCCGTAGTTGCAGTTGGATTTTTTGCATCCCGAGTGGCGGCTTCTTATATTAGTAGGCTGAGAAGTGATATTTTTAACCGAGTTTTGGATTACTCGCAGACAGAGATTAAGAAATTTTCAATTCCTAGCCTCTTGACGCGTACTACCAATGACATTACTCAAGTTCAAATGTTGATTACTATGGGCTTGCAAGTGGTAACGCGTGGTCCAATTATGGCTATCTGGGCTATTGGGAAGATTTTAGGTCATTCAGAATACTGGCTCTGGGCCGTACTTGTGGCAGTGATTGTCAACGTCCTGATGACGACCGTTTTGATGACGCTAGCCTTTCCAAAACAGTCCTTGATTCAGGGGCTGACAGATAAACTGAACAGTATCACTCGTGAGAGTTTAACAGGTATTCGTGTCGTTCGTGCCTACAATGCAGAGGATTATCAAAATGAAAAATTTGCAGCAGTAAATGATGAATTGACCCGTTTGAATTTGTTTGTCAACCGTCTTATGGCTATTTTGAATCCTATCATGATGGGGATTTCAAGTGGTTTGAGTGTGGCGATTTACTGGATTGGGGCCTATGTGATTAACGACGCTGCTCCGATAGCGCGTCTGCCTCTCTTTAGTTTCATGTCTTATGCCATGTAGGTTGTCATGGGCTTCCTTCTCATGGGAGCACTCTTCATCGTTCTTCCCCGAACTATGGTCTCTGCTAAGCGGATTAATCAAGTTTTATATTTGCATTCTTCTATCCAAAACCCTGTTCAAGTGCAGCTGACTGATGAAAACTTCAAAGGTCAGGTCGAGTTTAAGGATGTGACCTTCCGCTATGCGGCAAATTCGGAGGCAGTTATTGAACATGTTAGCTTTAAAGCAGAAACTGGTCAAACAGTGGCCTTTATTGGGTCAACAGGTTCTGGTAAATCAACTCTGGTCAATCTGATTCCACGTTTCTACGACGTGTCAGCAGGAGAAATTCTGGTGGACGGTGTCAATGTTCAAGACTATGACTTCTCTGCGACAGCTCATGCTGGTCAAAAGGTTGCCATTGTTGGGCCGACTGGGACTGGTAAGACAACCATTGTCAATCTTTTGATGAAATTCTATGAGATTGATAAGGGAAGTATTCACATTGATGGTGTGGATACCAAGGCTATGACGCGTTCAGAAGTGCATGATGCCTTTTCAATGGTCTTGCAGGATACCTGGCTCTTTGAAGGAACTATTCGAGACAATCTCATCTATAATCAAATAGGGATTAGTGATGAACGAATGATGGAAGCTAGTAAGGCTGTGGGAATTCACCACTTTATTATGACCTTGCCAGATGGCTATGATACCATCTTGGATGACACCGTGACCTTGTCTGTAGGACAAAAACAACTATTGACTATTGCTCGTGCCCTTCTTAAGGATGCACCGCTTTTGATTTTGGATGAGGCGACTTCTTCTGTTGACACACGGACAGAGGAATTGATCCAAAAAGCCATGGACCGTTTGATGGAAGGACGCACATCCTTTGTCATTGCCCACCGCTTGTCAACCATCCGAAATGCAGACTTGATCTTGGTCATGAAAGATGGAAATATCATCGAGCAAGGCAACTATGAGGAACTGATGGCGCAAGGTGGCTTCTACGCTGACTTGTACAATAGTCAATTTACAGAAGATGAAGCAGAAGAATAAATCAAAAGAAGGCTTGACGGCCTTCTTTTTCTTATTTATACTAGTACACATAGAAAGAGAGAAGTATGAGTCAGAAATTATACAATATGAAATTTGCTGCTGTCTACTTAGCCTTGATTGCAAAAGTTGAGCGAAAGGGTGGAAAGGCAGAGTCAGTTCACCAAGTGACCAGTTGGTTGACAGGGTATGAAGTGAGTGATGTTCTTGCTTGTCTGGATAGGGATGTTACTTACGGAGATTTTTTTAGACAAGCACCATATTATGTCCCTGAACGAATTGCAATTACAGGGAAGATTTGCGGTGTCCGTATTGAGGAAATTGATGATCCTCTGATGCAGGAAATACGTCGCTTGGACAAGCTAGTGGATTGGCTTGCCAAGGGGAAAACATCTCAACAAGTTCTAGAAAAGTATGAGAAGCATAAATGAAAAATTATCAAGAATGGTATCGAAATATCAGCTCCAGACTAACTAGTCGTCCAATTCTTTTATTCCTATTACGCAGTTTCAATCGTTTGATGACAGTCGCCATGCCCCTGGTCTATCTGATCTTGCTAGTCACCACTTACCTGCAACTAGGACTTGGTCAGCAAGTTGGGGTTTATGTGCTTATTCCTGCATCAGGTTTTGTGGCCTTGTCCCTGTTTCGTAAGAAAATCAATCACCCGAGACCTTATGAAACTTGGGATATCTGTCCCCTTCTTGATAAGGATAGTTCGGGACGGTCGATGCCCAGTCGCCATGTCTTTTCGGCAACTATCATCTCCATGGCCTGTCTGCATGCTAGTCTACCTATTGGCTTAGTATGCTTGATCTTTTCAGCTTTGCTGGGGTTGGTGAGGGTTTTAGGGGGTGTTCATTATCCCAAGGATGTCTTGGTTGGCTATGCTTGTGGTTTGGTGTGGGGATTCCTTTTCTTCCTATTCTGACATGTAAGTTAAGCTAGTCCTACAACCACTTACTGCTTCAAATTGACCACTTGCTTTTTTGCCCTTGTATTCCTAACTTAGCTTTGATATAGTAGAGTCAGAAAGGAGATGTGATGAAGTTACGAATTGAGATTGACGGCAATTTAGAGGAGACTGAAATTGTCATCAAGACCCCCACTTTGACAGATGAAATTGCAGACTTGCAACGGCTCTTGCAAGAGTCAAAGGCTCCGAGGTTGACTTTTTACAAGGGGACAGGTGAATATTATCTAGACCTGTCAGAAATTCTCTTCTTTGAAACAGAAGGGAGCAAGATCTACGCTCATAACCAGAAGGAAGCTTATGAGGTTCGCCTCAAGCTCTATGAGTTGGAGTCTATCTTGCCTCGCTATTTTAATCGAGTTTCCAAGTCAACGATCGCAAACATCCGTCAGATTTACTCAGTGGACAAGTCCTTTTCAGGAACGGGCACCATTTCCTTTTATCAGACGCACAAGGAGGTTCATGTCTCACGGCATTACCAATCCCTCCTAAAAGAAAATCTAAGAAACATGAGGTAAAAAACATGAAAAAGAAAGCATTTGGTATTGTTTTATTGGTTTTAGCAGCTTGGATCTTGCTGCAAGGGAATTTTGGAATTCCTTCTTTGGATGGTAAAATATGGCCTTTACTAGGTATTGTTTTTTTTGCTTATAAGTCCATTGAGTCCATCCTTAGACGTCATCTCACTTCGGCAGTTTTTACAGGTTTACTGGCGCTCATCATTGCAAATTACGCTTATGACTTGTTACCAGTTACCAATCATTCTCTTATTTGGGCTAGCATCTTGGTGGTACTTGGTGTTGGTTATCTGACGCATTCAAGTAAGTTCTGGAATGAAAAAAAATGGTGGTACAATGGGAAAAAAACAGTCGTCACGGATAAGGAAGTCGCTTTTGGTAGCGGGACCTTCTATAAGCAAGATCAAGATCTCGTAGATGACCAAGTGGAAGTCGCTTTTGGGGATGCTAAAATCTACTATGATAATGCAGAGATGCTAGGTGATTTTGCAACTTTAAATATTGAAGTGGCCTTCGGGAATGCAACCGTCTATGTTCCACAACACTGGCGTGTAGATTTGAAAGTAGAAACCTCCTTTGGTGCAGCTAAGGCTGACGCTCCTGTAGCCCCAACCAGCAAAACCTTGATTATCCGTGGAGATGTGGCTTTTGGGAAGTTGGAAATTGTCTACGCTAAATAAAAAAATCTTCACTTCAACCATCAAAATAGGCGTACTAAGAGTAGGAAATTGATGCCTTGCTCTGATTTCAGTTCTATGGTTGTTAGACTTTAAAAAATGAAATGCTGCCTTTAAAAGTTGTATATTTTTCGATATTTTGGCTTTTACGTTTGATGTATCTATGTACTACAGCGTAGATGATGTAGTGTCGAATGCTTTTAAAAAACGAATGATATTGGACAGTTTTTTTTCCTTTAATTGCTCAGGAACCATGAAAGTCAGTACTTGGGTTTATGACAAGGGAGAATGGTATTATGTAAGTTCTTCTGGTTCCATGATTGCGAATGATTGGGTCAAAGACAATGGCAAGTAGTATTATCTGGCTTCATCAGGTAAGATGCTTCGCAATACCTACACACCTGATGGTTACTACGTTGGCAACTTAGGTGCCTGGCAATAAGAATAATACTCTTTGAAAATCTCTTCAAACCACGTCAACGTCGCCTTATCTACAACCTCAAAACCGTGTTTTGAGCAGCCTGCGGCTAGCTTTCTAGTTTGCTCTTAGTATAAGAAGTCCTTTTCCTTAAAGGAAGAGGCTTTTTACTTGCTTTTCTGCTGCTTCCTCATTTGTCCTGAAGCCTTTTTTGTGTTAAAATGAATGGTATGAAAGCTAAAAAAATGTGGATGGCAGGCTTGGCTCTGCTAGGTATCGGAAGCCTTGCTCTTGCTACGAAAAAAGTTGCAGATGACCGTAAGCTCATGAAGACTCAGGAAGAGTTGACAGAGATTGTGCGAGACCATTTTTCCGACATGGGGGAAATTGCGACCCTTTATGTTCAAGTTTACGAAAGCAGTCTGGAGAGCTTGGTTGGTGGCGTCATTTTTGAGGATGGCCGTCATTATACCTTTGTCTATGAAAATGAAGACCTAGTCTATGAGGAGGAAGTCTTATGATACAGCCAGCAAGTTTAGAAGAATTAGCATCTTTAGTGGAAAAAGCGGGCAAGAAGGTCTTCCTTTTTGTGGCAGACTGGTGTGGCGATTGTCGTTATATTTATCCTGCCTTACCAGAGATTGAAGAGACCAATCCAGAGTTCACCTTTATTCGAATGGACCGAGATCAGTATATGGATTTGGCCAAACTCTGGGATGTTTACGGAATTCCTAGCCTTGTTGTTCTAGAAAAGGACAAGGAAATCGGTCGTTTTGTCAATCGCGACCGTAAAAGTAAGGAGCAAATTAACGATTTTTTAGCAGGATTGAAATAGGAGAAAAAGGAAACAATGATTTTTACGTATAACAAAGAACATGTCAGTGATGTCCTTATGGTCATCGTGAAAAATAGCGGAGATGCCAAACTGAATGTGGAACGCAAAGGCAAGGTAGCCCGTGTTTTCCTCAAAGAAAATGGGGAAACAGTAGCTTGGAACATTTTTGAGGTTTCGAGCTTGTTTGAAATTGCAGAGCGCGGTCAAGTCTTTTTATCAGATGAGCAAGTCGCTCGTTTGAACCAAGAATTACAGGCGGAAGGTTTTACAGAAGAAATTGTTAATGATAAGGAACCTAAGTTTGTTGTTGGTGAAATTGTCGAGATGGTAGCTCATCCAGACAGTGACCACCTCAACATCTGCCAAGTTGCAGTCGCAAGTGACAAGATAGTGCAAATCGTTGCAGGAGCACCTAATGCGCGTGTTGGGTTGAAAACCATTGTGGCTCTTCCTGGTGCCATGATGCCAAAAGGGAATTTCATTTTCCCAGGCGAACTTCGTGGTGAAAAGAGTTTTGGGATGATGTGTAGTCCTCGTGAATTGCATTTGCCAAATGCTCCGCAAAAACGTGGGGTGCTTGAATTATCAGAAGACCAAGTTGTCGGAACACCGTTCGACCCAGCGAAACACTGGACTGCCTAGGAACTTGTCAGCATCTGATAGAAGGAAATAAGATGGCAAAAAATGTAGTGATTACGGGAGCAACCTCAGGAATCGGTGAAGCGATTGCGCGTGCTTATCTGGAGCAGGGTGAGGATGTCGTTCTAACAGGACGACGGATAGACAGATTAGAAATCCTCAAGTCGGAGTTTGCAGTAAGCTTTCCAAATCAAACCGTCTGGACTTTTCCACTAGATGTGACGGATATGGTCATGGTGAAGACTGTTTGCTCTGATATTCTAGAAACGATAGGGAGGATTGATATCTTGGTCAACAACGCCGGACTGGCTCTTGACTTGGCTCCCTATCAAGACTATGAGGAGTTGGATATGTTGACCATGTTGGATACCAATGTTAAAGGTCTGATGGCGGTTACTCGCTGTTTCTTGCCAGCAATGATAAAAGTCAATCAAGGTCATATTATCAATATGGGGTCAACCGCAGGAATCTACGCCTATGCTGGTGCCGCTGTTTACTCAGCTACCAAGGCTGCGGTTAAGACCTTTTCGGATGGACTGCGAATTGATACCATCGCAACGGATATCAAGGTGACAACCATTCAGCCTGGGATTGTCGAAACAGATTTCTCAACTGTTCGTTTTCATGGTGATAAAGAGCGAGCTGCGTCCGTTTACCAAGGAATAGAAGCCTTGCAAGCTCAGGATATTGCAGACACAGTAGTCTATGTGACCAGTCAGCCTCGCCGTGTTCAGATTACAGATATGACCATTATGGCCAATCAACAGGCGACAGGTTTCATGATTCATAAAAAATAAGAAATTTCCTCGAAAAGTTACAAATTTCTGTAACTTTTTTTGATTTCCTACGAATAGATAAGTAGGAGGAAGAAAATATGTATAATAAAGTTATCATGATTGGGCGTTTAACGTCTACACCAGAATTGCACAAAACCAACAATGACAAGTCGGTAGCGCGAGCAACTATCGCTGTGAACCGTCGTTACAAAGACCAAAACGGTGAACGTGAAGCTGATTTTGTCAATATGGTCCTATGGGGCAGACTAGCAGAAACTTTGGCAAGCTACGCAACCAAAGGTAGTCTCATTTCCGTTGATGGAGAATTGCGTACCCGTCGCTTTGAGAAAAATGGCCAAATGAACTACGTGACCGAAGTACTTGTAACAGGATTCCAACTCTTGGAAAGTCGTGCTCAACGTGCCATGCGTGAAAATAATGCAGGCCAAGATTTGGCAGATTTAGTCTTGGAAGAGGAAGAATTGCCATTTTAATACTCTTCGAAAATCTCTTCAAACCACGTTAGCTTTATCCACAACATCAAAGCAATGCTTTGAGCAGCTTGCGGCTAGCTTCCTAGTTTGCTCTTTGATTTTCATTGAGTATAAACATTAAAAAGTCTGAGTTGGTCTCAGGCTTTTTATCTTGAGAAAGTCAGACTTTTTTCTTGATTATTTCTGACTAAGTGATACAATAGAACTATGAATTAGCACTCAGGTATAAAGAGTGCTAATAATATCTATCTCATTATGGAGGAAATCAGATGTTGAAACCATTAGGGGACCGTGTGGTCTTAAAAATAGAAGAAAAAGAACAAACCGTTGGGGGCTTTGTTCTCGCAGGTTCAGCCCAAGAAAAAACCAAAACAGCCCAAGTTGTGGCTACTGGACAAGGTGTTCGTACCTTGAACGGTGACTTGGTTGCTCCAAGTGTTAAAACTGGAGACCGTGTCTTAGTTGAAGCCCACGCAGGTCTTGATGTCAAAGATGGCGATGAAAAGTACATCATCGTAGGCGAAGCTAACATCTTGGCAATCATTGAAGAATAGAAGGAGAAAGTAAGTATGTCAAAAGAAATTAAATTTTCATCAGATGCCCGTTCAGCTATGGTCCGTGGTGTCGATATCCTTGCAGACACTGTTAAAGTAACCTTGGGACCAAAAGGTCGCAATGTCGTTCTTGAAAAATCATTTGGCTCACCATTGATTACCAATGACGGTGTGACTATTGCCAAAGAAATTGAATTAGAAGACCATTTTGAAAATATGGGTGCCAAATTGGTATCAGAAGTGGCTTCAAAAACCAATGATATCGCAGGTGATGGAACTACAACTGCAACTGTTTTGACCCAAGCAATCGTCCGTGAAGGAATCAAAAACGTCACAGCAGGTGCAAATCCAATCGGTATTCGTCGTGGGATTGAAACAGCAGTTGCCGCAGCAGTTGAAGCTTTGAAAAACAACGCCATCCCTGTTGCCAATAAAGAAGCTATCGCTCAAGTTGCAGCCGTATCTTCTCGTTCTGAAAAAGTTGGTGAGTACATCTCTGAAGCAATGGAAAAAGTTGGCAAAGACGGTGTCATCACCATCGAAGAGTCACGTGGTATGGAAACAGAGCTTGAAGTCGTAGAAGGAATGCAGTTTGACCGTGGTTACCTTTCACAGTACATGGTGACTGATAGCGAAAAAATGGTGGCTGACCTTGAAAATCCGTACATTTTGATTACAGACAAGAAAATTTCCAATATCCAAGAAATCTTGCCACTTTTGGAAAGCATTCTCCAAAGCAATCGTCCACTCTTGATTATTGCGGATGATGTGGATGGCGAGGCTCTTCCAACTCTTGTTTTGAACAAGATTCGTGGAACCTTCAACGTAGTAGCAGTCAAGGCACCTGGTTTTGGTGACCGTCGCAAAGCCATGCTTGAAGATATCGCCATCTTAACAGGCGGAACAGTTATCACAGAAGACCTTGGTCTTGAGTTGAAAGATGCGACAATTGAAGCTCTTGGTCAAGCAGCGAGAGTGACCGTGGACAAAGATAGCACGGTTATTGTAGAAGGTGCAGGAAATCCTGAAGCGATTTCTCACCGTGTTGCGGTTATCAAGTCTCAAATCGAAACTACAACTTCTGAATTTGACCGTGAAAAATTGCAAGAACGCTTGGCCAAATTGTCAGGTGGTGTAGCGGTTATTAAGGTCGGAGCCGCAACTGAAACTGAGTTGAAAGAAATGAAACTCCGCATTGAAGATGCCCTCAACGCTACTCGTGCAGCTGTTGAAGAAGGTATTGTTGCAGGTGGTGGAACAGCTCTTGCAAATGTGATTCCAGCTGTTGCTACCTTGGAATTGACAGGAGATGAAGCAACAGGACGTAATATTGTTCTCCGTGCTTTGGAAGAACCCGTTCGTCAAATTGCTCACAATGCAGGATTTGAAGGATCTATCGTTATCGATCGTTTGAAAAATGCTGAGCTTGGTATAGGATTCAACGCAGCAACTGGCGAGTGGGTTAACATGATTGATCAAGGTATCATTGATCCAGTTAAAGTGAGTCGTTCAGCCCTACAAAATGCAGCATCTGTAGCCAGCTTGATTTTGACAACAGAAGCAGTCGTAGCCAATAAACCAGAACCAGTAGCCCCAGCTCCAGCAATGGATCCAAGTATGATGGGCGGGATGATGTAAGCTTTCTATAGAAAACAACTTATAAAAAACACAAAAGGAGGGAATGACTAACCCTTCTTTTTATAATATTCACTTCTAAATTGATTTGAGCTCTTCTAACTTATATGATAAAATAAGACTAGAAAAAGGAGAAGAACATGATCGATGTAGAAGAAATTCTGTGCAAGATGCCCCCCAATCAGAAGATTAATTATGACCGTGTCATGCAGAAAATGGTACAAGCATGGGAGAAAAATGAGCAGCGGCCAACCATTCTCGTGCATGTTTGCTGTGCCCCTTGTAGTACCTATACACTAGAATATTTGACCAAGTATGCAGATGTGACCATCTATTTTGCCAATTCTAATATCCATCCCAAAGTAGAATACCATAAGCGGGTCTATGTCATCAAGAAATTTGTTAGTGATTTTAATGATCGGACAGGAAATACGGTTCAGTACCTAGAAGCTCCCTACGAACCCAATTAATACCGAAAACTAGTTAGGGGACTAGAGGAGGAGCCCGAAGGTGGCGACCGTTGCAAGGTTTGTTTTGACTACCGACTGGATAAAACAGCGCAAGTGGCTATGGACTTGGGCTTTGACTACTTTGGTTCAGCCTTGACCATCAGTCCTCATAAGAATTCTCAAACCATCAATAGCATCGGAATCGATGTGCAAAAAATTTACACGACCCACTATCTTCCCAACGATTTCAAGAAAAATCAAGGCTACAAACGTTCAGTAGAGATGTGTGAGGAGTATGATATCTATCGTCAATGTTATTGTGGCTGCGTCTATGCAGCCCAAGCCCAGAATATTGACCTGGTTCAAGTTAAGAAGGACGCCACAGCATGCTTGTTGGATAAGGATGTTGAGAAAGACTATTCTCATATCAAATTTATAGTAGATTGAAACTAGAATAGTACACCTCTACTTCTAAAACATTGTTAGAAATCGATTTGACTGTCCTTATTTCATTTTACTATACTGTTACGAAATTAGATATATAAATGAAAACTTGCCTCAAGGTAGGTTTTTTGCTAGTAGAAAAGCGATAGACAGAAATTGTTGGACTCTTAAAAAAATGAAGTTTTGCTCAAAAGAGCTTCTTAAATTAAAACGAGCAATTATCAGTTCAAATCTGTTTCAAAAGAAGAACGGATAAATTAATCGATGCTTTGTTTTTGAGTTAGGAAGTTAAGCATGCCAAACTGAGTCGTAGGAATAAATTTCTTTATAGAAATGTGTTGTAACTCTGCTATAATGGATTTATTCCTTTTTGTGTTTACACAATTTATTTTATACTACCAAAAAAACAAGGTCAGGATTTTGTTCCTGACCTTTGACAACTTTACCGATTCTTTAGTTCTACATAGCGCTTGTACCAAATGTTTACATAGGCTTCTGAGAAAGGACCACGTCCATTGTTAATCCAATCAACAAGAATTTTGACATGTTCTTTTAAAATATAGTCCAAGTCATCAGAATAATTCATTTTGCGTTTGTGACGCTCGTACTCTTCAACGTCCAAGAGACGTTTTTCCCCATCTGTAAAAATTTTAACATCCAAATCGTAATCAATATACTTCAGTGCTTCTTCATCCAGATAGTAGGGGCTAGCCATATTGCAATAGTAAGAAGTTCCATTATCACGAATCATGGCAATGATATTAAACCAATATTTCTTGTGAAAGTAAACAATAGCCGGTTCTCGAGTGACCCAACGACGACCATCACTTTCGGTAACAAGTGTATGATCGTTGACACCAATAATGGCGTTTTCTGTTGTTTTTAGTACCATGGTGTCCCGCCAAGTTCGGTGGAGACTCCCATCATGCTTATAACTTTGAATTGTAATAAAGTCGCCTTCTTTTGGAAGCTTCATAACTAACCAACTTTCTACAATTTATAAGTTTATCATTTACTATTGTACCATAAAATTACCTAAAATCTGTGAATTTCACTTGGAAATATTAAAGATATTCTCTAAGAGCGCTTGCTATATCCGAAAAATCGTAGCCCTTTCGTGCTAAAACTTGAGTTAAACGCTGCTTCAGTTCGTATCCTTCATACTTTCGGGCATACTTAGTATATTGCTTATCAAGTTCCTTGAAGATGAGTTCCTGAGTCGTTTCTTCATCAACTTGACTATCCAATTCGTCAAAGGCAATTTTAGCATCAAAATAAGAGAAGCCCTTGTTAGTCAAGTTCTGGATAATCTTATCTTGCAGGGCACGAGCTGGAAGTTTTCCCTCATATTTTTTCAATAGTTTATTGGCTACACGTTGAGCAACTTCCGAAAAATCAAAATCATTCAAGATTTCTTCTATAGTAGATTTTGAAATTCCTTTTTGTGCTAATTTCTGAGTCAGTACATAAGGTCCCTTGTCTCCTGAAAGTTGATTGGCATTGATGATAGCATAAGCGTACTGACCATCATTAATCCACTTATCTTCTTTAAGATTAGCAATAACTTGAGAAACGATGTTTTTATCAATATCGTATTTTTTCAGATATTCTCTGACTTCTTTTTCAGTGCGTGCTTTAAAGGATAAGTGGTAGAGGGCCAGATTCTTACCATAAGAAAATTGAGCAAAGTCTTGAATCTCTTTCAATTCCTCTTCGCTTATCACCTTATCTCTCGATAACATAAAACGAACAATTGTATCTTCGGTGATATAGCATTTGTCGCCATTATCAAGCTCCATCAGATAGAGTCTTTTTTTCTTTTCAAGTTTTGTGATTTTCATAGCTCTATTATAACTCAAAATGTGATAAGATAGGGGTATGAATCTGAAAGTGAAACAAAAAATACCATTAAAAATCAAGCGCATGGGAATTAACGGTGAGGGAATCGGCTTTTACCAAAAAACATTAGTCTTTGTACCAGGAGCTCTCAAAGGCGAAGATATCTATTGTCAGATTACTTCTATTAGACGCAACTTTGTTGAAGCAAAATTACTGAAGGTCAACAAGAAGTCTAAATTTCGAATTGTGCCATCTTGTACTATTTATAATGAATGCGGAGGCTGCCAAATCATGCACCTGCATTATGATAAGCAGCTGGAGTTCAAGACGGACTTACTTCATCAAGCGCTGAAAAAATTTGCTCCTGCAGGATATGAAAATTATGAAATTCGTCCAACTATTGGAATGCAGGAACCAAAATATTACAGAGCTAAGTTACAATTTCAGACTCGAAAATTTAAAAATCAGGTCAAGGCGGGCTTATATGCACAAAACTCTCACTATTTAGTAGAGTTGAAAGACTGCCTGGTACAAGATAAGGAAACCCAAGTGATTGCTAATCGCTTAGCAGAATTACTTACTTATCACCAGATTCCAATCACGGATGAGAGAAAAGTTCTAGGTGTCCGTACTATTATGGTCCGACGCGCGAGAAAGACCGGACAGGTTCAGATTATTATTGTTACAAACCGCCAGCTTAATTTAACTCAATTGGTAAAAGAGTTGGTTAAAGATTTCCCAGAAGTTGTGACAGTAGCTGTTAATACAAATACAGCTAAAACCAGTGAGATATATGGTGAAAAGACAGAGATTATCTGGGGGCAAGAGAGTATTCAAGAAGGTGTACTCAATTATGAATTTTCACTATCCCCTCGAGCTTTTTATCAACTAAATCCTGAGCAAACAGAAGTCCTCTATAGCGAAGCAGTAAAAGCGCTGGATGTTGATAAAGAAGACCATTTGATTGACGCTTATTGTGGAGTTGGAACGATTGGATTTGCCTTTGCAAAGAAAGTAAAAACACTCAGAGGTATGGATATTATTCCAGAAGCTATTGAAGATGCCAAGCGAAATGCTAAAAGAATGGGATTTGACAATACTCATTATGAAGCTGGAACGGCAGAAGAGATTATTCCTCGTTGGTACAAGGAAGGCTACCGAGCAGATGCTTTGATTGTTGACCCACCACGTACAGGTCTGGATGATAAGTTATTAGATACTATTCTTACTTATGTACCAGAAAAAATGGTTTATATTTCTTGTAATGTTTCGACCTTGGCTCGTGATTTGGTACGCTTAGTAGAAGTCTATGATCTTCATTATATCCAGTCGGTCGATATGTTCCCACATACAGCTCGAACTGAAGCTGTTGTAAAATTAATAAAAAAAGTTTAAAAAAGGTGTTGACAAAACATAAAAAGACTGTATAATAGTAAGAGTTGAAAATAACAACTCAGGTCCGTTGGTCAAGGGGTTAAGACACCGCCTTTTCACGGCGGTAACACGGGTTCGAATCCCGTACGGACTATGGTATGTTGCGGTTGGAACACTTGATGAAAAAAAGTTTAAAAAAGCTTAAAAATCTTCAAAAAAGTGTTGACAAGCGAAAGCGGCTGTGATATACTAATATAGTTGTCGCTTGAGAGAAGCGAGTGACAAAGACCTTTGAAAACTGAACAAGACGAACCAATGTGCAGGGCGCTACAACATAAGTTGTAGTACTGAACAATGAAAAAAACAATAAATCTGTCAGTGACAGAAATGAGTGAGAACTCAAACTTTTAATGAGAGTTTGATCCTGGCTCAGGACGAACGCTGGCGGCGTGCCTAATACATGCAAGTAGAACGCTGAAGGAGGAGCTTGCTTCTCTGGATGAGTTGCGAACGGGTGAGTAACGCGTAGGTAACCTGCCTGGTAGCGGGGGATAACTATTGGAAACGATAGCTAATACCGCATAAGAGTAGATGTTGCATGACATTTGCTTAAAAGGTGCACTTGCATCACTACCAGATGGACCTGCGTTGTATTAGCTAGTTGGTGGGGTAACGGCTCACCAAGGCGACGATACATAGCCGACCTGAGAGGGTGATCGGCCACACTGGGACTGAGACACGGCCCAGACTCCTACGGGAGGCAGCAGTAGGGAATCTTCGGCAATGGACGGAAGTCTGACCGAGCAACGCCGCGTGAGTGAAGAAGGTTTTCGGATCGTAAAGCTCTGTTGTAAGAGAAGAACGAGTGTGAGAGTGGAAAGTTCACACTGTGACGGTATCTTACCAGAAAGGGACGGCTAACTACGTGCCAGCAGCCGCGGTAATACGTAGGTCCCGAGCGTTGTCCGGATTTATTGGGCGTAAAGCGAGCGCAGGCGGTTAGATAAGTCTGAAGTTAAAGGCTGTGGCTTAACCATAGTAGGCTTTGGAAACTGTTTAACTTGAGTGCAAGAGGGGAGAGTGGAATTCCATGTGTAGCGGTGAAATGCGTAGATATATGGAGGAACACCGGTGGCGAAAGCGGCTCTCTGGCTTGTAACTGACGCTGAGGCTCGAAAGCGTGGGGAGCAAACAGGATTAGATACCCTGGTAGTCCACGCTGTAAACGATGAGTGCTAGGTGTTAGACCCTTTCCGGGGTTTAGTGCCGTAGCTAACGCATTAAGCACTCCGCCTGGGGAGTACGACCGCAAGGTTGAAACTCAAAGGAATTGACGGGGGCCCGCACAAGCGGTGGAGCATGTGGTTTAATTCGAAGCAACGCGAAGAACCTTACCAGGTCTTGACATCCCTCTGACGACTCTAGAGATAGAGTTTTCCTTCGGGACAGAGGTGACAGGTGGTGCATGGTTGTCGTCAGCTCGTGTCGTGAGATGTTGGGTTAAGTCCCGCAACGAGCGCAACCCCTATTGTTAGTTGCCATCATTTAGTTGGGCACTCTAGCGAGACTGCCGGTAATAAACCGGAGGAAGGTGGGGATGACGTCAAATCATCATGCCCCTTATGACCTGGGCTACACACGTGCTACAATGGCTGGTACAACGAGTCGCAAGCCGGTGACGGCAAGCTAATCTCTTAAAGCCAGTCTCAGTTCGGATTGTAGGCTGCAACTCGCCTACATGAAGTCGGAATCGCTAGTAATCGCGGATCAGCACGCCGCGGTGAATACGTTCCCGGGCCTTGTACACACCGCCCGTCACACCACGAGAGTTTGTAACACCCGAAGTCGGTGAGGTAACCGTAAGGAGCCAGCCGCCTAAGGTGGGATAGATGATTGGGGTGAAGTCGTAACAAGGTAGCCGTATCGGAAGGTGCGGCTGGATCACCTCCTTTCTAAGGATAAGGAACTGCGCATTGGTCTTGTTTAGTCTTGAGAGGTCTTGTGGGGCCTTAGCTCAGCTGGGAGAGCGCCTGCTTTGCACGCAGGAGGTCAGCGGTTCGATCCCGCTAGGCTCCATTGGTGAGAGATCACCAAGTAATGCACATTGAAAATTGAATATCTATATCAAATAGTAACAAGAAAATAAACCGAAAACGCTGTAGTATTAATAAGAGTTTATGACTGAAAGGTCAGAAAATAAGGTTAAGTTAATAAGGGCGCACGGTGGATGCCTTGGCACTAGGAGCCGACGAAGGACGTGACAAACGACGATATGCCTTGGGTAGCTGTAAGTAAGCGATGATCCATGGATTTCCGAATGGGGGAACCCAACAGGTAATACCTGTTACCCACATCTGTTAAGGATGTGAGGAGGAAGACGCAGTGAACTGAAACATCTAAGTAGCTGCAGGAAGAGAAAGCAAAAGCGATTGCCTTAGTAGCGGCGAGCGAAACGGCAGAAGGGCAAACCGAAGAGTTTACTCTTCGGGGTTGTAGGACTGCAATGTGGACTCAAAGATTATAGAAGAATGATTTGGGAAGATCAGCCAAAGAGAGTAATAGCCTCGTATTTAAAATAGTCTTTGTACCTAGCAGTATCCTGAGTACGGCGGGACACGTGAAATCCCGTCGGAATCTGGGAGGACCATCTCCCAACCCTAAATACTCCCTAGTGACCGATAGTGAACCAGTACCGTGAGGGAAAGGTGAAAAGCACCCCGGGAGGGGAGTGAAATAGAACCTGAAACCGTGTGCCTACAACAAGTTCGAGCCCGTTAATGGGTGAGAGCGTGCCTTTTGTAGAATGAACCGGCGAGTTACGTTATGATGCGAGGTTAAGTTGAAGAGACGGAGCCGTAGGGAAACCGAGTCTGAATAGGGCGCCTTAGTATCATGACGTAGACCCGAAACCATGTGACCTACCCATGAGCAGGTTGAAGGTGCGGTAAGACGCACTGGAGGACCGAACCAGGGCACGTTGAAAAGTGCTTGGATGACTTGTGGGTAGCGGAGAAATTCCAAACGAACTTGGAGATAGCTGGTTCTCTCCGAAATAGCTTTAGGGCTAGCGTCGACATTAGAGATTCTTGGAGGTAGAGCACTGTTTGGGTGAGGGGTCCATCCCGGATTACCAATCTCAGATAAACTCCGAATGCCAATGAATTATGGTCGGCAGTCAGACTGCGAGTGCTAAGATCCGTAGTCGAAAGGGAAACAGCCCAGACCACCAGCTAAGGTCCCAAAATAATTGTTAAGTGGAAAAGGATGTGGGGTTGCACAGACAACTAGGATGTTAGCTTAGAAGCAGCTATTCATTCAAAGAGTGCGTAATAGCTCACTAGTCGAGTGACCCTGCGCCGAAAATGTACCGGGGCTAAAACAATTTACCGAAGCTGTGGATACCTTTATAGGTATGGTAGGAGAGCGTTCTATGTGTGATGAAGGTATACCGTGAGGAGTGCTGGAACGCATAGAAGTGAGAATGCCGGTATGAGTAGCGAAAGACAGGTGAGAATCCTGTCCACCGTAAGACTAAGGTTTCCAGGGGAAGGCTCGTCCGCCCTGGGTTAGTCGGGACCTAAGGAGAGACCGAAAGGTGTATCCGATGGACAACAGGTTGATATTCCTGTACTAGAGTATGTAGTGATGGAGGGACGCAGTAGGCTAACTAAAGCAGACGATTGGAAGAGTCTGTCTAAGCAGTGAGGTGTGAATTGAGTCAAATGCTTAATTCTATAACATTGAGCTGTGATGGGGAGCGAAGTTTAGTAGCGAAGTTAGTGACGTCACACTGCCAAGAAAAGCTTCTAGCGTTTAAACATACTCTACCCGTACCGCAAACCGACACAGGTAGTCGAGGCGAGTAGCCTCAGGTGAGCGAGAGAACTCTCGTTAAGGAACTCGGCAAAATGACCCCGTAACTTCGGGAGAAGGGGTGCTGACTTAAAGTCAGCCGCAGTGAATAGGCCCAAGCAACTGTTTATCAAAAACACAGCTCTCTGCTAAATCGTAAGATGATGTATAGGGGGTGACGCCTGCCCGGTGCTGGAAGGTTAAGAGGAGTGCTTAGCGTAAGCGAAGGTATGAATTGAAGCCCCAGTAAACGGCGGCCGTAACTATAACGGTCCTAAGGTAGCGAAATTCCTTGTCGGGTAAGTTCCGACCCGCACGAAAGGCGTAATGATTTGGGCACTGTCTCAACGAGAGACTCGGTGAAATTTTAGTACCTGTGAAGATGCAGGTTACCCGCGACAGGACGGAAAGACCCCATGGAGCTTTACTGCAGTTTGATATTGAGTGTCTGTACCACATGTACAGGATAGGTAGGAGTCTAAGAGATCGGGACGCCAGTTTCGAAGGAGACGCTGTTGGGATACTACCCTTGTGTTATGGCCACTCTAACCCAGATAGGTGATCCCTATCGGAGACAGTGTCTGACGGGCAGTTTGACTGGGGCGGTCGCCTCCTAAAAGGTAACGGAGGCGCCCAAAGGTTCCCTCAGAATGGTTGGAAATCATTCGCAGAGTGTAAAGGTATAAGGGAGCTTGACTGCGAGAGCTACAACTCGAGCAGGGACGAAAGTCGGGCTTAGTGATCCGGTGGTTCCGTATGGAAGGGCCATCGCTCAACGGATAAAAGCTACCCTGGGGATAACAGGCTTATCTCCCCCAAGAGTTCACATCGACGGGGAGGTTTGGCACCTCGATGTCGGCTCGTCGCATCCTGGGGCTGTAGTCGGTCCCAAGGGTTGGGCTGTTCGCCCATTAAAGCGGCACGCGAGCTGGGTTCAGAACGTCGTGAGACAGTTCGGTCCCTATCCGTCGCGGGCGTAGGAAATTTGAGAGGATCTGCTCCTAGTACGAGAGGACCAGAGTGGACTTACCGCTGGTGTACCAGTTGTCTTGCCAAAGGCATCGCTGGGTAGCTATGTAGGGAAGGGATAAACGCTGAAAGCATCTAAGTGTGAAACCCACCTCAAGATGAGATTTCCCATGATTATATATCAGTAAGAGCCCTGAGAGATGATCAGGTAGATAGGTTAGAAGTGGAAGTGTGGCGACACATGTAGCGGACTAATACTAATAGCTCGAGGACTTATCCAAAGTAACTGAGAATATGAAAGCGAACGGTTTTCTTGAATTGAATAGATATTCAATTTTGAGTAGGTATTACTCAGAGTTAAGTGACGATAGCCTAGGAGATACACCTGTACCCATACCGAACACAGAAGTTAAGCCCTAGAACGCCGGAAGTAGTTGGGGGTTGCCCCCTGTGAGATAGGGAAGTCGCTTAGCTCTAGGGAGTTTAGCTCAGCTGGGAGAGCATCTGCCTTACAAGCAGAGGGTCAGCGGTTCGATCCCGTTAACTCCCAAAGGTCCCGTAGTGTAGCGGTTATCACGTCGCCCTGTCACGGCGAAGATCGCGGGTTCGATTCCCGTCGGGACCGTTTAAGGTAACGCAAGTTATTTTAGACTCGTTAGCTCAGTTGGTAGAGCAATTGACTTTTAATCAATGGGTCACTGGTTCGAGCCCAGTACGGGTCATATATGCGGGTTTGGCGGAATTGGCAGACGCACCAGATTTAGGATCTGGCGCTTAACGGCGTGGGGGTTCAAGTCCCTTAACCCGCATTAAGATATAACAAATGAGCCGGCTTAGCTCAGTTGGTAGAGCATCTGATTTGTAATCAGAGGGTCGCGTGTTCAAGTCATGTAGCCGGCATTTTTAGATAGAAGAAAACAGTGCGAACGTAGTTCAGTGGTAGAACACCACCTTGCCAAGGTGGGGGTCGCGGGTTCGAATCCCGTCGTTCGCTTAGAGAGGCCGGGGTGGCGGAACTGGCAGACGCACAGGACTTAAAATCCTGCGATTGGTAACGATCGTACCGGTTCGATTCCGGTCCTCGGCATAATATGGAGCACCCTTAGCTCAACTGGATAGAGTACCTGACTACGAATCAGGCGGTTAGAGGTTCGACTCCTCTAGGGTGCATTTTTCTATTTAACTCGGGAAGTAGCTCAGCTTGGTAGAGTACTTGGTTTGGGACCAAGGTGTCGCAGGTTCGAATCCTGTCTTCCCGATTCATGGCGGTGTAGCTCAGCTGGCTAGAGCGTCCGGTTCATACCCGGGAGGTCGGGGGTTCGATCCCCTTCGCCGCTATAATGATCTTGTCGGACCTTTAGCTCAGCTGGTTAGAGCTCTCGGCTCATAACCGAGTGGTCGTAGGTTCAAGTCCTACAAGGTCCATTTGAATATTGGAGGATTACCCAAGTCCGGCTGAAGGGAACGGTCTTGAAAACCGTCAGGCGTGTAAAAGCGTGCGTGGGTTCGAATCCCACATCCTCCTTTTATATTATTAACGCGGGATGGAGCAGCTCGGTAGCTCGTCGGGCTCATAACCCGAAGGTCGTAGGTTCAAATCCTGCTCCCGCAATAAGGCTCGGTAGCTCAGTTGGTAGAGCAATGGATTGAAGCTCCATGTGTCGGCGGTTCGATTCCGTCTCGCGCCATTTTATTGATAGTATTTATGCGGGTGTAGTTTAGTGGTAAAACTACAGCCTTCCAAGCTGTTGTCGCGAGTTCGATTCTCGTCACCCGCTTTGAACTTTGTTCAAATTACCAAGTTTTTTAACTTGGGCGCGTAGCTCAGGTGGTTAGAGCGCACGCCTGATAAGCGTGAGGTCGGTGGTTCGAGTCCACTCGTGCCCATTAATTGGAGAATTACTCAAGAGGCTGAAGAGGACGGTTTGCTAAATCGTTAGGTCGGGTAACTGGCGCAAGGGTTCGAATCCCTTATTCTCCGTTTTAATGAGAGTTTGTAACTCTCTTTTTTATTTTTAGAGACAATAAAGCTTCAGATCCGTAAAACTTAATTGAATTACTAATCTGAAGTTATTTTTATGGCTCTTTGTCAACTGTAGTGGGTTGAAGAAAAGCTAAGCTCGAGAAAGGACAAATTTCGTCCTTTCTTTTTTGATGTTCAAAGCGATAAAAATCCGTTTTTTAAAGTTTTCAAAGTTTCGAAAACCAAAGGCATTGCACTTGATAAGTTTGATGAGATTATTGGTCGCTTCCAGTTTGGCGTTAGAATAGTGTAGTTGAAGGGCGTTGACAATCTTTTCTTTATCTTTGAGGAAGATTTTAAAGACAGTCTGAAAAATAGGATGAACCTGCTTAAGATTGTCCTCAATAAGTCCGAAAAATTTCTCTGGTTCCTTTTTCTTCATTAGACTTCCACAATCAGGGCAAGATGGAGCCTCATAATCCAGCTTAGCGATAATTTCTTTGTGGGTATCCATATTGATGATATCTAGAATCTTGATGTTTGGGTCTTTAATGTCTAGTAATTTTGTGATAAAATGTAATTGTTCCATATGATTCTTTCTAATGAGTTGTTTTGTCGCTTTTCATTATAGGTCATATGGGACTTTTTTTCTACACAAAATAGGCTCCATAATATCCATAGGGAATTTACCCACTACAAATATTATAGAGCCCGTTTTAATGAGAGTTTGTAACTCTCTTTTTTGTTTTTAGAGACAATAAAACTTCAGATCCGTAAAACTTAATTGAATTACTAATCTGAAGTTATTTTTATATCGTTTATATTATAATTGTGTTATTTTACTTCCAACTATTGAGAGAAATTTCGCCACTATTTAGCCAGATTTCTTTTCCGTTATCACATTGAACTAAAAGTTTTCCATTTTCTGAGATGTCTTTAGCAAGTCCCTTGTAGTCTTTTTGCTCTAGTGTGAAAGTGACTTCTTTTCCTAGAATGAATGACTGTTTTTTGTATAGGTATAATAGCTCTTCTGCTGGTGTTTCGAAGAAAGCACGCCAGATTTCTATGATCAATTCATTCCTTGTTATAGGAGCTGTAGCTTTAAATAAGCTGGCAGCTTTTTCTTTTAATTCCTGAGGGAAGTCTTTAATAGTGAAATTGATACCTACTCCAATAATGATATCTGTGACTAAGCCAGTTTCTACAGAGGTCATTGCTTCAGTAAGGATTCCTCCAATTTTATGATTGTTTAGATAGATATCATTGACCCATTTTATGTCGACATCTATTAAAGTTAGGTTCTTAATGGCTTTGTAGACAGCTCCAGCTACAAGTAGTGTGTAGGATGGTAATTTGTCATAGGGGAGATTTGGTTTAAGATGGAGTGTCATATAAATACCACCTTGTGGTGAGTAGAAGGAACGTTGAAAACGGCCTCGGCCTGCTGTTTGATAGGAAGCTAGATAGAGGGTATTTGCTTCATGGCCTAAATCAATTGCTTCTTTTGCATCTAGTTGTGTTGATTTTGTTTCGGGTTTAAAGCTGACTTTAATTGGAAGATTTTCTTCTAGAATCTCTGGAAGAATAAGGTCACCATTCATCAGTTTATATCCTCTATTTTTGATACTATCAATTTCAATGCCTTCTTGTTCTAGTCGCTTGATGGCTTTCCAAATTGCTGTTCGGCTTAGGGATAGTTTTTCTGCGATTTTTTCTCCGCTGATATAGTCGGTTTCTTTAGATAGGATTTGGTAGACAGCTTGGTAGGATTTCATAATGTTGCCTTTCTTACTAGTTGGTATTGAGAGTATTCTTTTCTTGTATGACTTGGAGTCTGATTAAAGTATTGTTTATAAGCTTTCGAAAAATGGAGTGGATCTGAAAAACCTACCGAGTATGCAATTACCTTGATGGACTCTTGGGTATTTTCGAGAAGTTGTCTAGCTCGGTGCATTCGAACGTAGAGTAGGTATTCTTTGGGTGATAAGGTATTAAATTCTTTGAATACGCTTGATAAGTAGCTTCTGTGAACGGATAGTTCTTTTGCTAAATCTTGAATTGTAAGTGATTGAGGATAGTGGCTATCAATTAATCGTTTGCATTCAAGATAGAGTTGGTGGGTTGATGAAATATTCTTTTTTTTCTGATTGGGAGCAATAGTTCCCAGATGAAACATCAGTTCATGAAGTTGTCCCATGATATGGAGTTGAGCTAATTCACTTGATTTTGTAATCTGAGCGAAGCGGACAATGTCTGAGATGAGTTTTGCAGTAGTCTGGGTATGACAAGTTTCAGATTGGATGAGATAGGATTGATCAGAAATTTGGGAAAGAGCAAAATAATCAGGGGCTTTCCCTCCAGTGATTCCTAACCAGTAGTAGGCCCAAGGTTCTTTACTATCTGCTTGATAAAAGGTTAGTTCCTCTGGTTTTAATAGAAAGAAATCTCCTTCTTTTAAATCAACAATTTTACCCTTGTAATGAAATTTTCCTTGTCCTTTAGTAATGTAATGTAGGACGTATGTATCACGAATGGCTGGACCAAAAGAGTAATTAGGTGTGCATTCCTCATATCCATAAAAGCTTAGGGCAAGGTCGATTGTTCCAGTCTGGTATTCTGAAAAAACTAACATGTGCTACCTCCTACCTAACATTTTACCATATTCTTGAGACATTTTTCTATTTTGGAAAGCGATTTCAGGTGATAAAATAGAGTCAATAAAGTGATGAGGTGAAGTAAATGGGAGTTAGGATAGAGAATAATCTATTTTATGTTGAGAGTAAAAATCTAAGTTTGATTATTGAAAATCGAAATGGCTACTTACTTTTGAAACATTTAGGAAAGACTATTAAGAACTATAAAGGTTCCAATAGTGTTTATGAACGAGACCATGCCTTTTCAGGAAATCCAACAGCTACTAATCGAACCTTTAGTTTAGATACTCAACGTCAAATTTTTGGACAACATGGCTTAGGAGATTTTAGGAAACCAACCATACAGGTTCAGCATAATGTAACTGAAGTAACAGACTTTCGATTTGTAGAAGCAAAGATTTTAAAAGGTCAGAATGGTCCACAGGGCTTACCTTCTCCACATAGCATGGACGATACAGAGACTCTTGTCTTAATGTTAGAAGATTCTAAGGCTCAACTTAGTCTGACTTTGTATTATACTACTTTTAATAATGATGCGACTATTGCTAGCTACAGTAAATTAGATAATAATAGTAATCAGGAAGTTGTCATCCATAAAGATTTTTCTTTTATGGCTGATTTTCCAGCTGCAGATTACGAAATAGTAACTCTGCAGGGTGCTTATGCTCGTGAAAAGACTGTTAGACGTCAACAGGTAGAACAAGGAATCTTTTCGATTAGTTCAAACCGAGGTGCTTCTGGTCATGCTCAAACACCAGCTCTTCTACTATGCGAACAAGGAGTCACAGAGGATGCTGGGAATGTGTTTGCTATTCAACTAATGTATAGTGGCAACTTTGAAGCTTTTGTTCAAAAAAATCAATTGAATGAAGTTCGGGTGGCTATTGGCATTAATCCAGAAAACTTTTCTTGGAAGTTAGCCCCTGAGGAATACTTTGAAACACCGGTAGCTTTAGTGACTCATTCAGATCAGGGATTAACTGGTATTAGTCATGAAAGTCAGAATTTTGTACTGAAGCACATTATGCTAAGTGAATTTTCTAAAAAAGAACGTCCAATTCTAATCAATAACTGGGAAGCTACTTACTTTGACTTTCAGAGAGAAAAACTGTTAGAGTTAGCAGATGAAGCTAAGAAAGTTGGCATTGAACTTTTTGTATTAGATGATGGTTGGTTTGGCAATCGTTTTGATGATAATCGTGCTTTAGGTGATTGGGTTGTTAATGAGGAAAAACTGGGTGGAAGTCTAGAAAGTCTGATTTCAGCTATCCATGAAAGAGGTTTGCAGTTTGGACTTTGGTTAGAACCCGAAATGATTTCTGTAGATAGTGATTTGTATCGTCAACATCCTGACTGGGCTATTCAGGTTCCTGGCTATGAGCATACTTATTCTCGGAATCAATTAGTACTTAATCTTGCCAATCCTCAGGTAGTAGAATACTTGAAAAGTGTCTTAGATCAACTCCTATCTTATCATGATATTGATTACATTAAATGGGATATGAACCGCAATATCACTAAGCTAGGGAATGGATTAACTTATCTAGAGACACAGATGCAATCTCATCAGTACATGCTGGGGCTTTACGAACTCGTTTCTTATCTGACAGAGAAGCACAGCCATATTCTCTTTGAGTCCTGCTCTGGTGGTGGTGGACGAAATGATCTTGGTATGATGCGCTATTTCCCACAAGTCTGGGCTAGTGATAATACTGATGCCATTGCACGTTTACCAATTCAATACGGTTCATCCTATCTCTATCCAACCATTTCTATGGGGGCTCATGTGTCAGCAGTACCGAATCATCAGATGGGACGAATGACACCATTAGAAACACGTGGCCATGTAGCAATGATGGGAAATTTGGGCTATGAGCTTGATTTGACAAATTTATCAGATGAAGAGAAAGCTACGATTGCTAATCAGGTGAACTTGTATAAAGAATTACGACCAGTAGTTCAGTTAGGACAGCAGTATAGACTAATTAATCCTGATACTGCATCCAATGAAGCAGCTGTACAATTTAATTACGGAAATCAAACGATTGTAACCTACGTTCGCGTTTTATCTGTTGTAGAGACCATGGAAACAACTTTAAAATTAAAAGATTTGGATGAAGAGGGACTATATAAATTACAGGAAAATGGCGAAGTTTACTCAGGTGCAGAACTAATGTATGCGGGCCTAACTGTTATCTTATCCCAAGGAGATTTTTTGAGTAGACAGTATATTTTTAGAAGACTATGATAAGGGTGTATAAATTTATAAAGGAGGCTTTCTAATGGAATGGTATAAAAAAATCGGACTTCTTGCAACTACAGGTTTAGCTTTGGTTGGGCTCGGCGCTTGCTCCAACTATGGTAAATCTGCGGATGGCACAGTGACCATCGAGTATTTCAACCAGAAAAAAGAAATGACCAAAACCTTGGAAGAAATCACTCGTGATTTTGAGAAGGAAAACCCTAAGATCAAGGTCAAAGTCGTCAATGTACCAAATGCTGGTGAAGTATTGAAGACACGCGTTCTCGCAGGAGATGTGCCTGATGTGGTCAATATTTACCCACAGTCCATCGAACTGCAAGAATGGGCAAAAGCAGGTGTCTTTGAAGATTTGAGCAACAAAGACTACCTGAAACGCGTGAAAAATGGCTACGCTGAAAAATATGCTGTAAACGAAAAAGTTTACAACGTTCCTTTTACAGCTAATGCTTATGGAATTTACTACAACAAAGATAAATTCGAAGAACTGGGCTTGAAGGTTCCTGAAACCTGGGATGAATTTGAACAGTTAGTCAAAGATATCGTTGCTAAAGGACAAACACCATTTGGAATTGCAGGTGCAGATGCTTGGACACTCAATGGTTACAATCAATTAGCCTTTGCGACAGCAACAGGTGGAGGAAAAGAAGCAAATCAATACCTTCGTTATTCTCAACCAAATGCCATTAAATTGTTGGATCCGATTATGAAAGATGATATCAAGGTCATGGACATCCTTCGCATCAATGGCTCTAAGCAAAAGAACTGGGAAGGTGCTGGCTATACCGATGTTATCGGAGCCTTCGCACGTGGGGATGTCCTCATGACACCAAATGGGTCTTGGGCGATCACAGCGATTAATGAACAAAAACCGAACTTTAAGATTGGGACCTTCATGATTCCAGGAAAAGAAAAAGGACAAAGCTTAACCGTTGGTGCGGGAGACTTGGCATGGTCTATCTCAGCCACCACCAAACATCCAAAAGAAGCCAATGCCTTTGTGGAATATATGACCCGTCCAGAAGTCATGCAAAAATACTACGATGTGGACGGATCTCCAACAGCGATCGAAGGGGTCAAACAAGCAGGAGAAGATTCACCGCTTGCTGGTATGACCGAATATGCCTTTACGGATCGTCACTTGGTCTGGTTGCAACAATACTGGACCAGTGAAGCAGACTTCCATACCTTGACCATGAACTATGTCTTGACCGGTGATAAACAAGGCATGGTCAATGATTTGAATGCCTTCTTTAACCCGATGAAAGCGGATGTGGATTAGGAGTAGAGAGACTATGAAAAAAGTATTACAAAAATATTGGGCATGGGCTTTTGTGGTCATCCCCCTCTTGTTACAAGCAATTTTCTTCTATGTGCCGATGTTTCAAGGAGCCTTTTACAGTTTTACCAACTGGACAGGATTGACTTATAACTACAAATTTGTTGGCTTAAACAATTTTAAGCTCCTCTTCATGGATCCAAAATTCATGAATGCGATTGGCTTTACCGCAATCATTACGATTGCCATGGTGGTTGGTGAGATTGCACTCGGGATCTTCATTGCGCGTGTCTTGAATTCTAAAATCAAAGGCCAAACCTTCTTCCGTGCTTGGTTCTTCTTCCCAGCTGTTTTATCTGGTTTGACAGTGGCTTTGATCTTCAAGCAAGTCTTCAACTACGGTCTTCCAGCGATTGGGAATGCCCTTCATATTGAATTTCTCCAAACCAGTCTTTTAGGGACTAAGTGGGGAGCAATCTTTGCGGCTGTCTTTGTCCTTCTTTGGCAAGGGGTGGCTATGCCCATCATCATCTTCCTAGCTGGTTTGCAATCTATTCCAACTGAGATTACAGAGGCAGCAAGGATTGATGGTGCGACTAGCAAGCAAGTTTTCTGGAACATTGAATTGCCTTACTTGCTACCAAGTGTCTCTATGGTCTTTATCCTAGCCCTAAAAGGTGGGCTGACTGCCTTTGACCAAGTCTTTGCCATGACCGGTGGTGGTCCAAACAATGCCACAACCTCACTTGGGCTCTTGGTTTATAACTATGCCTTTAAAAACAACCAATTCGGTTATGCCAATGCCATTGCCGTAATCTTGTTCTTCTTAATTGTAGTGATTTCGATCATCCAATTGAGAGTATCTAAGAAATTTGAAATTTAAGAGGAGAAGCATGATGAAACAAGATGAAAGAAAAGCCCTGATTGGCAAATACATTCTATTGATTCTAGGATCGGTTCTGATTTTAGTGCCGCTCCTTGCTACCCTCTTTAGTTCCTTCAAACCCACTAAGGATATTGTAGATAATTTCTTTGGCTTTCCAACCAACTTCACATGGGACAACTTTAGCCGTCTCTTAGCTGATGGGATTGGAGGCTATTATTGGAACTCTGTCGTCATCACTGTCTTGTCTTTACTTGCAGTAATGATCTTTATCCCTATGGCAGCCTACTCCATCGCTCGCAATATGAGTAAAAGAAAAGCCTTTACCATCATGTATACCCTCTTAATCCTCGGAATCTTCGTACCTTTCCAAGTCATCATGATTCCGATTACGGTTATGATGAGTAAACTCGGTTTGGCTAATACCTTTGGTTTGATCTTACTCTACTTGACCTATGCGATTCCACAGACCCTCTTTCTCTATGTTGGCTATATCAAAATCTCGATTCCAGAAAGTCTGGATGAAGCAGCAGAGATCGATGGGGCTAATCAATTTACAACCTATTTCCGCATCATCTTCCCAATGATGAAACCGATGCATGCGACAACCATGATCATCAATGCCCTTTGGTTCTGGAATGACTTCATGTTGCCACTCCTTGTCTTGAACCGGGATTCCAAAATGTGGACTCTGCCTTTGTTCCAATACAACTACGCAGGCCAATATTTCAACGACTACGGACCAAGCTTTGCCTCTTACGTGGTCGGCATTATCAGTATCACCATTGTCTATCTCTTCTTCCAACGCCATATCATTTCAGGAATGAGCAACGGGGCAGTGAAGTAATACTCAATGAAAATCAAAGAGCAAACTAGGAAGCTAGCCGCAGGCTGTACTTGAGTACGGTAAGGTGAAGCTGACGTGGTTTGAAGAGATTTTCGAATAGTATAAGAAGAGCTCATGGAATCTATAGTCTTTGACACAGAGGAAGAGTTCAGCTTGTTGATAATTCTATGTAGAAAACAAGAAAGTAGTACTTTGTTTATCACAGTCTATATTAGTACGAGTTTGATGATAAATAGAGATTTAAAATGAATTTTATTTATGAAGCCAGATCATATGAGACTTGGCTTCAATTAGAAAAAGGAGAGTAATGATGCCAATTCAAAATAAAACCATGTTGATTACCTATTCTGATAGCCTTGGAAATAATCTTAAAGACTTATATGATAATTTGGAAGAGCATTTTGGAGATGCTATTGGAGGAGTTCACCTTTTACCATTTTTCCCATCAACAGGTGATCGTGGATTTGCGCCAGTTGACTACGACGAAGTGGACTCAGCTTTTGGTGATTGGGAGGATGTTAAGCGTTTAGGTGAGAGATATTATCTTATGTTTGATTTTATGATTAATCATATTTCTCGTCAATCCAAGTATTATAAGGACTATCAAGAAAAACATGAAGCCAGTGAATTTAAAGCTCTCTTTTTAAACTGGGATAAGTTTTGGCCAGAAAACCGTCCGACACAGTCTGATGTAGATTTAATTTACAAGCGTAAGGATCGTGCACCAAAGCAAGAGATTGTGTTTGAAGATGGTTCAGTGGAACATTTGTGGAATACCTTTGGTGAGGAGCAGATTGATCTTGATGTGACCAAAGAAGTAACTATGGAATTTATCCGTAAGACCATTCAGCACTTGGCAAGTAATGGGTGTGATTTGATTCGTCTAGATGCCTTTGCTTATGCAGTGAAGAAATTGGATACTAATGATTTCTTTGTGGAACCAGATATTTGGGATTTATTGGACAAAGTTCGAGATATCGCTGCTGAGTATGGGACAGAGCTTTTACCTGAGATTCATGAACACTATTCGATTCAGTTTAAAATAGCAGACCATGATTACTATGTTTATGATTTTGCTCTTCCAATGGTGACACTTTATACTCTTTACAGTTCCAGAACAGAGCGTTTGGCTAAGTGGTTAAAGATGAGCCCGATGAAGCAATTTACGACGCTAGATACCCATGATGGGATTGGAGTAGTAGATGTCAAGGATATCCTGACCGATGAGGAGATTGACTATGCTTCAAATGAACTCTATAAGGTTGGAGCCAATGTCAAACGTAAGTACTCTAGTGCCGAGTATAACAACTTAGATATCTACCAAATCAATTCAACCTACTATTCAGCGCTTGGAGATGATGATGTCAAGTATTTTCTCGCTCGTCTAATTCAAGCTTTTGCCCCAGGTATTCCTCAGGTTTACTATGTGGGTCTATTAGCAGGCAAGAATGACTTGAAATTATTAGAAGAAACTAAAGAAGGTCGAAATATTAATCGTCATTACTATAGCAACGAGGAAATAGCAAAAGAAGTGCAACGACCTGTTGTGAAGGCCCTTCTCAATCTATTTTCTTTCCGTAACCGTTCAGAAGCCTTTGATCTAGAAGGGACTACTGAGATAGAGACACCAACAGCTCACAGCATTGTAATCAAACGTCAAAATAAAGATAAGTCCGTAACAGCAGTAGCAGAAATTGATTTGCAAAATCAGACTTATCGGGTAATTGAGAATGGAGTTGAAGTAACATTTTGAAGCCTTGATATGGTGGATAAAATAGGGTTTTTATTTTGGAAAACGTTTCCTTTGTTTTCAAATTGCTAAAAAAGTGGTACAATATAGGACAGCTTACTATTATCTGAATCAGCTGATTTGGAGAGAAAGGATTCATTTTGAAATCAATAGGCTTTATTGAAAAGCTGAAGGGGTTGTCTAGTAAAGAGCTGATTTTATTGGGAATTATCCTAAGTATCTTTTTACCCTTTTATCTTTTTGTAGTTGTACTCTGTTTATATATTATCAGTTTGATTTTTACAGGAGACATGAAAAGTATTCTTCAGAAAATGGGGGAGCATCCGATGCTGCTTCTTTTTCTTAGCTATAGTACTGTTATATCCATTCTTGCACAAAATTGGATGGGTCTTGTGGCTTCAGTAGGAATGTTTCTATTTACTATTTTCTTTTTGCACTATCAGTCGATTTTATCCCATAAATTCTTTCGATTGATTTTGCAGTTCGTCTTGTTTGGTAGTGTCTTGTCAGCTGCTTTTGCCAGTTTAGAACATTTCCAAATTGTGAAGAAATTTAACTATGCTTTTCTTTCACCCAATATGCAGGTGTGGCATCAGAACCGGGCAGAAGTGACCTTCTTTAATCCTAATTATTATGGAATTATTTGTTGTTTCTGTATTATGATTGCTTTCTATCTGTTTACAACGACCAAGTTGAATTGGTTGAAAGTATTCTGTGTGATTGCAGGCTTTGTTAATCTCTTTGGTTTGAACTTTACTCAAAATCGAACTGCCTTTCCTGCTATTATCGCTGGAGCAATTATCTATCTCTTTACGACTATTAAAAACTGGAAGGCCTTTTGGCTTAGTATTGGGGTCTTCGCGATTGGTTTGAGTTTCCTCTTTTCTAGTGATTTGGGAGTTCGAATGGGTACTTTAGACTCTTCTATGGAAGAACGCATTTCTATCTGGGATGCTGGGATGGCCTTGTTTAAGCAAAATCCTTTTTGGGGTGAAGGGCCATTGACCTATATGCACTCTTATCCTCGGATACATGCTCCTTATCATGAACATGCCCACAGTCTTTATATTGATACGATTCTGAGTTACGGAATTGTGGGTACCATTTTATTAGTTTTGTCTTCTGTTGCTCCTGTTCGCTTGATGATGGATATGAGTCAGGAGTCGGGGAAACGTCCGATTATCGGCCTTTATCTATCTTTCCTTACAGTGGTTGCTGTGCACGGAATTTTTGACTTGGCTCTCTTCTGGATTCAGTCAGGCTTTATTTTCTTGCTAGTTATGTGCAGTATTCCATTGGAGCATCGAATGTTGGTATCGGACATGACGGATTAAGTTTTATAAGTTTGAAATCTTCTACCTTGGGTAGGAGATTTTTTTATACGATGGGCATGTCGTGCATCTGAGGTGTAAGTCCTCTGTAGGGATCCACTACCGGTGAATACAATAGCGCTCCCCAAGCCTGACTATCGTGAGGTAGCGGATTAAAATGGTCTGGGGATAGATCGTTTTAAGTCTGACGCAGGAAATAAGAATTGTCAGAGAAAGCAATAGTGAAATCGTAGGCTATGAATAGAAACGTGATAGCGAGGAGCATATAGTGGATAAGGTAGCGAGAAATTTTAAAGTATAAAAGATAGTCTTAATCTATATATGTAAATCACAAAAGTAATTGAATTCGGAATAAGGTTGGTGTGAAAAGACATAGTAAACTGAATCTTGAATACTAGAATGATACTTCTACAATATTGTTATAATTTAATTTGAATTCCAAAATCACATTGTTTCGTCCGTATTTCATTTTACTGTATGTCTTCCTAAACTCCAAAGTTTCTGCGTCAAATTTCCTATTTTCACTGTAGTCTTTGACACTTCGAACGACAATTTGAATCATATATTCAAAAAAAAATGAAAAATTTGTGCCAACAAGCCTAAATATTCTGAAAATTTGTTTGATTTTTAATGGATAATGTGATATAATGGTTGTCAATCTATAATTCACATAAACAGAGGAGTAGAAAATGAAAAAAAATCGTGTATTTGCTACAGCAGGTCTTGTTTTATTAGCAGCAGGTGTACTTGCAGCATGCAGTTCTTCAAAATCATCTGATTCATCAGCCCCTAAAGCTTATGGCTATGTTTATACAGCAGACCCAGAAACCTTGGACTACCTGATTTCAAGTAAAAATAGTACAACAGTAGTGACTTCAAATGGGATTGATGGTTTATTCACTAACGATAATTACGGTAATCTTGCTCCTGCAGTTGCAGAGGATTGGGAAGTCTCTAAGGATGGTTTGACCTACACTTATAAGATTCGTAAAGGGGTTAAATGGTTTACCTCTGATGGAGAAGAATATGCAGAGGTGACGGCTAAAGATTTCGTGAACGGTTTAAAACACGCAGCAGATAAAAAATCAGAAGCTATGTATTTAGCTGAAAATTCGGTTAAAGGCTTGGCAGATTATCTATCAGGAACTTCAACAGATTTTTCAACAGTTGGTGTCAAGGCGGTTGATGATTATACGTTACAATACACTTTGAACCAGCCTGAACCGTTCTGGAACTCTAAGTTGACCTATTCTATTTTCTGGCCTCTGAATGAAGAATTCGAAACATCAAAAGGAAGCGATTTTGCTAAACCAACAGATCCGACATCCTTGCTTTATAATGGTCCATTCTTGTTGAAAGGGTTGACTGCAAAATCTTCTGTAGAGTTTGTAAAAAATGAGCAATATTGGGATAAAGAAAATGTCCACCTAGATACTATCAATCTAGCTTACTATGATGGATCAGATCAGGAGTCGCTAGAGCGTAACTTCACTAGTGGAGCTTATAGTTATGCCCGTCTTTACCCTACCAGCTCCAACTATTCTAAGGTTGCAGAAGAATACAAGGACAATATCTATTACACACAATCAGGCTCTGGGATTGCTGGTCTGGGTGTGAATATTGATCGCCAAAGTTACAACTATACTTCTAAAACTACAGATTCAGAGAAAGTAGCTACTAAGAAGGCATTGCTTAACAAAGATTTCCGTCAAGCCTTGAATTTTGCTCTTGATCGCTCAGCTTACTCAGCTCAAATCAATGGTAAAGATGGAGCAGCTTTAGCAGTTCGTAATTTATTTGTAAAACCAGACTTTGTTTCAGCTGGTGAGAAGACCTTTGGTGATTTAGTCGCTGCTCAACTTCCTGCTTATGGTGATGAGTGGAAAGGTGTGAATTTAGCTGATGGGCAGGATGGTTTATTCAATGCTGACAAGGCCAAGGCAGAGTTTGCGAAAGCTAAGAAAGCTTTAGAAGCAGACGGCGTTCAGTTTCCTATTCATCTGGACGTTCCAGTAGACCAAGCATCAAAAAACTACATATCTCGTATTCAGTCCTTTAAACAATCTGTAGAAACAGTTCTTGGTGTTGAAAATGTCGTTGTTGATATTCAACAAATGACAAGTGATGAATTCCTTAATATTACTTACTATGCTGCCAATGCTTCATCTGAGGATTGGGATATATCGGGAGGAGTTTCATGGGGGCCAGACTATCAAGACCCATCTACTTACCTGGATATTTTAAAAACAACTAGCAGTGAAACTACAAAAACATATTTAGGATTTGATAATCCAAATAGCCCTTCAGTAGTTCAAGTTGGTTTGAAAGAATACGATAAATTAGTTGATGAAGCTGCCAAAGAGACAAGCGACTTGAATGTCCGTTATGAAAAATATGCAGCGGCTCAAGCATGGTTGACAGATAGTTCACTCTTTATTCCTGCTATGGCTTCTTCTGGTGCAGCACCAGTGCTTTCACGAATTGTTCCATTTACTGGAGCTTCTGCGCAAACAGGCTCTAAGGGGTCAGATGTTTACTTCAAATATTTGAAATTACAAGATAAAGTGGTGACTAAGGAAGAGTATGAAAAAGCTCGTGAAAAATGGTTGAAAGAAAAAGCTGAATCAAATGAGAAAGCTCAAAAAGAATTGGCAAGTCATGTGAAGTAAATAATTTCTAATAGAACTTTCTCTCCATGAGGAGAAGGTTCTTTTGGGATTTTTAAAGGAAATAATATGAAAAAATATATTTTTATGCGTGTTTTGCGGTCATTGGTTTCGATTTTCTTAGTAACGACTTTGACCTACACGATTATCTATACCTTGGTTCCTCGAAAATTGATTTTCAAGCAGGATCCTAACTATAATAAAATTGCGACAACGGCTGATAAACGTGATAACTATGAAAATACTGTGTTTGAGCGTATGGGCTACATTGAGTATTACGATACTAAAGAGTTGCAAGAAAAGGCAAGTAGCATGGATTCTTCTGTAACAGTAGAAGCAAATGCGACCAATAAAGCTATTTATGAAAAGTACATCAATCAATTAGGTCATGGTTGGACTTTGGGAGAATTTACTGAAAGTGGTCAATTCTATGCTACTCGTGAAATTCCAATTTTTGAACGTGTTTTTCACTTCTATGCTAACTTGATTGACATTGACCATACAAATAAAATCCAAGACCCTGAAAATCCAGACTTGAAACGCTACCTTCGTTTTGAAAATGATCCAGCTATCGGATGGTCATTGGTCGGTTCAGGAACTAAACATAAATATCTCTTGTACTTTAACAGTCAGTTCCCATTTGTTCATCAAAACTTTGTGAACTTGAATTTAGGTGACTCTTACCCAACCTATGCTAATACACCAGTTCTTCAGGTTATTACTCAAGGTCAAGGACAAACCAAAACTGCCCAAGTTCAGTTCCCAACAGGTAAGAAAACGTCTTCTGTAAATATTTACTCAAGAACCTACAAGTCACCTAGTCAGGCTGACTCTCGTGAAGTAGCTAGCTATGGGAAAGATGATCCTTATACAGCGACTGAAAGTAATTACCAATATCCATCTATGATTGTCAGCTCTGCTATTACTGGTTTGATTGGTTTGGTTCTTGCCTATGCTCTTGCCGTGCCACTTGGTTCAGCCATGGCTCGTTTCAAGAACACTTGGATTGATAGCCTCTCAACAGGGGCTTTGACCTTCTTGCTTGCTCTTCCAACGATTGCCTTGGTTTACATCGTTCGATTGATTGGATCATCTATTGCCCTTCCAGATTCATTCCCTATCTTGGGAGCTGGAGATTGGCGTTCTTACGTTTTACCAGCAGTCATCCTTGGTTTGTTGGGTGCTCCTGGTACAGCCATTTGGATTCGTCGTTACATGATTGACTTGCAATCTCAAGACTTTGTTCGTTTCGCTCGTGCAAAAGGTTTGTCTGAAAAAGAAATTTCAAACAAACACATATTTAAAAATGCCATGGTTCCGCTGGTTTCAGGAATTCCTGGTGCCATCATTGGGGTTATCGGTGGTGCAACCCTTACTGAAACAGTCTTCGCCTTCCCAGGTATGGGTAAAATGTTGATTGACTCTGTAAAAGCATCTAATAACTCTATGGTCGTTGGTCTTGTCTTCATCTTTACATGTATTTCTATCTTCTCACGTCTTTTGGGAGATATTTGGATGACTATTATTGACCCACGTATTAAATTGACTGAGAAAGGAGGCAAATAATGTCTACAATCGATAAAGAAAAATTTCAGTTTGTAAAACGTGACGATTTTGCCTCTGAAACTATTGATGCGCCAGCATATTCTTACTGGAAATCAGTGTTTAAACAATTTATGAAGAAAAAATCAACTGTAGTCATGTTGGGAATCTTGGTAGCCATCATTTTGATAAGTTTCATCTACCCAATGTTTTCTAAGTTTGATTTCAATGATGTCAGCAAGGTAAACGACTTTAGTATTCGTTATATCAAGCCAAATGCGGAGCATTGGTTCGGTACTGACAGTAACGGTAAATCGCTCTTTGACGGTGTCTGGTTCGGAGCTCGTAACTCCATCCTCATTTCTGTGATTGCGACAGTGATTAACTTGGTTATCGGTGTTTTTGTCGGTGGTATTTGGGGTATTTCAAAATCAGTTGACCGTGTCATGATGGAAGTTTACAACGTCATCTCAAACATCCCACCTCTTTTGATTGTTATTGTCTTGACTTACTCAATCGGAGCTAGATTCTGGAATCTGATTTTTGCCATGAGCGTAACAACATGGATTGGTATCGCCTTCATGATCCGTGTGCAAATCTTGCGCTATCGTGACTTGGAATACAACTTGGCGTCACGTACTTTGGGAACACCAACCTTGAAGATTGTTGCCAAAAATATCATGCCTCAATTGGTATCTGTTATTGTGACAACCATGACTCAAATGCTTCCAAGCTTTATCTCATACGAAGCCTTCTTGTCTTTCTTCGGTCTTGGATTACCGATTACAGTGCCAAGTTTGGGTCGTTTGATTTCGGATTATTCACAAAACGTAACAACCAATGCTTACTTGTTCTGGATTCCATTGACAACCCTTGTCTTGGTATCCTTGTCCCTTTTCGTAGTTGGTCAAAACTTAGCGGATGCTAGTGATCCACGTACACATAGATAGGAGTAGAAATGACAAAAGAAAAAAATGTAATTTTGACTGCTCGCGATATTGTCGTGGAATTTGACGTTCGTGACAAAGTATTGACAGCCATTCGCGGCGTTTCCCTTGAACTAGTTGAAGGAGAAGTATTAGCCTTGGTAGGTGAGTCAGGATCAGGTAAATCTGTTTTGACAAAGACCTTCACAGGTATGCTCGAAGAAAATGGTCGCATTGCCCAAGGTAGTATTGACTACCGTGGTCAGGATTTGACAGCTTTATCTTCTCACAAGGATTGGGAACAAATTCGTGGTGCTAAGATTGCGACTATCTTCCAGGACCCAATGACTAGTTTGGACCCCATTAAAACAATTGGTAGTCAGATTACAGAAGTTATTGTAAAACACCAAGGAAAAACAGCTAAAGAAGCGAAAGAATTGGCCATTGACTACATGAATAAGGTTGGCATTCCAGACGCAGATAGACGTTTTAATGAATACCCATTCCAATATTCTGGAGGAATGCGTCAACGTATCGTTATTGCTATTGCCCTTGCCTGCCGACCTGATGTCTTGATCTGTGATGAGCCAACAACTGCCTTGGATGTAACTATTCAAGCTCAGATTATTGATTTGCTAAAATCTTTACAAAACGAGTATCATTTCACAACAATCTTTATTACCCACGACCTTGGTGTGGTGGCAAGTATTGCGGATAAGGTAGCGGTTATGTATGCAGGAGAAATCGTTGAGTATGGAACGGTTGAGGAAGTCTTCTATGACCCTCGCCATCCATATACATGGAGTCTCTTGTCTAGCTTGCCTCAGCTTGCTGATGATAAAGGGGATCTTTACTCAATCCCAGGAACACCTCCGTCACTTTATACTGACCTGAAAGGGGATGCTTTTGCCTTGCGTTCTGACTACGCAATGCAGATTGACTTCGAACAAAAAGCTCCTCAATTCTCAGTATCAGAGACACATTGGGCTAAAACTTGGCTTCTTCATGAGGATGCTCCAAAAGTAGAAAAACCAGCTGTGATTGCAAATCTCCATGATAAGATTCGTGAAAAAATGGGATTTGCCCATCTGGCTGACTAGGAGGAAGGAAATGTCTGAAAAATTAGTAGAAATCAAAGATTTAGAAATTTCCTTCGGTGAAGGAAGTAAGAAGTTTGTCGCGGTTAAAAATGCTAACTTCTTTATCAACAAGGGAGAAACTTTCTCGCTTGTAGGTGAGTCCGGTAGTGGGAAAACAACTATTGGTCGTGCTATCATCGGTCTAAATGATACAAGTAATGGAGATATCATTTTTGATGGTCAAAAGATTAATGGTAAGAAATCGCGTGAACAAGCTGCGGAATTGATTCGTCGAATCCAGATGATTTTCCAAGACCCTGCCGCAAGTTTGAATGAACGTGCGACTGTTGATTATATTATTTCTGAAGGTCTTTACAATCACCGTTTATTTAAGGATGAAGAAGAACGTAAAGAGAAAGTTCAAAATATTATCCGTGAAGTAGGTCTTCTTGCTGAGCACTTGACTCGTTACCCTCATGAATTCTCAGGCGGTCAACGTCAACGTATCGGTATTGCCCGTGCCTTGGTCATGCAACCAGACTTTGTTATTGTAGATGAGCCAATTTCAGCCTTGGACGTTTCTGTACGTGCCCAAGTCTTGAACTTGCTCAAAAAATTCCAAAAAGAGCTCGGCCTGACCTATCTCTTCATCGCCCATGACTTGTCGGTTGTTCGCTTTATTTCAGATCGTATCGCAGTTATTTACAAGGGTGTTATTGTAGAGGTTGCAGAAACAGAAGAATTGTTTAACAATCCAATTCACCCATATACTCAAGCCTTGCTTTCAGCGGTACCAATCCCAGATCCAATCTTGGAACGTAAGAAGGTCTTGAAGGTTTACGACCCAAGTCAACACGACTATGAGACTGATAAGCCATCTATGGTAGAAATCCGTCCAGGTCACTATGTTTGGGCGAACCAAGCCGAATTGGCACGTTATCAAAAAGGACTAAACTAATAATGGTTTTATAATTTCCATGTCAATTTTTATGGGAATTATAAAACTTTTTTGTTGGACTGATTTGAAAAACTTTGAAAGCTTCCTGAAAGAATTTTCGAAAAATTTTAAAAAATTTTGAAATATTATTGACAGGTGATGAAAAAGGTGGTAGGATAGGAAGGATCAAAAAAGAAAGCAGAAAAAGAAATGAATAAGAGACAAGCCGTAACTATGAATCAAAACTTTTACTTTAGCTACTTTAGATAGTGTTTGTAGACATGTCACCATGGATGCAAACAGTTCAAGCAATTTGTTTGTATCTATGTGGCTAAGATTTTTGATTGTGGTCCATATAGATGAATATCTAAATGGACCAGCTAAGTTGTAACTTGTTAGGTTATTTCAAGTACCCGTTTAGATAGTATCTAGGCGGTTTTTTGTTTTATCTTTTCTGAGAAGGAGTTTCATTATGAAAGTTGTTCGAAAATCACTAGCCCCCTCTTGGTAGTGGGGATCCTCTTGACTTCTCTGATCAGTTTGCATCAGTTGAAGGCAGATAAGAAAAGAGATGTCTTTCGTATCGGTATTTCGCAGTTTATTACCCACCAGTCCTTAGACGCTACTAGAGAAGGATTTGTGGATGAGCTGGCCAAACAAGGCTATGTTGAGGGGGAAAATATTGAGATTGATTTGCAAAATGCACAGGGAGAACAAAGAAATCTAAAAACGATTTCCCAGCAACTAGCAGAATCCAGCGATGTCGTTCTAGCCATCGCAAGGCCTTCTGCTCAGAGCTTGGCCAATACGACGCAAACGACACCAGTTATCTTTTCAGCTGTAACAGACCCAGTCAGTGCCAAGTTGGTTGAGTCAAGAGAACATCCTGGGGGCAATGTAACTGGGACAAGCGATCAGTCATCAGATGCCATTTCAACCCAAATCAATTTGATAAAGAAAGTGTTGCTAAAGGCTAAAACGATTGGAATCCTCTATACTCAGAGCGAGCCCAATTCGGTTGTTTAAAAGGATGAAGCTAAGCGATTTCTGAAAGAAAAAGGCTTTACCGTTGTTGAAAAAACAATCTTGGACAGTAATAACGTCAAGGCGGCAGCAGAGAGTTTGATGGCAGAGGTGGATATGGTTTTTGTCCCAACTGATAATATCATTTCGTCAACCATGGAAACAGTTAAGCAGGTTTCTATTAAACACAAGGTTCCAGTATTCGGTGGTTCAACAGAAATGATTGCTGTTGGTGGCTTGTATAACTACGGAACCAATTATGAAGAATTGGGAAGACAGACAGCTCGCATGCTGATTCGTGTTTTAAAAGGTGAGGAACCAGAAAATATAGCAGTTGAGTTGCCTGAAAAACTGGAATTGCATACTAATCAAGAAATGGCAGATGCATTGTGAATTGATATTAGTAAGTTAGAAGGCAAGGAATAAGGAGGATTAAGATGAATTTTGTGTTATCTAGTTTATCAGAAGGTTTGTTGTGGTCGATTATGGCAATTGGGGTCTACTTGACTTTCCGTATTTTGGATATTGCGGATATGACTGCTGAGGGAGCCTTTCCTATGGGGGCAGCAATCGTTGTATCACAGATACAGGCAGGGGCAAATCCTTGGCTTGCGACTTTACTTGCTTTGCTGGCAGGTATGGTAGCAGGTCTTATATCAGGAATGCTCCACACCAAGATGAAAATCCCAGCTCTCTTGACAGGGATTGTGACCTTGACAGGGCTCTATTCAATCAATATTAAAATCATGGGCAGTGTACCCAATCTTTCCTTGGGAGATTCTGCAACCGTCTTTAAACAGTTGGCGAGCTTGGGTCTGACAAATGAAGGAGCTGTTTTCTCACTTAGTTTAGTCTGTCTCTTACTTGTTTGGTTTTGACCCTTTTGATGAAAACAGAGATTGGTTTGGTCTTGCGTTCGACTGGGGACAATATCCCGATGAGTGAGGCCAATGGAGTCAATGTAAACACCATGAAGATTGTTGGTTACATGATTTCAACCGGTTTGATTGCCCTATGTGGTTCCTTGTTTGCCCAAAATGATGGATTTTCAGATGTGACTTCTGGGACAGGAACCATTGTTGTTGGTTTGAGCTCGGAAGTCTTGATACACGACTTGACCATTGGAGGCCGCTTATTATCCATCGGAATCGGTGCTATTGTTTACCGTTTGATTATTTTAAATATCTATGAAATTCCAAATCTAGATCAAAACTTGGTACGTCTCTTTAATGCAATCTTGCTCGCTTTGGTTTTATTTGCACCAGCATTGCAAAAGAGATTAAAGATTCGTGGTCTGAAATTGAGAAATGAATAGGAGGAGAAAGTTATGGCAAGTTTGTTAACACTTGAAAATATTCACAAGACATTTGAAGCAGGGACGGTCAATGAGAACCATGTCCTCAAAGGATTAGATTTAGAGGTTGAAGAGGGAGATTTTATCTCTGTGATTGGTGGAAATGGAGCAGGAAAATCCACTTTGATGAATATCTTGGCTGGTAATCTATCGGTGGACGAAGGGGACCTTCTACTGGCAGGGAAATCCATTAAACATCTGAGTGTCAGAAAGAGAGCCAAGGATATTGCCCGTGTTTTTCAAGATCCTAAGATGGGAACAGCTTCTCGTTTGACGATTGAGGAGAATATGGCTATTGCCTTGAGACGTGGGCAAAAGAGAGGGCTTGGTTGGGGCGTGAAGGAGAAGGATAGAATCCAGTTCCAAGAGGCCTTGAAGGAGTTGAATATTGGTCTTGAAAACCGCTTAAAAGTAGATACTCAATATCTCTCAGGAGGACAAAGACAGGCTTTGACCCTAGTCATGGCAGCTCTGGTGAAACTCAAACTTTTGCTTTTGGATGAACATACTGCGGCACTTGACCCGAAAACCAGTCAAATGGTGATGGACTTGACGCAAAAGATTGTGGAGTACCATCAGTGGACGACTTTGATGATTACCCATGATATGAATCATGCGATTGAGTACGGCAATCGTCTCATTATGCTCTATCAAGGCAAGATAGTGGTGGATGTCAAGGGAGAAGAGAAAAAGCATCTGACAGTTGAAGACCTTATGCATCTCTTCCAGAAAAATAGTGGCCAAAGTCTGGTCAGTGATGAATTAGTTTTGGGATAAAGAAAAAGGCTGAGATCTGGTGTCTCAGTCTTTTATTTCTTGCGTTTTGCAAAATCTACAAATCTAAATTTTTCTAACTTATGGCGACTTTCGGTAAACTGAAATTGGCGCCCGTCTTGGAGATAGACTTTTGATTTAATCGAAACGACATAAGGGTCTTTGCCAATGTCCATGAGAATCTTGTCTCGGTCGCTTGAGTGGTCAATGGTGATTTCCTTCTGAGCATAATCAATAAGGAGTTTGAGGCCATTTTCTATATAAGAATAGATAGACTGCTCAGCAATTTGGCGAGTGAGATTTGGGATGAGTTCCATATCCAGATAGTCCGTATCCAGAACGGATACCAGATCATCCACCACACGCTGGCGGACCACCTTCCAAACCATCCGAAACTCTGGGAAACCGGTTATCAGTGAGGATTTTTTATCAATAATAATCTTGTCCAGACTGACCACGTTGGTTTTAGAGCGCAGTCCAAGTTCTTTAACTAGTTCTTGGTAGCTGGTTAGGTTGGATACAGGGAAATTGACGGTTTCTTCTTTGACGACTTGAGAACCTTGCCCTCTTATCTTTTTGATCAATCCTTCCTCTTGGAGGAGAGACAGGGCCTTTCGGACGGTATCACGACTCACTTGATATTGCTCCATAAGGTCGTGCTCGCTAGGAAGGAAATCTCCGACAGCGTAAGTCTCGTTTTGAATGGTTTCTTGGATTTGCTTAAATAATTGTTGGTATTTCTTCATTTTGCCTGCTTAAATAGGTTTTTAGTCTAGTTTAATGAACACCTGTATCTATTTTACCATACAAGTGCTAGAAAATTTACAAAAAAACACCCTTTTTATACCAAACAAGTTGTAGACAAGTTTGGGATCGTTTACAATATACTTATCAAATCAAACTTGCTTTGACAAGTATAAGGAGAATCAAATGGGAAAATTTGAACAAGAAGCCAAAGATCTGCTTCAGGCAATTGGAGGCAAAGAAAATGTGACTGCCGTAACTCACTGTGCGACACGGATGCGCTTTGTTTTAAGAGATGATAAGAAGGCTAATGTTAAAGCTATCGAGTCAATTCCAGCTGTTAAAGGAACTTTTACAAATGCAGGTCAATTTCAGGTAATCATTGGAAATGACGTGCCCATCTTTTATAATGATTTTACAGCCGTTTCAGGTATTGAGGGTGTTTCCAAAGAAGCAGCCAAGTCTGCAGCTAAGAGTAATCAAAACGTGGTCCAAGGTGTTATGACCACTCTGGCGGAGATTTTTACTCCGATTATTCCAGCCTTGATAGTCGGAGGATTGATCCTCGGTTTCCGTAATGTCTTGGAAGGTGTCCATTGGTCGATGTTGGATGGCAAGACCATCACAGAATCCTCTCAGTTTTGGGCAGGGGTTAATCACTTCCTCTGGTTGCCTGGTGAAGCTATCTTCCAGTTCTTACCAGTAGGGATTACTTGGTCTGTTTCTCGTAAGATGGGAACCAGCCAAATTTTGGGAATTGTTCTCGGAATCTGTTTGGTATCGCCTCAGTTGCTCAATGCCTATGCGGTTGCTTCAACGCCAGCAGCTGATATCGCGGCAAACTGGGTTTGGAATTTTGGTTATTTTACTGTTAATCGTATTGGTTACCAAGCCCAAGTTATCCCAGCCTTGCTTGCAGGTTTGAGTCTGTCTTATCTTGAAATTTTCTGGCGCAAACATATCCCAGAAGTCATTTCCATGATTTTTGTACCTTTTTTGTCATTGATTCCAGCCTTGATTTTGGCTCATACTGTTTTGGGACCAATCGGTTGGACAATTGGACAAGGACTTTCATCAGTTGTCTTGGCAGGTTTAACTGGTCCAGTTAAATGGCTCTTCGGTGCAATTTTTGGTGCCCTCTACGCTCCATTTGTCATCACAGGTCTGCACCATATGACCAATGCCATTGATACACAATTGATTGCGGATGCTGGTGGCACTGCCCTATGGCCAATGATTGCTCTTTCTAATATTGCTCAAGGCTCAGCCGTGTTTGCCTATTATTTCATGCATCGCCATGATGAGCGTGAGGCTCAGGTTTCACTTCCTGCAACCATTTCAGCCTATCTCGGTGTTACAGAACCAGCTCTTTTTGGGGTTAACGTAAAATATATTTATCCATTTGTTGCTGGGATGACTGGTTCAGCCCTTGCAGGCATGTTATCCGTTACTTTTAATGTAACTGCGGCTTCTATTGGTATCGGTGGTTTGCCAGGTATTCTCTCTATTCAACCTCAATACATGCTGCCATTTGCAGGAACTATGCTAGTTGCGATTGTTGTTCCAATGCTCTTGACTTTCTTCTTTCGCAAGGCTGGTCTCTTCACAAAAACAGAGGGCGATACGAACTTGCAGGCAGAATTCGTTGCTCAAGAAGAAGCAGAATTTGTGAGCCATGAACCAGTAGAACTTACTTCGGTAGAAATTATCAGCCCACTAACTGGCCAAGTGAAAGAATTGAGTCAAGCGACGGATCCTGTTTTTGCATCAGGTGTCATGGGGCAAGGTCTGGTCATTGAACCAAGCCAAGGTGAGTTGACCTCTCCAGTTAATGGAACAGTGACGGTTCTTTTCCCTACCAAGCATGCCATCGGCATTGTCTCTGACGAGGGAGTTGAATTGCTCATCCACATCGGTATGGATACAGTAGGTCTTGATGGCAAAGGTTTTGAAAGTCTTGTAGTCCAAGGAGATCACGTTATAGTTGGCCAGCAACTGATTCGTTTTGATATGGATGTCATTAAGGCTGCAGGTCTGGTGACAGAAACTCCTGTTATCATCACCAACCAAGATGCTTATACAGCGACTATTGCTGGAACTTATCCGACAACGATCCAAGCTGGAGCATCTCTCATGGTCGCTACACGAATCTAATACTCTTCGAAAATCTCTTCAAACCACGTCAGCTCTATCTGCAACCTCAAAATAGTGTTTTGAGCAACCTGTGGCTAGCTTCCTAGTTTGTTCTTTGATTTTCATTGAGTATAATTGAAATAGCACAAATAGGGACGGAAGACTGCTTCCTCCCTTTTATCAGAAAAGGAGAAACAGATGACACTTGATAAAGGAAAAGTAGTCTATCAAATCTATCCAAAATCTTACAAAGACACCACTGAAAACGGTATTGGGGATTTCCGTGGGATTATCGAAAAAATTCCCTATTTAGCCAAACTAGGTGTGGATATGGTCTGGCTCAATCCATTCTATCCAAGCCCTCAACGGGATAATGGTTACGATATTTCAGATTATATGGCAGTGGATCCTCTTTTTGGTGATATGGCTGATTTTGAGGAAATGGTGTGTGTCGGTAAAGAGCACAAGATTGACTTTATGCTGGACATGGTACTTAATCATTGTTCGACAGAGCATGAATGGTTTCAGAAAGCCCTAGCTGGTGATAAGTATTATCAAGACTTTTTCTTCATCCAAGACCAACCAACAGATTGGCAGTCTAAGTTTGGTGGTTCTGCATGGGCGCCTTTCGGGGATACTGGGAAATACTATCTTCACCTATTTGATGAGACCCAGGCTGACCTTAACTGGCGCAATCCCAATGTCCGTAAGGAGCTTTTCAAGGTTGTTAATTTCTGGCGCGACAAGGGTGTCAAAGGTTTTCGATTTGATGTGATCAATTTGATCGGTAAGGACGAGGTTTCAGTGGACTGTCCTGAAAATGAAGGGAAGCCAGCTTATACAGACAAACCCATCGTTCATAACTATTTGCGTATGATGAACCAAGCCACTTTTGGATCTGACGATAGCTTTATGACAGTTGGGGAAATGTCTTCTACCACCATGGAAAACTGTGTCCTCTATTCGTCGCCTGATCGTCAGGAATTATCCATGACCTTTAATTTTCATCACCTCAAGGTGGACTATAAGGATGGACAAAAGTGGACCTTGGCTCCTTTTGATTTTGAAGAGTTGAAGAGTCTTTACCATAGTTGGGGTAAGGAAATGAGTGATAAAGACGGTTGGAGTGCCCTCTTTTGGAACAATCACGATCAACCACGTGCCTTGAACCGTTTTGTCGATATTCAAAACTTCCGCAAGGAAGGAGCCACCATGCTAGCAGCCAGCATTCACCTGTCACGTGGGACACCTTATATCTACATGGGTGAGGAAATCGGGATGATTGACCCAGACTATGATTCTATGGCTGATTACGTGGATGTCGAATCGCTTAATGCCTATCAGATGCTCCTAGAAGAAGGAAAGAGTCAGCAAGAAGCCTTCCAGATTATTCAAGCTAAGTCGCGTGATAATTCACGCATTCCCATGCAGTGGGATGCTTCGGAAAATGCAGGATTTTCAACAGGCACTCCTTGGTTGAAAGCTGGTAAATCCTATAAAGACATCAATGTAGAAAATGAAATCCAGGGTCCGATTTTTACCTTCTATCAAGACTTGATTCGACTGCGTAAGGAAATGCCAATCATTTCAGAAGGAAGTTACAAACCAGCCTTTGAAGATAGCAAACAAGTCTACGCTTTTGAACGCCAGTTTGAGGATCAAAAGTTACTAGTGCTCAATAACTTTTATGCTAAAGAAGTGGAAATCGACTTGCCAGCAGTCTACCAAAATGGACAGATTTTGATTTCAAACTATGAAGATGCAGAAGTGTCTGAGAAAATTCTACTAAAACCCTATCAAACACTGGCTATTTATGTAAATTAAACTTAGCAAGGGGACCTCTTTTTCAGAAAAGCAGGGTTCTTTTTGCTGTCTATTCCATCCCTGAAAGTGTAGAACAAACTGGTCAGGGTGGCTAGTTTGTGGTATAATGAAAGGGACTCAAAAAGAAACAGGAGAAAAATGATGGATTTACTTTTAGCAATTGTATTGATTGTGCTAGCTTTTCTAGGAGGAGCTCTTGGAGGAATGTACTTGGTTCGTAAGCAAATCGAAAAAGAATTTGCTGACAACCCACGTTTGAATGCTGAAGCAGTTCGTACTCTTTTGAGTGCAAATGGTCAAAAACCAAGCGAAGCTAAGGTACAACAAGTTTACCACCAAATCATCCGCCAACAAAAGGCAGCCCTTGCTAACAATAAAAAGAAAAAATAAATAAGGAAAAGTCTGGGATGAAAGTTCCAGACTTCTCACTATGTTGGTTATGGTTTAGGGATGAGACTTTTTCCTTGCATTCTATTGATATTTGATTATGATTAAGAGAGAGGTAGTTGACATTCTATCAAGCTGTCGGTCAGTTCGTTCAGTACAAGGAATCATAATGAACGATCAATCAGAAAAAAGACTAGAAAGAAGACTGTATGGATAATCGACCAATTGGTTTTTTGGATTCGGGTGTCGGGGGCTTGACCGTTGTGCGCGAGCTCATGCGCCAGCTTCCCCATGAAGAAATCGTCTATATTGGAGATTCGGCGCGGGCGCCCTATGGCCCCCGTCCAGCTGAGCAAATTCGTGAATATACTTGGCAGCTGGTCAACTTTCTCTTGACCAAGGATGTCAAAATGATTGTCATTGCTTGTAACACTGCGACTGCGGTCGTCTGGGAAGAAATCAAGGCTCAACTAGATATTCCTGTCTTGGGTGTAATTTTGCCAGGAGCTTCGGCAGCCATCAAGTCCAGTCAAGGTGGGAAAATCGGAGTGATTGGAACGCCCATGACGGTACAATCAGACATATACCGTCAGAAAATCCATGATCTGGATCCCGACTTACAGGTGGAGAGCTTGGCCTGTCCCAAGTTTGCTCCCTTGGTTGAGTCAGGTGCCCTGTCAACCAGTGTTACCAAGAAGGTGGTCTATGAAACCCTGCGTCCCTTGGTTGGAAAGGTGGATAGCCTGATTTTGGGCTGTACTCATTATCCACTCCTTCGCCCTATTATCCAAAATGTCATGGGGCCAAAGGTTCAGCTCATCGATAGTGGGGCAGAGTGCGTACGGGATATCTCAGTCTTACTCAATTATTTTGAAATCAATCGTGGTCGCGATGCTGGACCACTCCATCACCGTTTTTACACAACAGCCAGTAGCCAAAGTTTTGCACAAATTGGTGAAGAATGGCTGGAAAAAGAGATTTATGTGGAGCATGTAGAATTATGACAAATAAAATTTATGAATATAAGGATGACCAGGATTGGTATGTTGGGTCTTATAGTATTTTTGGTGGCGTTAACAGTTTGAGCGACTATAAGACAGATTTTCCTCTGTTTGAATTCTCCAAAATATTTGGAGATGAAGAGTATGGTTTCCCGCTTTCAGTTACTGTTTTACGCTATGGTTCTACCTACCGTTTGTTCTCCTTTGTGGTAGACATGCTTAATCAAGAAATGGGACGAAACTTGGAAGTTATTCAACGTCATGGGGCCCTGCTCTTGGTTGAAAATGGGCAACTCTTGTATGTAGAATTGCCTAAAGAAGGGGTCAATGTTCATGATTTCTTTGAGACAAGCAAGGTCAGAGAAACCTTGTTGATTGCGACTCGTAACGAAGGCAAAACCAAGGAATTCCGAGCTATCTTTGATAAGTTAGGCTACGATGTGGAAAATCTTAATGACTACCCTGACCTGCCTGAAGTAGCAGAAACAGGTATGACCTTTGAAGAAAATGCCCGCCTTAAGGCAGAAACCATTTCTCAATTAACGGGCAAGATGGTTTTGGCAGATGATTCTGGTCTCAAAGTCGATGTCCTTGGTGGCTTACCAGGCGTCTGGTCAGCTCGTTTCGCAGGTGTGGGAGCAACTGACCGTGAAAATAATGCCAAACTCTTGCACGAATTGGCCATGGTCTTTGAACTCAAGGACCGCTCGGCTCAGTTCCACACAACCCTAGTCGTAGCCAGCCCAAATAAGGAAAGTTTAGTTGTTGAAGCAGACTGGTCAGGTTATATTAACTTTGAACCTAAGGGTGAAAATGGCTTTGGCTATGATCCCCTCTTCCTTGTAGGAGAGACAGGTAAGTCATCAGCTGAATTAACCCTGGAAGAAAAAAATAGTCAATCTCACCGTGCCTTAGCCGTTAAGAAACTTTTGGAGGTATTTCCATCATGGCAAAGCAAACCATCATTGTAATGAGCGATTCCCATGGCGATAGCTTGATTGTGGAAGAAGTCCGTGATCGCTATGTGGGCAAAGTCGATGCCGTTTTTCATAACGGCGATTCTGAACTACGTCCGGATTCTCCACTTTGGGAGGGCATCCGCGTTGTTAAAGGGAACATGGACTTCTACGCCGGCTACCCAGAACGTCTGGTGACTGAGCTTGGTTCGACCAAGATTATCCAAACTCATGGTCACTTGTTTGACATCAATTTCAACTTTCAAAAGTTGGACTACTGGGCTCAGGAGGAAGAGGCCGCTATCTGCCTCTATGGTCACTTGCATGTGCCAAGTGCTTGGTTGGAAGGCAAGATCCTCTTTCTAAATCCAGGTTCTATCAGTCAACCACGAGGTACCATCAGAGAATGTCTCTATGCTCGTGTGGAGATTGATGATAGTTACTTCAAAGTGGACTTTTTGACACGAGATCACGAGGTGTATCCAGGTTTGTCCAAGGAGTTTAGCCGATGATTGCCAAGGAGTTTGAGACTTTCTTGTTGGGGCAGGAGGAAACTTTTTTGACCCCTGCTAAAAATCTAGCTGTGTTGATTGATACCCACAATGCGGATCATGCGACCCTCTTGCTCAGTCAGATGACCTATACCCGTGTTCCCGTTGTGACAGATGAAAAACAGTTTGTTGGGACGATTGGACTCAGAGATATTATGGCTTATCAGATGGAGCATGACTTGAGCCAAGAAATCATGGCGGATACGGATATCGTTCATATGACAAAAACGGACGTAGCGGTTGTTTCGCCTGATTTCACCATTACGGAGGTCTTGCACAAGCTAGTAGATGAGTCCTTCTTACCGGTTGTGGATGCAGAGGGTATTTTCCAAGGGATTATTACGCGCAAGTCCATCCTCAAGGCCGTTAATGCCCTCTTGCATGACTTTAGTAAGGAATATGAGATTCGATGCCAATGAGAGACAGGATTTCAGCCTTTTTAGAGGAAAAGCAGGGCTTGTCTGTCAATTCCAAGCAGTCCTATAAGTATGATTTGGAGCAATTTTTAGACATGGTAGGTGAGCGGATTTCTGAGACCAGTCTCAAGATTTACCAAGCCCAGCTAGCCAATCTAAAAATCAGCGCCCAGAAGCGAAAGATTTCGGCCTGTAACCAATTTCTATACTTTCTCTATCAAAAAGGAGAGGTGGACAGCTTTTACCGCTTGGAATTAGCCAAACAAGCTGAAAAGAAGACGGAAAAGCCAGAGATTCTATACCTAGACTCTTTTTGGCAGGAAAGCGACCATCCAGAGGGCCGCTTGCTAGCGCTCTTAATCCTAGAAATGGGGCTCTTGCCCAGTGAGATTTTAGCCATCAAGGTTGCGGACATCAATCTGGATTTTCAGGTGTTGCGAATCAGCAAGGCTTCCCAACAGAGGATTGTCACCATTCCCACGGCCTTGCTTTCAGAATTGGAACCCTTGATGGGGCAGACCTATCTTTTTGAAAGAGGAGAGAAACCCTATTCTCGTCAGTGGGCCTTTCGTCAGTTAGAATCTTTTGTCAAGGAGAAAGGTTTTCCATCCTTATCAGCTCAAGTCTTACGTGAACAGTTTATTCTAAGACAAATAGAAAACAAGGTCGATTTGTACGAAATTGCAAAAAAATTAGGATTAAAAACAGTCCTGACCTTAGAAAAATATAGATAATGGATATTAAATTAAAAGATTTTGAAGGCCCCCTGGACTTGCTCTTGCATCTGGTTTCTAAGTACCAGATGGATATCTACGATGTGCCCATTACGGAAGTCATCGAACAGTATCTAGCCTATGTTTCAACCCTGCAGGCCATGCGTCTGGAAGTGACGGGTGAGTACATGGTCATGGCTAGTCAGCTCATGCTGATTAAGAGTCGTAAACTCCTTCCGAAGGTAGCAGAAGTGACAGACTTGGGGGATGACCTGGAGCAGGACCTCCTCTCTCAAATCGAAGAATATCGCAAGTTCAAGCTCTTGGGTGAGCACTTGGAAGCCAAGCACCAAGAACGGGCCCAGTATTATTCCAAAGCGCCGATAGAGTTGATTTACGAAGATGCGGAGCTTGTGCATGACAAGACGACCATTGACCTCTTTTTGGCTTTTTCAAATATCCTAGCCAAGAAAAAAGAGGAGTTTGCACAAAATCACACGACTATCTTGCGGGATGAGTATAAGATTGAGGACATGATGATTATCGTGAAAGAGTCCTTGATTGGACGAGATCAATTGCGCTTGCAGGATTTGTTCAAGGAAGCCCAGAATGTCCAAGAGGTCATCACCCTCTTTTTGGCAACCCTAGAGTTAATCAAAACCCAGGAGCTGATCCTCGTGCAAGAGGAGAGTTTTGGAGATATCTATCTCATGGAAAAGAAGGAAGAAAGTCAAGTGCCTCAAAGCTAGACTTGATAGAGAGGAAAGATGAGTACTTTAGCAAAAATAGAAGCGCTCTTGTTTGTAGCGGGTGAAGATGGGATTCGGGTCCGCCAGTTAGCTGAACTCCTCTCTCTGCCACCGACAGGCATCCAGCAGAGTTTAGGAAAATTAGCCCAGAAGTATGAAAAGGACCCAGATTCCAGTTTGGCTTTGATTGAGACAAGTGGTGCTTATAGATTGGTGACCAAGTCTCAATTTGCAGAGATTTTGAAGGAATACTCTAAGGCGCCTATCAACCAGAGCTTGTCTCGGGCTGCCCTTGAGACCTTGTCCATTATTGCCTACAAACAGCCGATTACGCGGATAGAAATTGATGCCATCCGTGGAGTTAACTCGAGTGGAGCCTTGGCAAAGTTGCAGGCTTTTGACCTGATAAAGGAAGACGGGAAAAAGGAAGTATTGGGGCGCCCCAACCTCTATGTGACTACGGATTATTTCCTAGATTACATGGGGATAAACCATTTAGAAGAATTACCAGTGATTGATGAGCTTGAGATTCAAGCCCAAGAAAGCCAATTATTTGGTGAAAGGATAGAAGAAGATGAGAATCAATAAGTATATTGCCCACGCAGGTGTGGCCAGTAGGAGAAAAGCAGAAGAGCTGATTAAGCAAGGCTTGGTGACGGTTAACGGCCAAGTGGTGCGTGAACTAGCAACCACTATCAAGTCAGGCGACAAGGTCGAAGTTGAAGGTCAACCTATCTACAACGAAGAAAAGGTCTACTATCTGCTTAACAAACCACGCGGTGTGATTTCCAGTGTGACAGATGATAAGGGTCGCAAGACGGTTGTCGACCTCTTGCCCAATGTCAAAGAGCGTATTTACCCTGTGGGTCGTTTGGACTGGGATACATCAGGTGTCTTGATTTTGACCAATGATGGGGACTTTACAGACGAGATGATTCACCCTCGTAATGAGATTGACAAGGTTTATGTCGCGCGTGTTAAGGGTGTGGCCAATAAGGACAATCTCCGCCCCTTGACCCGTGGTCTTGAGATTGATGGTAAGAAAACCAAGCCAGCTGTTTATGAAATTCTCAAAGTGGACCCAGTCAAAAATCGCTCTGTGGTGCAGTTGACCATCCATGAAGGGCGTAACCATCAGGTTAAAAAGATGTTTGAAGCTGTTGGTCTCCAAGTAGATAAGTTGTCTCGGACTCGTTTCGGACACCTAGACTTGACAGGACTCCGTCCAGGAGAATCCCGTCGTCTTAATAAAAAAGAAATCAGCCAACTACACACCATGGCTGTAACTAAGAAATAATGAAACGAATTTTAATAGCGCCTGTGCGCTTTTACCAACGTTTTATCTCACCAGTCTTTCCACCCTCTTGTCGCTTTGAGCTGACTTGTTCCAACTACATGATTCAGGCTATTGAAAAACATGGTTTTAAGGGGGTATTGATGGGCTTGGCTCGGATTTTACGTTGTCATCCCTGGTCGAAAACAGGTAAGGACCCCGTTCCAGACCACTTTTCCCTTAAACGAAATCAAGAAGGGGAATGAGGTGGGGTAAATAGATTTCAAAATGATAAAAACGCATCCTATCAGGTTTGAGTGAACTTGATAGGATGCGTTTTAGAATGTCAAAATTTTATACTCTTCGAAAATCCCTTCAAACCGCGTCAGCTTTCATCTGCAACCTCAAAACAGTGTTTTGAGCAACCTGCGGCTAGTTTCCTAGTTTGCTCTTTGATTTTCATTGAGTATTAAATTGAGTTTGAAGTGGCTTATTTCAAAGCTTTTTGTATGTCTTCAATCATGAGTTTTGTTGATTCAAGTCCGCCTCCGCTTAGATACCAGAGGTCTGGTGTTAGTTGGATAATCTTACCATTTTTAGCAGCAGGTGTTTCAGCGATAAGGGCATTTTCTAGGACACCGTCGTTGCTAGAGTTGTCCCCACCGATGGCAAGGGTACGGTTGATGACAAAGAGGATGGCAGGGTTGATTTCTTTGACACTTTCAAAGCTGACTTCTTGTCCGTGGCGTGAGTCTTCAAATTTTGTATCAGTTGGTTTGAATTTCAAGGTTTGGTACAAGAAAGAGAAACGAGATTTGGCACCAAAGGCTGCCATTTTTCCTTCATTAAGGAGGATCGCAAGGGCTTTTTTGTCAGAGCTTTCATTTTTAGTAGCGACTTCTTGGATGCTCTTGTCTAGCTTGGCCAATTCTTCCTTGGCTTTTTGTGTACTAGTTTCGCCGAAGGCACTTGCTAAGGATTCGATATTAGCCTTGATAGAAGTCCAGTAGTCGTCCTTGCTTGCTTGGAAGAGAACGGTTGGGGCGATTTCTTTGAATTTGTCTACGAATTTTTGTGTACGTGGTGAAGCGATAATCAAATCAGGCTCAAGGGCGGCGATAGCTTCTAAATCAGGTTCTTTCATAGAACCAACATTTTTGACAGTTCCCACTAGGTCTTTTAGATAAGTCGGAACAGTTTTTGTAGGCATTCCGACGATATTTTTTTCAAATCCTAAAGCGCGAATAGTATCCGCAGCGCCGAGGTCAAAGGTCACAATCTTTTCAGGAACTTTGGAAAGTTTGACCTCGTCCAGTGAACTTTTAATGGTTATCTCTGTTGGAGCAGAGCTACTGGTCTCTGTCTGACTAGTGCTTGAGTTTGTACTACATGCACCAAGTAGGAGCAAGAAGCTGGCCACTAGGGCAGTGAAATAAAGTTTAAGGGATGTTTTCATAATTTCTCCTTTTTAAAATGTGATAACGATTTAGGGAGTCTCTTAATCTTATTGACTAAGAGACTGAAGGTTCTCTAACTTGAGCTTTTATGTTACTAGCTATAGATACAGATCTTTTTGTCATTGATATCAGCTAGCGTGATGGGAATCTCATAAAGTTGACTGAGCAGGTCAGCCTGCATGATTTGATCGGTTCTTCCCTTGCTAAAGACCTGGCCGTCCTTGAAGGCGACAATTTCATCTGCATACTGACTGGCCATGTTGATATCGTGGAGGACGATGATAATGGTCTTGCCGAGTTCCTCCACCAGTCGTCGAAGAATCTGCATCATGCTGACGCTTTGCTTGATATCGAGATTGTTGAGTGGTTCGTCCAGCAAGATAAAGTCCGTATCCTGGGCCAGTACCATAGCGATAAAGACGCGCTGGAGTTGCCCCCCTGACAGGCTATTGATGTAGCGGTCTTTTAAGTTGGTCAGTTCCAAATAGTTCAGAGTTTCTCGGATTTTTTCCCAGTCTTCTGATCTAAGTCGACCTCGGCTGTAGGGAAAACGTCCAAAACTGACCAGTTCTTCAACAGTCAATTTGGCTTGGTAATTGATTTTCTGTTTTAGGATGGTTAGTTCTTGGGCCAGTTCTTGCGAATTCCAGCTCTCGATTTCACGTCCTTTGATACTGAGAACTCCCCGATCTTTCTTGGTTAGTCTGCTCATGATGGAGAGGAGAGTCGATTTTCCAGCACCATTTGGACCAATAAAGGCTGTCAGTTTTTGAGGACTGACTTCAAGCGAAATGCCTTGCAAAATATCCTGTTTTTGAATGGATTTGTCAATGTTTTCCAGTTTCACTGACGAGACCTCCTATATAGTAAGATAAAGAATAAGAAGCCACCCACACTCTCAATGATCATACTGATACGAATTTCCAGTGCAAAGACTCGTTCAATCAAGGCTTGCCCCAAGGTTAAGCTAATAAATCCAACCAGAATGGCCACTATAAAGAGTAACTTGTGCTGATAGTCTTTGACAATCAGGTAGGTGAGGTTGGCCAGCATAAAGCCGAAGAAGGCCATAGGTCCTACCAAGGCAGTGGCCGTTGAGGTCAAAAGCACGATTCCCCAGAGGAGTTCTTTCTGTTCTTTTTCAACATCGAGTCCCAATATCTGAGCCGTTTCTCTTTGCAGGTGCAAGACATCTAGAACGACTGCTTTTCGAAAGAAAAAGATTGTCAAAGCGAGGATGATCAGAGAACCGATGGCTAGGATGGAAGTGTTGAGATGTTGAAAGGAGGCAAAAAGACTATTTTGCAGTTTATCGTATTCGTTTGGATCCATTAGGACTTGAAGGAAGGTGCTGATATTTCGAAAGAGACTTCTGAGCGCTAGACAGATCAGCAGGATGAAGACCAGGTCTTGCTTCATCAGTGTCTTCAAGTAACCTTGTAAGGCGAGAAAGAAGAGGGACTGGACAAGAAGTAAGACTAGGAATTCTAAGATAGGGGATTTGCCAAGTTGAAGAAACTTGCTTTCAAAAACCAGTAGTAGGGTTTGTAGTAGGACGTAGAAGGATTCAATTCCCAAAATACTAGGCGTCAGGAAGCGATTTTCCGTCAGGGTTTGAAAACTAATGGTCGAAATCCCAGTCGCGATGGCTACCAAGAGATAAACGATGATCTTTTGGGAACGCAACTTCCAAGCAAAGGCTGACAAGTGAGTGATGGGCCAAAAGTAGAGAAGACAAGCTCCGATGGCAAGAATAATGAGAATCCAGAAGAGCTTGGTATGTTTGCTTTTAGTCTGCATCTTTTCGTCCCCCTCTCCAGAGAAGTAGGATAAAGACGAGACTACCGATGATTCCTAGCAAGAGACTGACAGACAACTCATAGGGCCTAATCAGAACTCGGGATAGGATATCGCAAGCCAGAACTAGATTGGCACCAACCAGTGCGACCATGAGTTTGGTTTGACTTAGATTATCTCCATAGCGCTTGCGAACAAGATTGGGAACGATAACTCCGAGAAATGGTAAGCCACCCACGGTAATCATGGTGACGCTTGTCGTTAGCGCCACCAGAAAGAGGGCCAGTTTTTCAAGTAGGGAGTAGGAAATCCCCAAACTCTCGCTGGTTTCTTTCCCCAGATTCATGATGGTGAAGGTTTGGGATAATTTCCAAACGGTTATCAGGATGATGAGGCCTAAGAAGAGCCACTCATACTGATGGGTCTGAATCATGGAGAAGGAGCCCTGGGTCCAGGCAGTCATACTCTGAACCAGATTGAAACGATAGGCGATAACTTCTGTGACTGAGCCGATAATCCCGCTATAGATGATCCTAATCAGAGGCAACATCCACCTTTCCTTTACAGTAAAAATGGTCATAAAGGCTAGGAAGAAGAGGGTGAATACGATGGATGAAACAAAAGCGAAGAGCATCTTTTGGGTCAGACTAGCCGATGGAAAGACAAAAAGGCTCAGCACCATTCCCAGTTTGGCGGCTTCAGTCGTTCCAACTGTACTCGGTGCAGCAAACTGATTTTGGGTAATAGTCTGCATGAGAAGGCCTGCCATACTCATACTAGAGGCAGTCAGGAGAATACTGATAGTTCTTGGGAGACGGGACTCTTGAAAGAGGAGCCAGGTCTGCTGGTCGAAATCAAATAGCTTTCCCCATGAAAAATCACTGGTCCCAATGCTAATAGAGAGAAAGACTAGGAGTAGAAGTAAGCCAATTAAATAATGAGAAAGTTTCATACCCCGTCCTTTCATGTAGATTTGGTATCGAAAGATATCTGCGGATATAAATGTAACATTATTTTTCTAATCTGTCAATAAAATTTCTGACAATTTAATAAATACAACAAGGAGAGAGCAACAAGACTTTCTCCTTTGTTATCCTATTCTAAAATGTTTTTACCTTAATCTGATAAAATAATATCTTCGAGGGAGTAGCTAGCCGTCCAATCAAGATATTGTTTAGCTTTTGAAGCATCTGCTAGGACACTGGCTGGGTCACTAGCACGTCGAGCAACAATCTCGTGTGGGATTTTTTAATTTAGTAATTCTTCAGCAGTTTTAAAGATTTCTTTGATAGTATAGCCTTTTTTAGTTCCTAAGTTAAAGATTTGAGAAGAACTGTCTTCTTGAAATAGGTAGTTCATTCCTTTAACATGAGCCTATGCAAGGTCCAAGACATAAATGTAATCTCGAATACATGAACCGTCACGTGTATCGTAGTCATCTCCAAATATTTTTAAGCTATCATTTTGTCCCAATGCGGTCTTGTTGATATTTGGAATGATGTGAGTTGGATTTTTCACACGCAGACCGTTTGAAGCATCCATTTCAGCCCCAGCAGCATTAAAGTAACGGAAAATAACATATTTCCAGTCGTAGCGATTGGCCATCCAGTAAATCATTCGTTCGCCCATCAGTTTTGTCTCTGCATAAGGGTTGACAGGGTCGAGCAGGGTATCTTCAGTCACCGGCTTGTCAATACAGTTATTTCCATAGAGAGAAGCAGTCGAAGAGAACATGATTTTTTGAATGCCAACTTCAGATAAGACTTTGAGAACTTGGTTCATACCAGCAACGTTGGCAGTGAAGTATTTACTTGGATTTTCAATACTTTCGCTCACAACAATTTCACCTGCACAATGGAGGACAGCATCAATCTGATTTTCTTCTAAGTAAGCCTTTAAGGCGCTAGCATCATAAACATCCAGTTCTTTAAAGCTAGCACGACTATCCACAGCCGCTCGATTTCCTGTGGAGAGATTATCGAGGACATGCACCTGATAGCCAGCATTTAAAAGAGCTTTAACGGTATGGGAGCCAATGTAGCCAGTCTCACCTGTAACAAGAATTGTTTTGGTCATAATTTTTTCCTTTTCTAGTTTTGTACTATAGTAAATTGAAATAAGATATGAACAACTCTATTAGGAAAGTCAAATTAATTTCTAGAAATGTTTTAGCAGCTACAGCGTACTATTCCAAACTCAACCAACTATATATTTAAAGAAAGAAGAAAGGGAAGTCAACTATTTTCTGTAAATTTTATGAAAAATCCAAACAACTTTGATGGTGTATTGTTTTTTTGTTTGGAAATAAATATTCGAGTTAATTTTGGAATGTTTACTAGATTTTGCACTACATGCAAGAGAATACTATCCTTTTCTAAGATAGAGCAGGACTAAGATACTAACTTAGAAATCCACCTTCCCACTATCCTTCTCCTATAAAAAGTGGTAAAATGGATGAAAGAAAGAAGGAACTGAAATGACAACATTATTTTCAAAAATTAAAGAAGTAACAGAACTTGCTGCAGTCTCAGGTCATGAAGCGCCTGTCCGTGCTTATCTTCGTGAAAAGTTGACACCGCATGTGGATGAAGTGGTGACAGATGGCTTGGGTGGTATTTTTGGTATCAAACATTCAGAAGCTGTGGATGCACCGCGCGTCTTGGTCGCTTCTCATATGGACGAAGTTGGTTTTATGGTCAGCGAAATCAAGCCAGATGGTACCTTCCGTGTCGTAGAAATCGGTGGCTGGAACCCCATGGTGGTTAGCAGCCAACGTTTCAAACTCTTGACTCGTGATGGTCATGAAATTCCTGTGGTTTCAGGTTCTGTTCCTCCGCATTTGACTCGTGGAAAGGGGGGACCAGCCATGCCAGCCATTGCCGATATCGTTTTTGATGGTGGTTTTGCGGACAAGGCTGAGGCAGAAAGTTTTGGCATCCGTCCTGGTGATACCATCGTACCAGATAGTTCTGCAATTTTGACAGCCAATGAAAAAAATATCATCTCAAAAGCTTGGGATAACCGCTACGGTGTCCTCATGGTAAGCGAGCTAGTTGAAGCTTTATCAGGTCAAAAACTCGGCAATGAACTCTATCTGGGTTCTAACGTCCAAGAAGAAGTTGGTCTGCGTGGCGCTCATACCTCTACAACCAAGTTTGACCCAGAAGTCTTCCTCGCAGTTGATTGCTCACCAGCAGGTGATGTCTACGGTGGTCAAGGCAAGATTGGAGATGGAACCTTGATTCGTTTCTATGATCCAGGTCACTTGCTTCTCCCAGGGATGAAGGATTTCCTTTTGACAACGGCTGAAGAAGCTGGTATCAAGTACCAATACTACTGTGGTAAAGGCGGAACAGATGCAGGTGCAGCTCATCTGAAAAATGGTGGTGTCCCATCAACAACTATCGGTGTCTGCGCTCGTTATATCCATTCTCACCAAACCCTCTATGCAATGGATGACTTCCTAGAAGCGCAAGCTTTCTTACAAGCCTTGGTGAAGAAATTGGATCGTTCAACGGTTGATTTGATTAAACATTATTAAACCATAAGGGAGGTGGTAGGGATGGTAGAACCAAACCTAGAAAGCCTTATAAAAGATCTTTACAATCATGCTCGACATGATTTGAGTGAAGATTTAGTTGCTGCTCTCCTAGAGACTACTAAAAAACTGCCTACTACAAATGAGCAATTGCAGGCAGTTCGTCTCTCAGGCCTGGTCAATCGTGAATTGCTCCTAAATCCCAAACATCCAGCACCTGAGTTGCTCAACTTGGCTAGCTTTATCAAAAGAGAAGAAGCCAAGTACAGAGGAACTGCGACTTCTGCGCTTATGTATGAGGAACTCTTTAAAATGCTTTGATTCCATTGTGGCTCAAAGCATTTTTTATAAGACCTATCTCGTGAGCGTTCAAATAGTAGTAACAAGGAATCATGAGAAGTCAGCCGAGACCATAGTAGTGAAGAAACTTCTGTAATGGAAGTGGAGTTAAGTGAGGAATCGTCAAACGGTAGGGGATAGGCTGTTTGAAGGGTGCTACGAAAAAGATAGGGTAAGGTGAAATTATAGCGGGATGAAATAAGATATGAACAAATTGATTAGGAAAATCAAATGAATTTATAGAAATCTTTTAGCAGTCATGGCGTCCTATTCTAGTTTCAAAATGCTATAAATACGAACAAATTGATTGGGAAATTCAAATCGCTTTCTATCAATGTTTTAGAAGATACAGTGCCCTAGTCCAACTTCAATATACTATAAAAGAACAGATGGAAGCAATTATGATTTACTTCTATCTTTAAAATAAATGATCTGATAGGAAAAATGTGTCCCCTCATAAAAAATAGGATAGTACGGATGGAAGGCTTTTGTAGACTGGAGGACGAAGGAATTTAGAAACTCTCGTTAAAAGTTAGTTGAGCCGGAGTATGGTGGTGTGAATAATTATCAAAAATTATTTCCAAATCGAAATAGTTGACAGTTAGAACGATGAGTGTTACAATTATTTTATTCATTTCGACATCGAAATAAATTGGAGGTGTTATGAAAGATAGTCATTTGCTAGCCCATCATATTCGTTTGTTGAATGGGCGGATTTTTCAAAAGTTACTGAGTCAAGATCCTGAGGCTCTTTATAGGGGTGAACAGGGCAAGATTTTAGCGGTTTTATGGAATAGTGAAACTGGCTGCGCAACTGCGACAGATATCGCGCTTGCGACTGGGCTTGCGAATAATACGCTGACGACTATGATAAAAAAGCTAGAGGAACAAAAGCTTGTAATTGTTAGCCCGTGTGGAAAAGACAAGCGTAAGAAGTATTTAGTTTTAACGGAGTTAGGCAAGTCCCAGAAAGAAGTGGGGCATCGTGTCAGTCAGAAATTGGATACTATCTTTTACAAAGGATTTTCAGAGGAAGAAATTCACCAATTTGAAGGTTTTCAAGAAAGAATTTTGGCGAATTTGAAAGAGAAGGGAAATGAGGTTTAGAATATGTCACAACAAGTGAAAAATGCTCACAACCTATACATCCATGCCATTCAAGACGGACGAGTTGCTGAGGCTCAAGCCCAGTCTGTAGGGGATACCTATATCCAACATTCGACAGGTGTTCCTGACGGGAAAGAAGGATTTGCAGCCTTCTTTGCAGATTTCTTTGAGCGTCATCCAGAGCGTCAGATTAAGATTGTCCGCATCATTGAGGATGGCAATCTGGTCTTTGTTCATGTTCATCAATATCTGAATGGTGGAGAAGCTCAATGGGTGACGACGGATACTTTCCGTGCGGATGAGAATGGTCGTATTGTTGAGCATTGGGATGTCATTGACTACTATCGAACACCTGAAAATGACCAACTAGATCAAATTTTTGGAGATTTTGAAATCAAGGATTTGGACAAGAAAGCAGAAAATAAAAAGCTGGTTCGCCGTTTCTTGACAGAAATTTTCCAAAATGGGGAGCTAGAGCAGTGGAGTGATTATGTGGCAGACGATTTGATTCAGCATAATCATGAGATTGGACAAGGAAGTGCTGCTTATAAAAACTATGTGGCTGAATATAGTGTCACTTTTGACTTTGTTTTCCAACTCTTAGGACAAGGAAACTATGTGGTTAGCTATGGTCAGACTCAGATTGATGGCGTTGCTTATGCCCAGTACGATATCTTCCGTTTAGAGAACGGGAAAATTGTGGAGCATTGGGATAATAAGGAAGTCATGCCTAAGGTAGAAGACTTGACCAATCGAGGGAAGTTTTAAATTGAGGACAAAGAATGATTGAATACAAAAATGTAGCACTGCGCTACACAGAAAAGGATGTCTTGAGAGATGTCAACTTACAGATTGAGGATGGGGAATTTATGGTTTTAGTAGGGCCTTCTGGGTCAGGTAAGACGACCATGCTCAAGATGATTAACCGTCTTTTGGAACCAACTGATGGAAATATTTATATGGATGGGAAGCGCATCAAAGACTATGATGAGCGTGAACTTCGTCTTTCTACTGGTTATGTTTTACAGGCTATTGCTCTTTTTCCAAATCTAACAGTTGCGGAAAATATTGCTCTCATTCCTGAAATGAAGGGGTGGAGCAAGGAAGAAATTACGAAGAAAACAGAAGAGCTTTTGGCTAAGGTTGGTTTACCAGTAGCCGAGTATGGGCATCGCTTACCTAGTGAATTATCTGGTGGAGAACAGCAACGGGTCGGTATTGTCCGAGCTATGATTGGTCAGCCCAAGATTTTCCTCATGGATGAACCCTTTTCGGCCTTGGATGCTATTTCGAGAAAACAGTTGCAGGTTCTGACAAAAGAATTGCATAAAGAGTTTGGGATGACAACGATTTTTGTAACCCATGATACGGATGAAGCCTTGAAGTTGGCGGACCGTATTGCTGTCTTGCAGGATGGAGAAATTCGCCAGGTAGCGAATCCCGAGACAATTTTAAAAGCGCCTGCAACAGACTTTGTAGCAGACTTGTTTGGAGGTAGTGTTCATGACTAATTTAATTGCAACTTTTCAGGATCGTTTTAGTGATTGGTTGACAGCTCTATCTCAACATTTGCAGTTGTCACTTTTGACCTTGTTACTAGCTATTTTGCTTGCGATTCCCTTGGCTGTTTTTCTTCGCTATCATGAGAAGCTGGCCGACTGGGTCTTGCAGATTGCAGGTATTTTCCAGACCATCCCGTCTCTGGCCTTGTTGGGGCTCTTTATCCCTTTGATGGGAATTGGGACCTTGCCGGCTTTGACAGCTCTAGTGATTTATGCGATTTTCCCTATTTTGCAAAATACTATCACTGGGCTGAAGGGAATTGATCCGAACCTGCAAGAGGCTGGGATTGCCTTTGGGATGACCAGATGGGAACGTCTCAAGAAATTTGAAATTCCACTCGCCATGCCTGTTATCATGTCTGGGATTCGGACGGCAGCTGTTTTGATTATCGGTACGGCAACCTTGGCGGCCTTGATTGGAGCAGGGGGACTGGGTTCCTTTATCCTGTTGGGAATTGACCGTAATAATGCCAGTTTGATTTTGATTGGGGCACTTTCTTCTGCAGTGCTTGCTATCGCCTTTAACTTCCTACTAAAAGTAATGGAAAAAGCAAAATTACGGACGATTTTCTCAGGTTTTGCCTTGGTGGCTTTATTACTGGGTCTGTCTTATAGTCCAGCTCTTTTGGCTCAAAAAGAGAAGGAAAACTTGATTATTGCTGGGAAAATAGGCCCAGAACCAGAAATTTTGGCTAATATGTATAAGTTGCTGATTGAAGAAAATACCAGCATGACTGCGACTGTTAAACCGAATTTTGGGACGACAAGTTTCCTTTATGAAGCTCTGAAAAAAGGTGATATTGACATTTATCCTGAATTTACCGGTACGGTGACTGAAAGTTTGCTTCAACCATCACCCAAGGTGAGTCATGAGCCAGAGCAGGTTTATCAAGTGGCGCGTGATGGCATTGCCAAGCAGGATCATCTAGCCTATCTCAAACCTATGTCTTATCAAAATACCTATGCTGTAGCTGTTCCGAAAAAGATTGCTCAAGAATATGGCTTGAAGACCATTTCGGATTTGAAAAAAGTGGAAGGGCAGCTGAAGGCAGGCTTTACGCTTGAGTTTAACGACCGTGAAGATGGAAATAAGGGCTTGCAATCAATGTATGGTCTCAATCTCAATGTGGCGACTATGCAGCCAGCTCTTCGTTATCAGGCAATTCAGTCAGGGGATATTCAAATCACGGATGCCTATTCGACTGATGCGGAATTGGAGCGTTATGATTTACAGGTCTTGGAAGATGACAAGCAACTCTTCCCACCTTATCAAGGGGCTCCACTCATGAAAGAAGCTCTTCTCAAGAAACACCCAGAGTTGGAAAGAGTTCTTAATACATTGGCTGGTAAGATTACAGAAAGCCAGATGAGCCAGCTCAACTACCAAGTCGGTGTTGAAGGCAAGTCAGCAAAGCAAGTAGCCAAGGAGTTTCTCCAAGAACAAGGTTTGTTGAAGAAATGATGGGACAGAGACTTTAAACATACTGAATTCAACTTCCTTAAACGACTAGATAAAAGAATGCTCAGACAATTTCGTCTGGGCTTTTTTGATGTGAGAATGACTGAATGTCACTTAAAATGGAAAGAAAGAGAAAATTTTCATGATTTTCTAAAATTTTACTGTAAAGACAGTTGACTATTCATAAAATAGGTGTATAATATTTTGTGAACTACTTAACAAATAAGAGGTTTCAGCTCATGTCGACTAAGGTTAGAAATCTTGTGTATAGGCAGTTCATTATCTAATAGAGCGTTGCGTCCGAAAGTCTATCCAGACACGGCTCTTTAAAAACAAAAGGAGAAATGATGCATACTTATTTGCAAAAGAAAATTGAAAATATCAAAACAACCCTAGGTGAAATGTCAGGTGGTTACCGTCGTATGGTTGCGGCTATGGCTGATTTAGGATTTTCAGAAACTATGAAGGCTATCTGGGATGACCTCTTTGCCCATCGTAGTTTTGCCCAGTGGATTTATTTGCTGGTTTTAGGAAGTTTTCCTCTCTGGCTGGAGTTGGTTTACGAACATCGTATTGTTGACTGGATTGGGATGATTTGTAGCTTGACAGGGATTATCTGTGTAATCTTTGTATCGGAAGGTCGAGCAAGTAATTATCTTTTTGGCTTGATTAACTCTGTTATTTACCTTATTTTGGCCCTACAGAAAGGCTTTTATGGTGAGGTGCTGACGACACTTTACTTCACAGTCATGCAGCCAATTGGACTTCTAGTTTGGATTTATCAGGCACAGTTTAAGAAGGAAAAGCAGGAGTTTGTCGCGCGTAAACTGGACGGCAAGGGCTGGACAAAGTATCTTTCCATTAGTGTGCTTTGGTGGTTGGCCTTTGGCTTCATTTATCAGTCTATTGGTGCCAATCGTCCCTATCGTGATTCAATCACAGATGCAACCAATGGGGTAGGGCAAATCCTCATGACAGCTGTTTACCGTGAACAGTGGATATTCTGGGCGGCTACCAATGTTTTTTCAATCTATCTCTGGTGGGGAGAAAGCCTGCAAATTCAAGGGAAATATCTAATTTATCTTATTAACAGTCTAGTTGGTTGGTATCAATGGAGCAAGGCAGCTAAGCAGAATACTGATTTACTTAACTAGGAAAAGATGTTTGAAAGTGCTGTTTTGAGATTTCGATTAAAACAGATATAGTTGATAATCAAGGATTTATAGTATGAAAAAGAGGATCGGCGGGTCCTCTTTTGTTGTTGAAAAGATAAAAAACTCAGTAACCTAGAAATAAGACAACTGAAGCTTTACTCTATATTCAATTTTTAGGAATGAGAAGGTCTAGATAAAATTGGACAACTTCCTGGTCTGTGAAATCTTGACCTTTTTTGAGCCACCAGGTCAATGTCTCGATAAAGTTGGACATGACCAAGTGTTGGAGGTAAGAAGTAGGCAGATTAGGGTGGGCTTCTTTTAAATTATCAGCTAGCACGGAATAGACGTGGTGCTCAAGCTCTCTCTGGAGTTGACGGAGGAAGTAGTCATTTTTGGAAAATAGCAGACTGGTGATATGGTCTTGGTTTTTATGAAAATGCAGAAAGAGGTGGGCGAGGTAGTCCTCGGTTGAAATGGCTTGCTCTCTTTCAAAAAGATGATGGAAGAGGTAGCGGCAGAGCTGGTCCAGAAGAAGCTCCTTACTCTCATAGTGACAGTAAAAGGTGGATCGTCCCACATCTGCGAGATCAATGATATCCTGAACAGTAGTGGCCTCGTAGCCCTTAGCATTCAAAAGTTGTATAAAAGCTTGATAGATGGCTTTTTTGGTTTTGCTGATACGGCGGTCAATGTTAGTCATATGGACACTTAAGGCAAATTGTTCAGAACTGAATAAAGCTGACGTTTTGCTTCTATCCTTTCTTTGAGTTTTAGTGGATAATGATAATGAACAAGGTGTTCATAAATCTATTATAACAAAGGAATGAGAAATATGAAGGCAAAATATGCTGTTTGGGTGGCTTTTTTCTTAAATTTGACTTATGCCATTGTTGAGTTTATTGCAGGTGGAATATTTGGTTCTAGCGCTGTTCTTGCTGACTCTGTGCATGACTTGGGAGATGCGATTGCAATTGGAATATCAGCTTTTTTAGAAACAATCTCCAATCGTGAAGAAGACAATCAGTACACCTTGGGCTATAAGCGGTTTAGCCTGCTAGGAGCCTTGGTAACAGCTGTGATTCTCGTAACGGGCTCTGTTCTAGTCATTTTGGAAAATGTCACGAAGATTTTGCATCCGCAACCAGTCAATGATGAGGGGATTCTCTGGTTAGGAATTATTGCGATTACTATCAATCTGTTAGCGAGTCTGGTGGTTGGTAAGGGAAAGACAAAGAATGAGTCTATTCTGAGTCTGCATTTTCTGGAAGATACGCTAGGGTGGGTAGCTGTTATCCTGATGGCGATTGTTCTTCGATTTACGGACTGGTATATCCTAGATCCTCTTTTGTCCCTTGTCATTTCTTTCTTTATTCTTTCAAAAGCCCTTCCACGTTTTTGGTCTACACTCAAGATTTTCTTGGATGCTGTGCCAGAAGGTCTTGATATCAAGCAAGTAAAGAGTGGCCTGGAGCGATTGGACAATGTGGTCAGCCTTAATCAGCTTAATCTCTGGACTATGGATGCTTTGGAAAAAAATGCCATTGTCCATGTTTGTCTAAAAGAAATGGAACATATGGAAACTTGTAAAGAGTCTATTCGAAATTTCCTAAAAGATTGTGGTTTTCAAAATATTACCATTGAAATTGATGCTGACCTAGAAACTCACCAAACCCATAAGCGAAAGGTGTGTGACTTGGAACGGAGTTATGAGCATCAACATTAGAAAAAAGTGAAAAATACTTGGGTACTATCTTATTTGGAATAGAGTAATTTCTTTATTATTTAAATATTTCAAAAATTGGTAAGAGAAGAGCATTGTATAAACTCCAGATATATGATTGTTAATGATAAAAATTTTTCGATTAGATACAAAATGCTTGACTTGGAGTCAACTCAAAGTTATATAATAAGATAAGTGAGTTAGAATAGCGTGAATTCAGTGAATGAAATGAGAGGAGGTTAGCGTGTGAATATTAAATCTGCCAGTGATTTGTTGGGAATTTCAGCGGATACGATTCGGTATTATGAACGGGTTGGTCTTGTGCCACCGATTACTCGTACTGCTACTGGGATTCGTGATTTTCAAGATCAGGATATCGAAGCGCTGGAATTTATTAAGTGTTTTCGTTCGGCGGGTGTCTCTGTAGATAGTTTAGTTGACTATATGTCGCTCTACCAAAAGGGAGATGAAACGAGAGAGGAGAGGCTTGGTATTTTAGAAGAGGAAAAGCAAAAATTAGAGGAGCGCTTGTCTCAGCTACAGACAGCTTTAAATCGTTTAAATCTCAAAATTAAACTTTATAAGGAAGGAAAATTTTAAATGAAATCAGCAGTATATACAAAGGCAGGTCAGGTTGGACTTGCTAGCATTGAACGTCCGCAAATAATAGAAGCGGATGATGTGATTATTCGTGTGGTTCGTTCGTGCGTTTGTGGTTCAGATTTATGGAGGTACCGTAATCCAGAAACGAAAGCTGGACACAAAAATAGTGGACACGAAGCGATTGGGATTGTTGAAGAAGCTGGGGAAGCCATTACGACGGTGAAACCAGGTGATTTTGTGATTGTCCCTTTTACACATGGATGTGGTGAGTGTGATGCCTGTCTTGCTGGATTTGACGGTTCTTGCGACAATCATATTGGCAATAATTTGGGGGGTGATTTTCAGGCAGAATATATTCGCTTCCACTATGCAAACTGGGCGCTGGTTAAAATCCCTGGTCAACCTTCTGACTATACAGAAGGGATGCTCAAGTCCCTTTTGACTCTTGCAGATGTCATGCCGACAGGCTATCATGCGGCGCGTGTTGCAAATGTTCAAAAAGGGGACAAGGTTGTTGTTATCGGTGATGGGGCTGTTGGTCAATGTGCTGTCATCGCGGCTAAGATGCGTGGAGCATCACAAATTATCCTTATGAGCCGTCATGAAGACCGTCAAAAGATGGCTATGGAGTCAGGTGCGACAGCTGTTGTTGCAGAACGTGGTCAAGAAGGAATTACCAAGGTGCGTGAAATCCTCGGTGGAGGAGCAGATGCAGCACTTGAATGTGTTGGTACGGAGGCTGCTATAGAACAGGCGCTAGGTGTTCTTCATAATGGAGGGCGTATGGGCTTTGTAGGAGTCCCACACTATAATAATCGTGCTCTTGGTTCGACATTTATGCAAAATATCTCTGTAGCAGGTGGGGCAGCTTCTGCTACAACATACGATAAGCAATTTTTACTAAAAGCCGTCCTTGATGGTGATATCAATCCAGGTCGCGTCTTTACTTCAAGTTATAAACTGGAAGATATCGACCAAGCCTACAAAGATATGGATGAACGTAAGACCATTAAGTCTATGATTGTAATCGAATAAAAAACGAATAGGAGTTCTAAAACTCCTATTCGTTTTTTATGTTATCCTATTCTTGATTTAGGGTACTTTCTCTTAATGTCAGTCTGGTTCCCAGCATGGTCAGGCTAGGGATTTTCCGACCGTGGAGGACTTCCTTGTTAAGAATATCCATACCTGCTCGCCCCATTTCTTCAGTATAAACTGTAATACTAGAGAGGGGAGGATAGACCTGTTTGGTCAGACTGGTGTCGTTGAATGAAATGAGGCTGACGCGATCTGGCAGGCTGATTCCAGCTTCTTGGAGGGCACGGAGGGCACCGATAGCTAAACTATCGCTGGCTGCGAAAAATGCTGGCGGAAGTTGGTCTCCCAAGCTCTGAATGGCCTCCTTCATTAAGTCATAGCCAGACTGGGCAGTAAATCTTCCTTGAAAGACCAGTTCATCATGATAGATTCCCCTCGCTTGACTGTAGTTTTTGAAGTTTTCTAGACGCTTGTCCTGAATGATTTCTTCTTGGTCTGTTGTTTCCTCAAGCCCTGTTAGAATCCCGATGCGGTCCATCCCTTGACTGAGGAAATAATCGACAACCTGTTTCATAGCAGTGTAAAAATCCGTGATAATACAGGTATGTCCCAGGGAAAGTGTATCGCTGTCTAGAAATACAAGAGGCTTTTGGTATTCTTCAAAGGCAGAAATCTGAGCTCGACTAAACTTTCCGATGCAGAGAATCCCAATCACTTCCTCGCTTAGGGTAAAAGGGTGGTCATTAAAATAGCGCAAGATATCGTAGTCCAACTCTTGGGCTCTTTTTTCTATTCCTAGGCGAATCTGGTAGTAGTAGAGGTCGTCTAGCTCCCCTTGTTCGCTGACCCATTGGATAATGGCAATCTTTTGCTTGGGTTTGTGGGACTCGCCTGTCTTGAGGTGCTTGGTGTAGCCCAGCTCTTCAGCAACGGTTAAAATACGGTGTCTGGTTTCTTCTGTAACAGATAGGCTCTGGTCGCGATTGAGGACGCGGGATACGGTCGCGATAGAGACAGAGGCTAGCTGTGCAATGTCTTTTAAGGTAGCCATAAATCCTCCTTGATTAGGTTAGTATATCATATTTTTCTTCTTTTTACTGATAGTTTACTAAAATTTTAGTAAAAAGGATTGACCTTGGGAAATTCCTTGGATACAATAGAAAGAAAACGATTACACGTTAAGATGGCTTAACGGACAGTCAAAGGAGAATTCATATGGCACAACATCTTACTACTGAAGTCCTTCGCAAAGACTTTCTTGCTGTTTTTGGTCAAGAAGCAGACCAAACCTTCTTTTCACCAGGCCGCATTAATTTGATTGGTGAACACACAGACTACAACGGTGGGCACGTTTTTCCTGCTGCTATTTCCTTGGGAACTTACGGTGCAGCTCGTAAGCGTGACGACCAAGTCTTGCGTTTCTACTCAGCTAACTTTGAGGACAAGGGCATTATCGAAGTGCCTCTCGCTGACCTCAAGTTTGAAAAAGAGCACAACTGGACCAATTATCCAAAAGGTGTCCTTCATTTCTTGCAAGAAGCTGGGCACGTGATTGACAAAGGTTTTGATTTTTATGTTTATGGGAATATCCCAAATGGTGCTGGTTTGTCTTCTTCAGCATCCTTGGAGCTCTTGACAGGAGTCGTGGCAGAGCATCTCTTTGATTTAAAACTAGAGCGTCTCGATTTGGTTAAAATCGGAAAACAAACAGAAAATAACTTTATCGGAGTAAATTCTGGCATTATGGACCAATTTGCTATTGGTATGGGGGCTGACCAACGTGCTATTTACTTAGATACCAATACTTTAGAATACGACTTGGTGCCACTTGATTTGAAGGACAATGTCGTTGTTATCATGAACACCAACAAACGCCGTGAATTGGCGGACTCTAAATACAATGAACGTCGTGCTGAGTGTGAAAAAGCAGTGGAAGAATTGCAAGTTGCCTTGGATATTCAGACCCTGGGTGAATTGGACGAGTGGGCCGTTGACCAATATAGCTATCTGATTAAAGATGAAAATCGTTTGAAACGTGCTCGCCATGCTGTGCTTGAAAACCAACGTACCCTTAAAGCTCAAGCAGCCCTTCAAGCAGGTGATTTGGAAACATTTGGTCGTTTGATGAATGCGTCACACGTTTCTCTGGAGCGTGATTATGAAGTAACTGGTTTGGAATTGGATACTCTTGTTCACACAGCTTGGGCACAAGAAGGAGTTCTCGGTGCTCGTATGACAGGGGCTGGTTTTGGTGGCTGTGCCATTGCCTTGGTTCAAAAAGATACTGTTGAGGCCTTTAAGGAAGCTGTAGGCAAACACTACGAGGAAGTAGTTGGATACGCTCCAAGCTTCTATATCGCTGAAGTTGCAGGTGGCACTCGCGTCCTTGACTAGTCAAAAGGAGGCTCTATAGTGACCTTAGTAGATAAATTTGTAACACATGTCATTTCTGAAAGTTCATTTGAGGAAATGGATCGAATCTACCTGACCAATCGTGTTTTGGCACGAGTGGGAGAAGGTGTTTTGGAAGTTGAGACCAATCTGGATAAATTGATTGACCTCAAGGACCAGCTAGTTGAGGAAGCCGTTCGATTAGAGACGATTGAGGATAGTCAGACTGCGCGTGAAATCCTTGGTACTGAATTGATGGACTTGGTGACTCCTTGTCCGAGTCAGGTCAATCGTGACTTCTGGGAAGCCTATGCCTACTCTCCTGAGCAAGCGATAGAGGATTTTTATCAACTCAGTCAGAAAAATGACTACATCAAACTCAAGGCCATTGCTAAAAATATCGCTTATCGTGTTCCATCTGATTATGGAGAACTTGAAATTACCATCAATCTCTCTAAGCCTGAAAAGGATCCGAAAGAGATTGCGGCAGCCAAGTTGGTGCAAGCTAGTAATTATCCTCAGTGTCAACTTTGTTTAGAGAATGAGGGTTACCATGGTCGGGTCAACCACCCAGCTCGCAGCAACCACCGGATTATCCGTTTTGAAATGGTTGGTCAGGAATGGGGTTTCCAGTATTCGCCCTATGCTTACTTTAATGAGCATTGTATCTTTTTAGATGGCCAGCATCGTCCCATGGCCATTAGTCGTCAGAGTTTTGAACGTCTGTTGGCTATCGTAGAGCAGTTTCCAGGATATTTTGCTGGATCTAATGCCGACCTGCCGATTGTGGGGGGCTCTATTCTAACTCATGATCATTATCAGGGAGGCCGTCACGTATTTCCTATGGAATTGGCTCCCTTGCAAAAGACCTTCCGATTTGCTGGTTTTGAGCAGGTCAAGGCTGGAATTATCAAGTGGCCAATGTCTGTCCTACGCTTGACTTCGGATTCCAAAGAGGATTTGATTAACTTAGCTTATAAGATTTTCCAGGAATGGCGTCAGTATTCAGATTCTAGTGTGCAGATTTTAGCAGAGACAGACGGGACACCGCATCACACCATCACACCAATAGCGCGTAAGCGTGATGGACAGTTTGAGTTGGACTTGGTCTTGCGAGACAATCAGACTTCAGCAGAGCATCCTGATGGCATCTATCATCCCCACAAGGATGTCCAACATATCAAGAAGGAAAATATCGGCTTGATTGAGGTCATGGGCTTGGCAATCTTGCCACCACGTCTGAAAGAAGAAGTAGAGCAAGTCGCTAGCTATCTTGTAGGAGAAGCTGTTACAGTTGCCGATTATCATCAGGAGTGGGCAGACCAACTCAAATCCCAACATCCAGACCTAACGGATAAAGAAAAAGCCCTTGCAATCGTCAAGGACTCTGTGGGTGCTATCTTTGCGCGTGTACTTGAGGATGCAGGAGTCTACAAGCAGACAGAACAAGGGCAGACAGCCTTTATGCGCTTTGTGGAACATGTCGGAATTTTACTAGACTAGGAGCTTTCTCCTTGCACAGTCCTATAAAAAGTAGTATCATAGTGTCATTTGAAATATCAGGAGGAAACGATGAAAGACTTTCATTTTGACGCTATATCTGCCTTTGAAAATTACGAAATTGAAAAAATGAGAGATGGTCACGTTGTGGTGACGACCAAAGTAGTGAACTCGTCGCTCAACTACTATGGCAATGCCCATGGTGGCTATCTATTCACACTATGTGACCAAATCAGTGGTTTGGTGGTTATCTCGCTGGGACTTGATGGGGTGACACTCCAATCCTCTATCAACTACCTTAAGGCAGGAAAACTCGACGATGTATTGACCATTAAAGGAGAATGTGTCCATCAAGGTCGTACAACCTGTGTGATGGATGTGGATATCACCAATCAAGAGGGCAGAAATGTCTGCAAAGCAACCTTTACTATGTTTGTCACAGGCCAAAGGTCTGAGGAAAGACGGGTAAGGATATAAAGAGTAATTTAATAGAGTGAGGTGAATTTTGGAATTTATAAGATTTGCCTTACTCATTTTTTTATATTGATATGATTTAATTCTAAAATAGAAAATTTAGTAATGTGGTAGAAAATACAAGAGTTGTGTTTTAATTTCTATGGTATAATTAAAAGCATGAAGATAAAAGAAATAAAGAAAGTTACTTTACAACCGTTCACGAAATGGACAGGTGGTAAAAGACAATTATTGCCTGTTATTAGAGAATTAATGCCTAAAACCTATAACAGGTATTTCGAACCTTTTGTTGGAGGTGGAGCTTTATTTTTTGATTTGGCTCCTAAAGATGCAGTTATTAATGATTTTAACGCTGAACTAATAAATTGCTATCAACAAATTAAGGACAATCCTCAAGAATTGATTGAAATTTTGAAAGTTCATCAGGAATATAATTCAAAAGAATATTATTTAGATTTACGTTCTGCAGATCGTGATGAAAGAATAGATATGATGTCCGAAGTACAAAGAGCTGCACGTATTCTATATATGTTGAGAGTGAACTTTAATGGTCTATATCGTGTGAATTCTAAGAACCAATTTAATGTTCCATATGGACGTTATAAGAATCCTAAAATTGTTGATGAGGAATTGATATCTGCTATTTCAGTTTATCTAAATAACAATCAACTAGAAATTAAAGTGGGAGATTTTGAAAAGGCAATTGTAGATGTTCGAACAGGAGATTTTGTGTATTTTGACCCTCCATATATTCCATTGTCTGAGACGAGTGCATTTACGTCTTATACTCATGAGGGATTCTCTTTTGCAGATCAAGTAAGATTAAGAGATGCCTTTAAGAGATTGAGTGATACAGGAGCTTATGTTATGTTATCAAATTCTTCTAGTGCTTTAGTAGAGGAGTTGTATAAGGATTTTAATATACATTATGTTGAAGCTACCCGAACTAATGGAGCAAAATCTTCAAGTCGAGGAAAAATTTCTGAAATTATAGTCACAAATTATGAAAAATAACGAATATAAGTATGGAGGTGTTCTTATGACAAAACCATACTACAATAAAAATAAGATGATTCTTGTTCATTCAGATACGTTCAAGTTCTTATCAAAAATGAAACCAGAAAGTATGGATATGATTTTTGCTGATCCACCTTATTTTTTAAGTAATGGTGGAATATCTAATTCTGGGGGACAAGTTGTTTCTGTTGATAAAGGAGATTGGGATAAAATTTCTTCATTCGAAGAAAAACATGAGTTTAATCGTAAATGGATTCGCCTAGCAAAAGAAGTTCTGAAGCCTAATGGGACGGTATGGATTTCAGGTAGTTTGCACAACATATACTCAGTTGGAATGGCATTAGAACAAGAAGGTTTTAAAATTCTGAATAATATTACTTGGCAGAAAACAAACCCTGCCCCCAATTTATCTTGTCGTTATTTTACCCATTCTACTGAAACCATTTTATGGGCCAGAAAAAATGATAAAAAAGCTCGTCATTACTACAATTATGATTTAATGAAAGAATTGAATGATGGAAAACAAATGAAAGATGTCTGGACGGGTTCTTTAACAAAGAAAGTTGAAAAATGGGCTGGGAAACATCCAACTCAAAAACCAGAGTATTTGTTAGAACGCATTATTTTAGCCTCTACTAAAGAGGGTGACTATATTCTAGACCCATTTGTTGGTAGTGGCACTACGGGTGTTGTTGCGAAGCGGTTAGATAGAAGATTTATAGGTATCGATGCTGAAAAAGAATATTTAAAAATTGCAAGGAAGAGGTTGGAGGCAGAAAATGAAACAAACTAGAAATTTTGATGAGTGGTTGTCAACGATGACCGACACAGTAGCTGACTGGACTTATTATACAGATTTTCCCAAGGTTTATAAAAATGTATCTAGTATAAAAGTTGCTCTAAATATTATGAATAGTCTTATTGGTAGTAAAAATATACAAGAGGATTTTTTAGACTTATATCAAAATTATCCAGAAATTTTGAAAGTTGTGCCTCTACTTATTGCTAAACGTTTGAGAGATACGATTATTGTTAAGGATCCGATAAAAGATTTCTATTTTGATTTTAGTAAACGAAACTATAGTATTGAAGAATATACTATGTTTTTGGAAAAATCAGGTATATTTGATTTATTGCAAAATCATTTAGTATCAAATTTAGTTGACTACGTTACAGGTGTTGAGGTTGGTATGGATACTAATGGGCGCAAAAATCGGACTGGAGATGCGATGGAAAATATTGTTCAAAGTTATCTTGAAGCTGAAGGGTATATTTTAGGAGAGAATTTATTTAAAGAGATTGAACAAAATGAAATAGAGGAAATTTTTTCTGTCGATTTATCTGCTATTACGAATGATGGGAATACTGTGAAACGTTTTGATTTTGTCATAAAAAATGAACAAGTGCTTTATCTGATTGAGGTTAATTTTTATTCAGGAAGTGGTTCAAAATTAAATGAGACGGCTAGATCTTACAAAATGATTGCTGAAGAAATTAAAGCTATTCCTAATGTTGAGTTTATGTGGATTACTGATGGACAAGGTTGGTATAAGGCTAAGAATAATTTACGAGAAACATTTGATATTTTACCATTCTTATATAATATTAACGATTTGGAACATAATATTTTAAAGAATTTGAAATAGGTCCAATTCAATTAGATGGGAATTGGGATTGATTGTATTTATAATCAATTTGTGATAAACAAAAAAGAGGCTCGCACCTCTTTTTCTTATTTCTTTTTATGATTTAATACGGCATTGAGGACAATGGCGAGTAGGCTGGCTACGACGATTCCGTTTGAGAAGAACATTTGGAAGGCTGTCGGCATGCTGACAAAGAGATTACTGTTGTTGAGACCGACACCTGCAGCGATTGAAACAGCTGCGATAAGGAAGTTGTGTTCATTGTTAGCAAAGTCAACTCGGGCTAGGATTTGCATCCCTTGAATAGATACAAAACCAAACATCACCAGCATGGCACCGCCGAGGACGGAGCTTGGAATGATTTGGGCAAGGGCACCAAACTTAGGAAGCAGTCCAAGGAGAACCAGGAAACCAGCTGCGTAGTAGATTGGCAGGCGTTTTTTGATGCCTGACAATTTAACCAAACCAACGTTTTGTGAAAATCCGGTGTAAGGGAAGGTGTTAAAGATTCCTCCGAGAAGTACGGCCAAACCTTCTGCGCGGTAACCGTTGCGAAGGCGCGTGCTGTCGATTGGATCTTTTGTGATATCAGACAAGGCTAGATAAACACCAGTTGACTCAACCATAGACACCGTTGCGATGATACACATCATGACAATAGATGAGATTTCAAAGGTTGGCATCCCAAAGTAGAGTGGAGTTGGGACATGGACAAGTGGAGCTACCGCAACAGGAGAGAAGTCCACCAAGCCCATAGTAGCAGCAATGGCAGTTCCAACAACCAGACCAATCAAAATAGAGATAGACTTGATAAATCCTTTGGTAAAGATGTTGATCAAGAGGATAATCAGAACAGTAATAGCTGAAAGCAAGAGACTTTGACCAGTTGGCTCTGGAACGTTATTTCCCATATTTCCAATAGCGACAGGGATCAAGGTTAAACCAATCGTGGTAATAACAGATCCTGTTACGATAGAGGGGAAGAGATTGGCCACTTTTGAGAAGATGCCTGAAACAAGAACCACGTAAATCCCAGATGCGATAAGGGCACCAAACATAGCGCCACTACCATGGCTTTGCCCAATCATAATCAAGGGAGCGACCGACTGGAATGCAACTCCAAGAACGACTGGGAGTCCAATCCCAAAGTATTTGTTGAGTTGGAGTTGGAGGAAGGTTGCCACCCCACACATGAAGATATCTGTAGAAATCAGGTAGGTCAACTGCTCAGCTGAATAGCCAAGGGCTGTCGCAATCATGATGGGAACCAGGATAGATCCTGAGTACATGGCTAGTAAGTGCTGCAAGCCAAGAACGGCTGCTTGCGAGTGTTTTTCTTGAGTTTGCATTAGAGATCTGCCTCCTTAAATACGACCTGACCATTTTCAAAACGATCCAAACGAGCAAGTGATAGGACAGGGTAGCCTGCTTTTTCAAGCAAATCACGGCCATCTTGGAAGGATTTCTCAATCACGATACCGATAGCTTGGACTGTGGCACCGGCCTGTTCGATGATTTGAATCAAGCCTTTAGCAGCTTGGCCATTAGCAAGGAAATCGTCGATAATCAAAACCTTGTCCTCTGGTGAGAGGAATTTTCCAGCGATAGAAACGGTGCTGGTCACCTGCTTGGTAAAGGAGTAGACTTGAGCAGTTAAGATGCCTTCGTTCATGGTGATGTTCTTAGCTTTTTTGGCGAAAATCATGGGAACGTTTAAGGCTTCAGCTGTAAAAACGGCTGGGGCAATACCCGACGCTTCAATGGTTACGACCTTGGTAATGCCGGCAGCAGCAAATTTTTCCGCAAAAACCTTACCAATCTCTCGCATCAAGCTAAAGTCAACTTGGTGGGTTAAAAAGGAATCTACCTTGAGGATGTTATCACCCAAGATATGCCCATCCTTGAGGATGCGCTCTTCTAATAATTTCATAAGACCTCCTAAAGTCTAAAAGTTAATTTACTTGTTGTTTAAATGTTTCTATAGTGATCCCTTTTGCTAATGCTATATATTTGATAAAACTATTACGAGCGAAGCGAGTCTTATCAAATATTTCCCGTTGTAGTGGTATCATAGACAATAATCTTGTTATTGTCTATGACGGGATTTTTGAGAGTAAAATAGTTCGGGGAACTATTTTAGCCTAAGCCTAGAAATGAAAGAGCTAGGGGCTCAAAAATTAGGGATGAAATTCCCTGGATTCCTGAAATTATTCACAGGATAATTTCACCTCCCGTCCGCACTAATTAAGGGAAATATTAAAAATATTCAAAAAAGACCTACTTAATCTCTAAGTAAGTCCCCCAAATAGGCATGGCAAAAACGGCCATATCTCACTGCTGACTTACTTATTGTTAGGTGTTCCGGCACCTTGTAGAAACGTCGTGCCAATTCACGACATAAACAAGTAAAACGATATTCAATTTTAAATAGGCTTGAGCCAATGTTTTTATTTTACACTAAATAACTTTAGAAATCAACTATTTTGTTAGTGTTTTGGTTTAAAAAACGAACAAACAGAAGAGAGGGTGAACAAAAACTCCATTGTAAGCTAACATTTATACTAAATGAAAATCAAAGAGCAAACTAGGAAGCTATCCACAACCTCAAAACACTGTTTTGAGGTTGTGGATAGAATTGACAGAGTCAGTATTATATACCTACGGTAAGGCGACGTTGACGTGGCTTGAAGAGATTTTCGAAGAGTATTAGAAGATTTTTCCATCATAAAAGACATACTATCAAGTTTTTAGACACCTGACAATATGCCTTTTTCTAACTTTTAAAGACTTTTCCCAATTTTTATTATTCTACTCGCTAAATCTTAAAAAATAGCCATCTGGATCCAAAACTGCAAATTTATGAGGATAGATATAGGGATCACTGACACGAAACTTTCTTTTGGTCAAGGGACGATAAATAGGATAGTTTGCCTCCATCACTTTTTGATAGAGTTTTGGAACATCCTTTATGCCAAAGGAGAGATTGACTCCACGACCAAAGGGGTAGGTCAGTTCAGCTAGTTGATCCTTTGTTCCCTCCTCTAACATTAGTTGACACTCTTCAAGAGAAAGAGAAAGTTTTCTTCTGGACGTTGGTATTCAATCCTAAAACCCAGTAAACCACAGTAGAAGGACCGGGACTGTTCGATATTCGATACAAGAAACTCGGGAATGACCGCATTGTAGTCCATATAGAAAATCCTTACAAGTCAATTTCCAAGACAATCGGTGTATGGTCTTGGCGAGCACCTGAGTCAATCATATCAGATTTAGTGACCTTGTCAGCGATACGGTTACTTGTGAGCCAGTAGTCGATTCTCCAGCCTGTATTGTTGATTTTAGAAGTTTTGCTGCGTTGTGCCCACCAAGTGTAGCGTTCAGGAACATCGCCATGAACATGGCGGAAGGTATCAGTAAATCCAGTTGCCAATAGGTTGGTAAATCCAGCACGTTCCTCGTCAGTAAATCCAGGTGAACGGCGGTTGCTAGCAGGATTTGCAAGGTCGATTTCATTGTGGGCTACGTTGTAGTCACCGGTCGCAAGGACTGGTTTTTCTTTGTCTAGTTCAGCCAAATACTCCGCATATTTGACATCCCAGACTTGGCGTTCTTCCAAGCGTTTAAGACCATCGCCAGCATTTGGTGTGTAAACTTGGGTCACGAAAAATGCATCAAATTCTAGAGTGATGATGCGGCCTTCCAAGTCCATGGTAGAAGGGGCACCGATTTCTGGGAAAGTGACAGTGGGTGTAAGTTCTTTCTTATAAAGGAACATGGTTCCAGCATAGCCTTTACGGGCAGGCTCTTGGGAAGAGCGCCACGTGTTTTCGTAGCCTGGGAAGAGTTCTTCTAAAATTTCCACGTGTTTCTTTGTAGGTCCTTTGGCAGAAAGCTTGGTTTCTTGGATAGCAATGATATCAGCATTTTCAGCGACCAAGGTTTGTAGGACTTCTTGGGACAATTTGGCACGAGCTGAGTCACTAGTTAGGGCAGCGTTTAGGGAATCAATATTCCATGAGATAAGTTTCATAAAGTTACCTTTTTCATTCAGATTATAGATTTTATTATACCAAAAAAAGATCTATTTCCCCAACGTATGGTTTGAAAAATTACTCTCTTTCGTTTATAATTAAGAATGATTTTATGAAAGGGAGTGAAAATACATGAAATTCTACTCTTATGACTATGTACTCAGCCAAATCGGTCAGCAAAATGGTATCATGGTTGGCTTTGGGATTGTTCTATTAGCTGTGACAGTTTTTTTTGCTTTCAAGGCATACCATGATAAAAAAGGAACCAGATTTCGTGAGTTGGTCATGATTTCAGCTCTGGCCTTATTTAGCTATGCTTTTGGTCAGCATCACGACTTATCAAAACAATCAAGTTTCTAACAATAAATTTCAAACTTCACTTCATTTCATCGAGGTTGTTTCCAAAGATTTGGGAGTAGACAAGTCAGAAGTCCATGTTAATACTTCCACAAACACAGATGGCGCACTTATCAAGGTGGGAGATCGCTATTATCGTGCCCTAAACGGAAGTGAGCCAGACAAGTACCTGTTAGAGAAAGTCGAATTGTATAAGACAGACGCAATTGAACTGGTGGATGTGAACAAATGACACTTAATTATATCGAAATTTTAATCAAACTGATCTTGACTCTCAAATAGCTCAACAACAATGTTCACTTTGTGAAACGTTTGATTGATGGTAAGCCAACTCTCCTTATCAAAAATGGGAATATTGACCCATAAGCCTGTCGTTCAGTTGGTTTGTCTGCATCGGATGTAGCCCTCAAACTTCGTAGCCAAGGGATTTTCCAGATGAAGCAAGTCAAACGAGCTGTGCAAGAGCAAAATGGGCAACTCATCGTTGTGCAAATGGGAGATGAAAATCCTAAGTATCCAGTTGTGACTGACGGTGTGATTCAAGTAGACGTCTTGGAATCGATTGGTCGTAGCGAAGAGTGGTTGCTTGATAACCTCAGCAAACAAGGGCATGACAATGTAGCCAATATCTTTATTGCTGAATATGACAAGGGTGCTGTTACAGTCGTAACTTATGAATAAGAAAAACCTGGGGTCTTGTACTCTTCGAAAATCTCTTCAAACCGCGTCAACGTCGCCTTGCCGTATGTAGGTTACTGACTTCGTCAGTTCTATCTACAACCTCAAAGCAGTGCTTTGAGCAGCCTGCGGCTAGTTTCCTAGTTTGCTCTTTGATTTTCATTGAGTATTGGCCTCAGGTTTCCATTTGCAATCAGAAAGGGATTTTATGTCCATTATTCAAAAACTCTGGTGGTTTTTCAAGTTAGAAAAACACCGTTATCTAGTCGGGATTGTGGCCCTGGTCTTGGTTTCCGTTCTCAATCTCATTCCTCCTATGGTTATGGGGCGAGTCATTGATGCCATCACATCGGGGCAATTAACCCAGCAGGACCTCCTTCTTAGCCTATTTTACTTGCTACTTGCAGCCTTTGGTATGTACTATTTGCGCTATGTGTGGCGTATGTATATCCTTGGGACCTCTTATTGCTTGGGACAGATCATGCGGTCTCGCTTGTTTAAGCATTTCACAAAAATGTCGCCAGCCTTTTATCAAACCTATCGGACGGGTGATCTGATGGCACACGCAACCAATGATATCAATGCCTTGACTCGTTTAGCAGGTGGCGGTGTCATGTCTGCGGTGGATGCCTCTATCACGGCTCTGGTGACTTTGTTGACCATGCTCTTTAGCATCTCATGGCAGATGACTCTTGTTGCCATTCTCCCCCTACCTTTCATGGCCTATGCGACTAGTCGCCTAGGGAGAAAGACTCATAAGGCCTTTGGCGAATCCCAAGCTGCTTTTTCTGAACTCAATAACAAGGTACAGGAGTCCGTATCAGGTATCAAAGTGACCAAGTCTTTCGGTTATCAGGCAGACGAGTTGAAGTCTTTTCAGGCAGTCAATGAATTAACCTTCCAAAAGAACCTGCAAACCATGAAATATGATAGTCTCTTTGACCCTATGGTTCTCTTGTTTGTTGGTTCGTCCTATGTTTTAACGCTTTTGGTTGGCTCCTTGATGGTTCAGGAAGGGCAGATTACAGTTGGTAATCTAGTCACCTTTATCAGCTATTTGGATATGCTGGTCTGGCCTCTTATGGCCATCGGCTTCCTCTTTAATACTACTCAGCGAGGGAAGGTTTCTTACCAGCGGATTGAAAATCTTTTGTCTCAGGAATCTCCTGTACAAGACCCTGAGTTTCCTCTGGATGGTATTGAAAATGGGCGTTTGGAGTATGCCATTGACAGCTTTGCTTTTGAAAATGAGGAAACACTGACGGATATTCACTTTAGTTTGGCAAAAGGGCAAACACTGGGCTTGGTTGGGCAGACAGGCTCTGGGAAAACGTCCTTAATCAAGCTCCTCTTGCGTGAATACGATGTGGATAAGGGTGCCATTTATCTAAACGGTCACGATATTCGGGACTATCGTTTGACAGAACTTCGCAGTCTCATGGGCTATGTTCCTCAGGACCAGTTTCTCTTTGCGACTTCAATCCTAGACAATATCCGCTTTGGCAATCCTAACTTGCCCCTTTCAGAGGTTGAGGAAGCTACTAAGCTAGCCCGAGTTTACCAAGATATTGTAGACATGCCTCAAGGATTTGATACGCTGATTGGTGAAAAAGGAGTCAGTCTTTCTGGTGGTCAAAAGCAACGGTTGGCTATGAGTCGGGCTATGATTTTAAACCCTGATATCTTGATTTTGGATGATTCCTTATCCGCCGTAGATGCCAAGACAGAGTATGCGATTATCGACAACCTCAAGGAGACGCGAAAGGACAAGACAACCATTATAACTGCCCATCGCCTCAGTGCTGTTGTCCATGCAGATTTTATTTTAGTTCTACAAAATGGTCAAATTATCGAACGAGGCAGGCACGAAGACTTGCTAGCGATGGATGGCTGGTATGCCCAAACCTACCAGTCTCAGCAGTTAGAAATGAAAGGAGAAGAAGATGCAGAATAAACAAGAACAATGGGCTGTATTGAAGCGCTTGATGTCTTATCTCAAGCCTTATAGACTCCTGACCTTTTTGGCACTCAGTTTTCTCCTAGCGACGACGGTCATTAAAAGTGTCATACCCCTCGTGGCTTCCCACTTTATCGACCAGTATCTCAGCAATCTTAACCAACTAGCCGTTACCGTTTTGCTGGTCTACTATGGTCTCTACATCCTACAAACTGTAGTTCAGTATGTCGGCAATCTTCTCTTTGCGCGCGTGTCTTACAGTATTGTTAGGGATATTCGTCGGGATGCCTTTGCCAATATGGAGAAACTGGGCATGTCTTACTTTGACAAGACGCCAGCAGGTTCTATCGTTTCTCGTTTGACCAACGATACCGAGACGATTAGTGATATGTTTTCTGGGATTTTATCTAGCTTTATCTCAGCAGTTTTCATCTTTCTGACAACCCTTTATACCATGTTGGTATTGGATTTTCGTTTGACAGCATTAGTCTTGCTCTTTCTCCCCTTGATTTTCCTTTTGGTCAATCTCTATCGGAAAAAATCAGTGAAAATCATTGAGAAAACCAGAAGTCTCTTGTCAGATATCAATAGCAAGCTGGCTGAAAACATCGAGGGAATCAGAATAATCCAGGCCTTTAATCAAGAGAAGCGCCTGCAGGCAGAATTTGATGAAATCAACCAAGAGCACTTGGTCTATGCCAACCGTTCTGTAGCCTTGGATGCCCTCTTTTTGAGACCTGCCATGAGTTTGTTGAAACTTCTAGGTTATGCTGTCTTGATGGCCTATTTTGGCTATCGTGGTCTTTCTATCGGGATAACGGCCGGGACCATGTATGCTTTTATCCAGTACATCAACCGCCTCTTTGACCCTTTGATTGAGGTGACGCAAAACTTTTCAACACTGCAAACGTCTATGGTTTCTGCAGGTCGTGTCTTTGCCCTGGTAGACGAGAGGACCTATGAACCTCTTCAAGAAAATGGGCAAGCCAAAGTCCAAGAAGGCAATATCCGCTTTGAACATGTGTGTTTCTCATATGACGGTAAACATCCGATTCTGGATGACATTTCTTTCTCTGTTAATAAGGGTGAAACCATTGCCTTTGTAGGTCATACAGGTTCAGGGAAATCGTCTATTATCAATGTCCTCATGCGCTTTTATGAATTCCAGTCAGGGAGAGTTCTCTTGGATGATGTGGATATCAGGGATTTCAGTCAAGAAGAGCTGAGAAAAAACATCGGTTTGGTCTTGCAGGAACCCTTCCTCTATCATGGAACTATTAAGTCCAATATCGCCATGTACCAAGAAATCAGTGATGAGCAGGTTCAGGCTGCGGCAGCCTTTGTGGATGCAGATTCCTTTATTCAAGAACTTCCTCAGGGGTACGACTCCCCTGTTTCCGAGCGTGGTTCGAGCTTCTCTACTGGGCAACGCCAGCTTCTTGCCTTTGCTAGAACAGTCGCCAGCCAGCCTAAAATCCTGATTTTGGATGAAGCGACAGCCAATATTGACTCTGAAACAGAAAGCTTGGTTCAAGCTTCTCTGGCGAAGATGAGACAGGGCCGAACAACTATTGCTATAGCTCACCGCCTTTCTACTATTCAAGACGCCAACTGCATCTATGTCTTGGATAAGGGACGCATTATCGAGAGTGGAACCCATGAGGAACTCTTGGCTCTGGGAGGAACCTATCACAAGATGTATAGTTTGCAGGCAGGGGCCATGGCCTATACTCTTTGAAAATCTCTTTAAACCATGTCAGCTTTATCTGCAATCTCAAAGCTGTACTTTGATTTTCATTGAGTACTAGAAGGAAATCCTTCAAATTACAGATTTTTTTCACCGCCTTTTCCATTTTGTGGTATAATGAAAAGTGTTGACAAATAGTATAATAAAAACAAAGGAGAACAGCATGCTGAAATGGGAAGACTTGCCTGTGGAAATGAAATCAAGCGAGGTTGAGTCTTACTACCAGCTTGTCTCTAAAAGGAAGGGTTCGCTGATTTTCAAGCGTTGCTTGGACTGGGTTTTGGCCTTGGTCTTACTGGTTCTGACCTCTCCCATCTTTCTCATCTTGAGCATTTGGATCAAGTTGGATAGCAAGGGGCCAGTGATTTACAAGCAAGAGCGTGTGACCCAGTACAACCGTCGGTTCAAGATTTGGAAGTTCCGTACCATGGTGACGGATGCGGATAAAAAAGGAAATCTGGTGACTTCTGCTAACGATAGCCGTATTACCAAGGTTGGAAATTTCATCCGACGTGTCCGTTTGGACGAACTGCCTCAGTTGGTCAATGTCCTTAAAGGTGAGATGTCCTTTGTCGGTACACGACCTGAAGTGCCACGTTATACAGAGCAGTATAGCACTGAAATGATGGCAACCTTGCTCTTGCAAGCAGGAATTACCTCTCCAGCCAGCATCAACTACAAGGATGAGGACACCATCATCAGTCAAATGACAGAGAAAGGTCTGTCAGTTGATCAGGCCTATGTGGAGC